>JACCXO010000027.1 GCA_013696975.1 Nocardioidaceae bacterium | reverse complement strand
GCTCTCGCTCATCAGCGTTCTGCTCTTCGCCGAGCGGCAGCTCGAGGGCGGGGTCACCGCCTTTGCCGGGCAAGCCGCCGCGTTGCCCGGAACTGAGGCGGAGCGAGAGGCGTCGTCGCAGGGGGTTGAGCACACCGAGGTGTTCCCGCTGATGATGTTCGCGATCGGCGGCATGATGCTGTTCCCGGCAGCCAACGACCTGCTGACCATGTTCGTGGCGCTCGAGGTGCTGTCGCTGCCGCTCTATCTGCTGTGCGGGCTGGCTCGGCGCCGTCGGCTGATCAGCCAGGAGGCAGCGCTCAAGTACTTCCTGCTCGGTGCCTTCTCTTCGGCGTTCTTCCTCTACGGAACTGCGCTCGTGTACGGGTACGCCGGCAGCGTGCAGTTGGCCGACATCTCCGCCGCCGTTTCATCACGGGTGGGCTCGAGCACTTTGCTCTTGGCCGGTATGGGGCTGCTGGCCGTCGGCTTGCTTTTCAAGGTCGGAGCTGCTCCGTTCCATGCCTGGACGCCCGACGTCTACCAAGGCGCACCGACCGCGGTCACTGCCTTCATGGCGGCTTGCACCAAGATCGCGGCATTCGGAGCCTTGCTCAGAGTGTTCTACGTGGGGCTTGGCGGTGCTCGCTGGGACTGGCTGCCTATGATGTGGGTCGTCGCGGCTCTCACGATGGCAATCGGGTCGGTTGTCGCCATCACGCAGACGGACATCAAGCGGATGCTTGCCTACTCGTCGATCGCGCATGCAGGTTTCATCATCACCGGGTTGGTCGGGACGCAACAGGGTGTCGAGGTGGCAGGAGGGGAGATCACGAGTCTGCAAGCCGTCTTGTTCTACCTGGTCGCCTACGGGTTTGCGACCATCGGGGCGTTCGCGGTTGTCACGCTGGTGCGAGATGCCGGCGGCGAGACGACGCATCTGTCTCGCTGGGCCGGTTTGGGCAAAGAGGCGCCGATCGTGGCTGGTGTCTTCGCCTTCTTCTTGTTGGCGTTCGCCGGCATACCGCTGACCAGTGGTTTCACCGGTAAGTGGGCGGTCTTCACGACGGCGTGGTCCGGTGGGGCTTGGCCGCTGGTGGTGTTGGCGGTCCTGATGAGCGCGGTGGCGGCCTTCTTCTACGTGCGTGTCATCGCGGTCATGTTCTTCTCCGATCCGGTGGGCGACGGGCCTACGGTCGCGGTTCCGAGCATCCTGACGACGGTCACGATCACTGTGGGTGCGACGATGACGTTGGTGCTCGGCGTTGTGCCGCAGCCTGTCCTCGACCTGGCTCGCCAGGCCGGGGGGTTCATTCGCTGATGGGGAGCCGCTCGTGACACCGACGTCTTTGGGGTTGCCATTCGTCGACTCTGAGCTCGAGTCACGTGTGCGTTCCAAGCTGCTCGAGATCGAGAAGGAGCTCGCTGTCGCGGTCGAGTCTGACTTCGACTTCGTCAACGAGGCCGCCCACCACCTACTCGAAGCCGGTGGCAAGCGGTTTCGCCCGATGCTGGTGGTGTTGGCTTCCGAGTTCGGCGACGCGCGATCTGCTGCCGTCGTACCGTCGGCCTTGGTGGTGGAGCTGACCCACTTGGCGACGCTCTACCACGACGATGTCATGGACGAGGCCGACCTGCGCCGCGGCGCTCAGAGCGCCAACGCACGTTGGGACAACTCGATCGCGATCCTGACGGGGGACTTCCTGTTCGCCCGGGCCTCCGAGATCGTGGCCGAGCTCGGTTCGGATGCGGTGCGCATCCAGGCAGAAACCTTCGCACGGCTGGTGCAGGGGCAGATCCGCGAGACGGTCGGACCTCGTGGCGGTGACAACGCGCTGGCTCACTACCTGTCGGTGGTCGCTGACAAGACTGGCTCGCTGATTGCGACGTCGGCCCGGTTCGGCGCTCGCTTCTCGGGCACAAGCAGCAGGATCGAACGCGCCTTGACTGACTACGGAGAGTCCATCGGTACGGCGTTCCAACTGTCCGACGACATCATCGACATCTCGAGTGAGACCTCCGACTCGGGCAAGATGCCAGGCACCGACCTTCGTGAAGGAGTGCCGACGCTGCCGACGCTGCTGGCGCTGGACTCTCCGGGCGACTCCCAGGGCCGGCTTCGCGAGCTGCTGTCCAACCCCCTCGTCGACGGTGATCAGCATGCCGAGGCGCTGCACCTGTTGCGTCGCAGCCCAGCCATGCAGCTCGCCCGCGACGAGGTCGCACGGCATACGGCGGCGGCGCGAGCCTCGCTGGAGTCCTTGCCCGACATACCAGCGAGAGGCGCCCTCTCCGCCCTCTGCGACCTCGTTACTATCCGCACCTCTTGACCGACTGGGAGCCGCACATTCCCTGAGCTTTCGAGGATCCCGCGTCTGCCGACTCATCCGGGGGCCTACGCCGGCAGACGCTATATCGGCTACTCGGCCTGCCCTACTGGTCGAAGCGGTAGGAGCAGATCACAGAGGGCCGCGGGAACGGGTCGGTGTGAGGCCAGGTGCTCGCCGGGTTGTCGAAGGTTGCCCCGTCGACTTCGCCGGGGTGCTGCACTGCGACGAAGACGGTTTCTCCCTTGATGAGCGGCCCGCAGGTCTCGGCGCCCACCGGCACCGTGAGGAACTGCCGGACGTGTCCGCGCTGACTCCCTTCGACCGGTACGGCGAACAGCCCGTCGTTGGAGCCGAGCGCGTTGCCGTCGGTCGAGATCCACAAGTTGCCCACCTGGTCGAACGCCACGTTGTCCGGGGAGGAGATGGGGGACACCCGGTCCTTCGGGAAACCGCCGAAGTACGTCCGAGGATCCTCCGGGTCTCCACAGACCAAGAACAACACCCACCGGAAGGACTCTGCCGCGTGGTCGTTGTGCCTCTCGGTGATCTCCATGACGTAGCCATTGCGGTTACCGCTCGCGGTGACGAGTGGACCGCGCAGTTCCTCTCGCACCAGAGAGCTGGCCAAGGGGTTGGCCTCGTCGGTGGGGTACTCGACTCCGCGGTCTGAGTTGTTGGTCAAGGCGCAGTAAACCTTGCCGGTGACAGGGTTTGCCTGGATGTCTTCCGGCCGGTCCATCCGGGTCGGGTTCACCTTGTCGGCGGCGAGCCGGGTGTCGATCAGGACGTCAGCCACGCTGAAGCCGGAGACGAACGACTCGGTGTCGGAAGTCAAGGGAATCCAGACACCCGAACCGTCGTAGAGGCCGTCGTCGGTGCCGTCGCCGTTGAACCGCGCGACATACAAGGTGCCTCTGTTGAGGAGGTGCAGGTTATGGCCACGAGCTGCCTTGGTGCCGGACGAGTCGTAGTCGTCGCGCGAGACGAACTTGTAGATGTAGTCACCGCGCTCGTCATCGCCCATGTAGGCGACGACGCGTCCGGTATCTGAGATCTCGATGGTGGCGCCTTCGTGCTTCATCCGGCCGAGCATCGTGCGCTTTTTCGGCGTGCTATCGGGATTCAGGACGTCGACCTCAACGATGTAGCCGAAGCGGAAGGGCTCGTGCGGTTCGTTGGTCAGGTCGAAGCGCTCGTCGACCTCGCTCCAGCCGCGACTGTCCTCACCGGTGAGGCCATAGCGGTCGTAGGACTCGGTGTACCGCGAGTCGAGCTCGCCGCTCGCGTCGAAGTACTGATTGAAGTTCTCCTCGCCGGTCAAGATGGTCCCCCAAGGGGTCTCGCCGCCCGCGCAGTTGTTCAGCATCCCGAGCACATGACGCCCCGTGGTGTCGGCGCTGGTCCTGAGTCGACGGTCACCGGCAGCCGGACCGGTCAGCCGCATGGGTGTCGTCGCCGTGATGCGGCGGTTGTATCTGGTGTTTGCTGGCCGGGTACGTCGCCACGACCCAGGCTCGCGACCACGGTGAATCTCGATGACGGACATGCCGTGCGCCTGCATCGCGATGCGCTTGATGAGGGCATCGTTGTAGCCGTCGGGAAACATGAGCACCTCGTCGGTGTACTCATGGTTGACAGCCATGATCGCTTTTCCACGCTCCCCGGGCATCTTCACCAGACCGACGTAGTCGCAGTTGTACCCGAACTGCATGGACTGAGCCTTCGGCGTCTGGTTGTAGACGTCGAAGGCGGGTGCACCGGCGACCACGGGGTCGCCCCAACGCGCGATGAGGTCATACCGGTAGCCGTCGGGCACGGTGACTTTGTCACGCTTATTCGGCCGGACCGGTTTGAATTCGAGTGCCGCAGGCCCTGTTGTATCAGTGGCCGATCGAGAGCCAGTCGCAGAGGCAGCTGCGAGCGATCCACTGGCACCCGTGATGACCAGGGTCGCCGCCCCAGCAGCGCTGCCCTGCAGGATGGATCGCCGAGTTATCGCCGCGGCCAAGATCTCTCCGATGTGGGTGTTGTCGGACGTGTTGGGCTCGCGGTGGTCGCAGGCGTTGCCGCACCGGAACTTGCAAGTCATCAGACTGCGCGACCCGTGCCGGGTGGTGGGTGGTGCGGTTAGCACGGGTAGCAGGCGGCGTTCAGTCATGGGCAACTCCTCGAACCGGGATGAGCTCTCTTCGAGCGGACGCTTGTCACACTAGTGAGGCGGCAGGCTTGCTGCATAGCCCCTAAATGAACATTGGGCTAAGCCCTGGGGCAAAATTGCCGGTCGCTGACCGGCTGGAAGGGGCGGGGATGTTCTCGGGGTTCAAGGTGGAACGGATAACCGTCGGTGAGGTCACGCTGCGCGTTCGCCACGGCGGTGACGGTCCGCCGGTCGTGTTGCTTCATGGCCACCCGCGAACGCACACCACCTGGCATCGAGTCGCCCCGCTGCTGACCGACAGTTTCACGGTCGTGTGTCCCGACCTTCGTGGGTATGGCGAGTCGAGCAACCCTCCCGAGACCGGCGACCATTCGTCGTACTCCAAGAGAGCGATGGCCACTGACATCGTGTCCTTGATGCGTCACCTCGGGCACGAGCGGTTTGCGGTCGTCGGGCATGACCGCGGGAGTTACGTCGCGTTGCGGGTGGCTCTCGACCACCCTGAGGTGGCGAGCCGACTCGTGGTGCTGGACTCGGTCCCGATCGGTGCGGCGCTCGCTCGAGCTGACGCCAAGTTCGCCTCAGCCTGGTGGCACTGGTTCTTTCTCGGGCAGACTGCGAAACCGGCCGAGCGCGTCATCAACGCCGACCCGGATGCGTGGTACGGAGGCGGCCCCGTAGCAATGGGAGAGCAGAACTTCGCCGATCGGCAACGCGCCATCCACGACCCGGCGACGGTCCACGCCATGTGCGAGGACTATCGGGCTGGGCTGAGTGTCGACCGCGCCCACGACGCAGCCGACATGGCTGCTGGTCGGCAGATCGGATGCCCGACGCTGGTGATGTGGTCATCCGACGACGACTTGGCTGACCTGTACGCCGACCCGCTTGAGATCTGGAAGTCCTGGGCGCCAGATGTTCGAGGCGGCTCGATCAAGAGCGGTCACCACATGGCCGAAGACGCCCCAGGCGAGTTGGCCGCCGCCCTCCGGGCCTTCCTCACCGCCCCTCCTCGCGGACCGAACACCTGATATCCCGCAAACCGTCGCCGCCATGGCCTTGATTCGCGGGATATCAGGTGTTCGGACGGCCCCGGCTCGACGCGAGAAGGCATTCGGTGGTAAAGCGGTGGTAAAGTAATGCCATGGAAACCACAATCGATGGCGCCGGCCGGCTCGTCGTACCCAAGGTGTTGAGAGAAGCGCTAGGGCTGCTCCCTGGCAGTTTGATCGACGTGAGTCTGTACGGAGCCGGTCTCCAGCTAGTACCTGCGGGTCGAACAGCGAGACTCCGCGAGGAAGATGGCGGATTGGTGGCGGAGTCGGCAACGGTGGTCACCGATGACATCGTCTTCGGACTGATCGACGCCGGCAGACGATGAACCAGGTGGCGTGTGACACCAGCGCAGCTATCCCACTCCTGGTGCGCAGCCATCCCGAGCACACCGTGGTTCGAGGTCACTTTGGCGCACGGCGACCAGTGCTCACCCATCAGTCGCTGGCAGAGACATACTCTGTGCTGACCCGACTGCCGGCTGATGCCCGCGTCACTCCCCAAGACGCGGTTCGGCTGATCGAGTCGAGATTCGGGGAACCCCTTGGTCCAGACACTCGAGCCATGTCTGACCTGCCCCGCGTGTTGGCTTCGGTCGGCGTGGCCGGTGGAGCGGTGTACGACGCGTTGGTTGCCCTGGCGGCGCGGCATGGTCAGGTGCCGCTCGTGACCCGCGACGCGCGGGCGCTCGGAACCTACGCGGCGATCGGGGTCGAGATCCAGCTCATTGCGCAGTAGCGGGAGTATCGCGCTGACGCCACGTGTCAGTGGAAAGGGAAGCGGCGGACCGGCTCCCATGGCCCACCCAGGTAATGCCACAGCTGTAGCCCCTCGGCGGTGACGGTCTGCGGGGTGAAGTCCCCCCTCAACTCGGCCAGCGATGCTGCCGCTCGCTCGGGGGAGACCTTGTTCTGCACGGTGATGTGCGGCCAGAGGGGGCGTCTGTCCTGGCGGGTCAACAGTGGTGCCCAGGCGGCGGTCAGCTGGCTGTGCAACGCCATTACCTCCGGGGAAGCCAGGGTGTAGGCCACGCCTCGCCCTAGCGCCGCGACGCCTGTGACATGGAGCTCAAACGGTGCACGGCGCGATGCACGCGCCAACGCCGCATCGACGGCTTCTTCACTCACACCGGGCAGATGATGGAAGAGAGTGACATGAGCCGCGAGGTGATTACGCTCGGGCGGGAAGTGAGCCCGTCGCAGCTCGTCGAATCGGTGCTGTGAGACGGGATCGAGGGTCAAGGTCACGAGCAGGGGCGGTAGGGCCGGTGATGCTTCGCCGTACGTCGCCGTGATCATCACGGTCATTGTCGCGTCGAGACGCCGATGTTTGGCCGACACGCCATCAAAGCGGGGCGAGCTCCGGCGCCTTGGTCGAGGGGATGTCGTTGCGGCGGCGGTAGGCCATCACTGAGTCGACGGTGAGCACGATCAAGGCGAGCCACACCAAAGCGAAGCCCGCCCAACGCACCGCGGGCATTGGCTCGTCGAGAAGCCAGACCCCGATGATGAACTGCAGGGTTGGACCGATGTACTGCAACAAGCCGAGGGTGCTGAGCGGAATTCGGTTGGCCGCACCCGCAAAGCAGAGAAGGGGGATGGCCGTGACCAAGCCGGTGGTGGCCAGCAGGGTCACGTGGTCGACCCCTTGCGACCAGGCTTGGGCTTGCCCGACGTACGTCAGCCAACTGAGGTAGGCAAGCGCGATCGGGGCGAGGACGAAGCCTTCGAATACGAGCCCCTCGACCGGTCCGGTCCCTGCTGTCTTTTTGAGCAGGCCGTAAAGCGCGAAGCTGAACGCCAAGATCAAGGCGATCCACGGCGGACGACCCAGTTCGAAGCTGAGCACCAAGACAGCCACCGTGCCGATAGCCAGCGCCACCCACTGCCAGCGGCGTAGACGCTCGCCCAACAAAGTGACCCCGAACAGCACAGTGACAAGCGGATTGATGTAGTAACCGAGGGAGGTCTCGACGACGTGGTCGTGATTTACGCCCCAGATGTAGGTGCCCCAGTTGAACCCGATGAAGATGCCGGCGCCGATCATGCTGTAACGCACGCGTGGATCAGCCCAGATCGCCCGCAATGTGTTGGCTCGACGCAGCAACAGCAGCAAAGCGCCCATGAAGACGAGGGACCACAGCACTCGGTGCGCCAAGATCTCGACCGCACCGGCCGGCTCGAGCAGCGGCCAGTAGAGAGGAAAGAGCCCCCACATCACGTAGGCAGCGACGCCCAGCCACAGCCCACGACGATCCTCCGACATGCGGCCGATGGTATCCGAGCGTCATCTCCATCCAGACGCGTCGGGATGTGACGAGAGACGCACACTGGCGTCGGATTGCGGGTGGCTCTAGCGGCCATCTCGAGGCCGCTTTCACCGGCAGGTTTGGAGATGGTGTAGGTCGCCGTCTACCGTGCACCAGATGGAATCGGTCGTTTCACCCCACATCGGCCGGTTCCTCAAAGCCGATTGTCGAGAAGTTGGGTTTCTGTTTCCATGAAGTCACTACGTTCAGCGCTGATCGGGTTCACCGCTGTCAGTCTGCTGGCCTTGCCGAGCGCCGCCACTGCTACTACGCCGGCAGGCCGTGCGACACCTGCGCCTCTGACCGTTGCTCAAGCGGCCCCCAGTGGCTTCAACACCACTGTGCGGTTTCTCGATTTCGACCACAGTCGCCGGTACGGCAAGGACGTCAGGATCAGAGGCCAGGTGTTGGCCAGGGTGGGCGATCGCCGAGGCGCCGTCAAGGATGTGCACGTGCGCCTCTATCGCAAGATCGACGGGAACACGCGCTGGGTGCACCTCGAGACCCGCCGGACCAATGAGCGCCGCCATCCGTCGTTCAGATTCCAAACCAGGGCTCGCGCCAATGCGTCCTATCGCGTGGTCTTCAGAGGCAACGCCCAGCTGCAGCGTTCTCGGCGCGTCACCGGCGTCACTGTCTATCGACTTTTCAACGCACGGCTCGAAGATGGAAGCGGCCGCTTTCATGGGCGGGTCGTTCCGCGCTATGGCCACCATGTCGTTTCCCTGGACAAGCGGAACTGCGCAGAATGCTCGTGGCGGCAGGTGGCGACCACCACGACCACAGACCGCGGCCGTTACAGCTTCAAGGTGGGCGCGCCGCGCACCGGCCGCCACTACTGGCGGCTGCAGACTCCGCGCAGCGTGAAGTACAGGCGGTCCTACAGCGGGATCTTCACGACTGAGCGCCGCTGACCGTCCAGGTGTCGCTGCCCGCAAGCAGGGCCGCTAGATCGCCGTCACCGAGCTCTCTCTTAGCGGCGGCGATCTGTGAGCGGGCCTCGTCGTCATACGTCGGCCGCTCCACCTGACGGAAGATGCCAATCGGCACGTGAGCCATCGTGCCGTCGTCGAGCCGTGAGATCTCGAACGCCTGTGTCGGATTGTCGGCGTGCGCGTCGTGAGTGAACTCTCGCTCGCCGATGCGCACCGGCTGACCGTGCTCGAGCCGCACCAGCCGAGCCTCGGCCTCGTCTTTGTCCTTGAGTACGTCGAATGCGCCGTCGTTGAAGATCGGGCAGTTCTGATAGATCTCCACCAGGCTGGTGCCGCGGTGTGACGCCGCCGCCTTAAGCACCTCGGTGAGGTGCGCCCGGTCGGAGTCGAGGGTGCGAGCCACGAACGTCGCCTCGGCGCCGAGCGCCAGCGAGATCGGGTTGAAGGGCCGGTCGATCGAGCCCATCGGGGTCGACTTGGTGATCTTGCCCGGCTCTGACGTGGGGGAGTACTGCCCCTTGGTGAGCCCGTAGATGCGGTTGTTGAAGAGCAGGATCGTCATGTTGACGTTGCGTCGCATCGCATGGATGAGGTGGTTGCCCCCGATCGACAGCGCGTCTCCATCTCCGGTCACCACCCACACCGACAGGTCCGAGCGAGCGGTGGCGAGCCCAGTCGCGATGGCGGGCGCCCGGCCGTGGATCGAGTGCATGCCGTAGGTGTCAAGGTAGTAGGGGAAGCGGGACGAGCAACCGATACCGGAGACGAAGACGATGTTCTCGCGCCGGAGGCCGAGTGAGGGCAAGAAACCTTGGACGGCTGCCAAGACGATGTAGTCGCCGCAGCCAGGGCACCACCGGACCTCCTGATCGGAGGTGAACTCCTTCCGGTTTGCCGGTACGTCGGCAAGCGGCACGCCGCGTAGGCCCGGCGATTGCGACAGAGGTAGGTCGATGGTCATGAGTGAAGTCCCTCGATGGTAGTGGTGAAGACGTCTTCGAGCTCAGCAGCGCTGAACGGCACGCCGCGCACCTGGTTGTAGGCCAACACGTCGACCAGATATCTCGCACGGAGCAGCAAAGCCAGCTGCCCTAGGTTCATCTCGGGTACGACGACGCGGTCATAGCGTCCCATTACCTCACCGACGTTAGTCGGGAACGGGTTGAGATGACGCAGGTGCGCCTGGGCCACGTGCAAGCCCTGGTTGCGCAGCCTTCGGCAGGCGGCGCCGATCGGGCCATACGTAGATCCCCAGCCCAGCACCAGCAGGCGAGCCTTGCCAGAGGGGTCCTCCACCGCGAGCGGCCCGATCGTGTCGGCAATGCGGTCGACCTTGGCCTGACGCGTGCGCACCATCAGGTCATGGTTGGTCGGGTCGTAGGAGATGTTGCCGTGGCCGTCGGCCTTTTCCAGCCCCCCGATGCGGTGCTCGAGACCGGCCGTGCCTGGGACGGCCCAGGGGCGGGCCAGCGTCTGCGGGTCACGTTGATAGGGCCAGAACTCGTGGTCACCGGTCTCGGTCTCGTGATTGGCCTCGGTGGCGAAGTTGGCCTCGATCCGAGGCAGCTCGGCGATGTCGGGAAGCTGCCAAGGCTCGGACCCGTTGGCGAGATACCCGTCGGAGAGCAGCATGACCGGAGTGCGGTACGTGATCGCGATGCGGGCTGCCTCGAGCGCCGCGTCGAAGCAGTCGCCCGGCGACTGTGGCGCGATGATGGGGACCGGCGCCTCGCCGTTGCGGCCGAACATCGCTTGCAGCAGGTCGGACTGCTCGGTCTTGGTCGGCAACCCCGTCGATGGACCACCACGTTGTACGTCGACAACAATCAGCGGCAGCTCGAGCGACACAGCCAGGCCGATCGTCTCGCCCTTGAGCGCAATACCTGGTCCCGACGTGGTTGTCACGGCAAGCGCACCACCGAACGAGGCGCCGAGTGCGGCACCGATGCCCGCAATCTCGTCCTCGGCCTGGAACGTCGTCACCCCGAAACGCTTGTGCTTGCTCAACTCGTGGAGAATGTCAGATGCGGGGGTGATGGGGTAGGCGCCCAGGAAAAGCGGTAGGCCCGACTGCACTGACGACGCCACCAGCCCGTAGCTGAGTGCCAGGTTTCCGGAGATGTTGCGGTAGGTGCCGCTGCGCATCGGGGCCGGCTTGACCTCGTAGGAGACCGCGAATGTCTCGGTGGTCTCACCGAAGTTCCAGCCCGCCCGGAAGGCAGCGAGATTGGCATCGCGGATGTCAGGCAACTTTCCGAAGCGCTTCGCCAGGAACTGCTCGGTTGATTCGACCGGGCGTCCGTAGAGCCACGACAACAGGCCAAGGCTGAACATGTTCTTGGCGCGGGACGAGTCTTTGCGGCTCAGACCGAACTCTCTGACCGACTCGACGGTCAATGCGGTCAGGTCGACCTGGTGCAGGCTGTAGCTATCCAGCGAGTTGTCTTCGAGCGGATTCTCGGCATACCCCGCCCGGCTGAGGTTGCGAGGGGTGAAGTCGTGCGTGTCGATGATGATGGTCGAGCCGGGCGCAAGGTCTTTGATGTTGGCGCGCAGAGCGGCGGGGTTCATCGCGACCAGCACATCGGGCGCGTCGCCGGGGGTCAAGATGTCGTGGTCGGCGAAATGGAGCTGGAACGACGACACACCGGGCAGCGTGCCGGCTGGCGCGCGGATCTCGGCCGGGAAGTTGGGCAGCGTCGACAGGTCGTTGCCGAATGCCGCCGTCTCTTGAGTGAACCGGTCGCCGGTGAGCTGCATCCCATCGCCGGAGTCGCCAGCGAATCGGATGATGACTCGATCAAGCTGCTTGACCTGTTTGGTCACTACATCCTCGGTTTCATGCATTGCGGTGTGCCACTTTGCGGGAGGCAATGAATGAAGTTTACGCCAGTCAACCCCGCTGAACCGGACCCCGTGCGCGTGAGATGGGACGCCTTCCTGCTCCTCAAGACGCCCGCCTGGGACACGCCCGCATCGGACAAATACACCATTGGCTGGATTTCGACGCTGGTCGCGAGACCATGAAAGGAAGCTGCGCATCCCCGATGCCCGTCCTGAAGGAGCCACCGATGTCTGGTGCAGTCCCACCGCCCCAGCCGCCTTCTGACCCTAACCAGCCGCCCGGCTACTCGGGCGGAGCTGGACCTAACGATCCGACGAGCCACACCGGACCTCCCAGCGGGAGCGGCGGCACTGGCCCGACGGGGACTGCGGTTCCCGCCGGGCCAGATGCTTACCAGCCGGACCCCTCTGAAGTCGGCGCATCCCCGACGTCTGGCGGCTACTCGGACCCGAACGCCCCGCAGACACCGCCCTCTGCAGGAAGCTACGGTGACCCCACGTCCACCAGTGGCGGCTATGCACAGCCAAGTGCCTCGTCGCCCCGTTCAACCAACATGAGCGGCAATCAAGCCAAGATCGCGCTGCAAGGGGCTAACCCTCTCGACTGGGGCATCGTGGGCACCGGTATCGCCGCTTTCTTGCTGTCCCTCTTCAGTGGTTACTACACCTTCCAGGTCGAGGTGGATGGCGACGACTCGTTGTTTGGAGAACTGCCGGGCGCTAGCGACGCAGGCTCCATAAACGCCTGGCATGGGTTTTTTGGATGGTTTGCTGCACTCATGGCCCTTGCTGCCGCGGTGCTGATGATCCTCGGCCTGCTGGGAGTTATCGCAAATAGGAGCGCCGTCCGCCTCGGTGTGCTCGCGGCCTTCGGCGTTGCTGCGCTCTGTGTACTGCTCGCGCTCCTGGTGGTCCCCGGTGACGACGCTGATCAGTCGATTGGCGGGATCACCATCGACATCAACCCCGGTCATGGCATCACCTACTGGCTGAGCTTGTTGGTCATCCTCGGCGGGACGGCGCTGGCGTTCATGCGCAAGGACGCCAAAGACTGACCGCTCAGATCGACCAACGCAGGTGGCCACGAGACGAGGGCTCACTCGGGGCCGCTAGTTTGGTGTGATGAGCGACGGCTACTCGGCATACCTCAGCTCCTATGTGCCGGTGCTCGCCATCCTGGTTCTGGGAATCGGGCTGGTCGCGGGGATCTTGAGCGGCAACCGGCTGCTGCGACCCAGCCGTCCGACGGCGCAGAAGCTGCTCACCTACGAGTGCGGCGTTGATCCCGTCGGCTCGGGGTGGGCGCAGATGCACGTGCGCTACTACATCTTCGCCTACCTGTATGTCGTCTTCGCTGTCGACGCGGTGTTCCTCTTCCCGTGGGCCACTGTGTTCGAGCAACTCGGTTGGATCACAGTAGGAGAGATGGGTGTCTTCATCGGCATCATCGCGATCGGGCTTGCCTACGCGTGGCGCAAGGGGGTGTTGACATGGACGTGACTCCTGCTGTCGGCACGCAGGTGAGGCATCCCTCCCCCGTCTCGCTGCCCGCGCCGACCCTGGGTCCACTGCAGAAGCTTGCTCCCCAGCCGGCTCGCTATCTGCTCAACTGGGGCCGCTCCTACTCATTGTGGGTCTTCAACTTCGGCCTGGCGTGCTGCGCGATCGAGTTCATCGCCACGTCGATGGCGCGACATGACTTCATCCGCTTGGGCGTGATCCCCTTTGCTCCTGGTCCGCGTCAGGCCGACCTGATGGTTGTCTCGGGCACGGTCACCGACAAGATGGCCCCCGCTGTGCAGCGGCTCTACGAGCAGATGCCCGACCCGAAGTACGTCATCTCGTTCGGGTCGTGCGCCAACTCAGGCGGTCCATACTGGGACTCCTACTGCGTCACGAAGGGCGTGGACCAGATCATCCCCGTCGATGTGTACGTGCCCGGTTGTCCCCCGCGGCCTGAGTCGTTGCTCCAGGGCATCGTCAAGCTGCAGGAGAAGATCGCCGGAGAGTCCCTCGTCGACCGTTATACTCCACCGCCACCTGGTGACGCCCGGCGTTCGTTGGCAGGTCGGTTGCGGCGGCCGCGGCTCTTGCCGCCGGAGAAGTCGAGGTGACCTGGCTCGATGAGGTAGCCCAGGTGTATGCCGCCGTACCGGATCTCGGTTTTGGACCGGCCACCCTCGACGTCGAGGCCGCCGCCTGGCTCGAGTCGATGCGAACTGCACGAGACCAGCTGGGCTGCGACTTCTTCGACTACCTGACCGCGGTTGATGAACTGGAAGCGGGTTTCTCAGTGGTGGCCCACGTGGCTCGACCTCGCGTGGGGCACGTCGACTCCTTGCTGCTGAGGGCGCGGATCCCAGCAGCAACCCCGGCGATCGCCTGCACATGCGAGGTGTATGCCGGAGCAGGGTGGCACGAACGAGAGACCTCCGAGATGTTCGGGATCGACTTCACCGGCCATGGTGTTCTCGACACCCTGCTGTTGCCCGAAGGCTTCGAGGGTCACCCGCTACGCAAGGACTTCGTGTTGGCCTCCCGGGTGGCCAAACCATGGCCGGGTGCCAAGGATCCGGGCGAGTCGGACTCCGACGCCGCCCCGAGCAGGCGCAGGACCCGCCCGCCCGGCGTACCCGATCCCGATGAGTGGGGGCCTAGGCAGACCTGAAACAGCCACTGGGCTTGATTAACAGAAGGTAACCTAACGGATACAGATAGTGACGATTGAGTCACTTGTGTTTGAAGGAGCCTCGCAGTGTTCGCTGATCGCCGTCTCACCCAGACGTACTCGCTGCTGTTCTCGGCCCTGATGATCTGGACTGTGACCGGGCAGGCTTTCGGACTCACGAACGAGCGTGCCTCGCTGCCAGGATCGATTTCGACGACGGCAGGTCAGACCTCATCCGAAGAGGTGCCGGCAGTCAGCGATCTGAGTCTGGAGCGCCCGCACCCGCCCAAGGTCTTCGAAGAGCGAGAGGTGTCGATCGTCGGCACTTTGACGGCTACCAGCGATGGGGGCCTGGCCGGCAAGCGCATTGTCTTGGACCGTCGCGCCGATGGGGCAAGGTGGTCGCCGTGGCTCCGCACGAAGACTGACGCGGTCGGCGGGTTCTCCTTCACGGTCGCACTTCGCCAACCGAGGACGATCGAGCTGCGCGCGCGCCATGTCGTTAACGGAGAGACGGTCGAGACGTCGAACCTCCAAACCTTGACGGTGCTCAACCGCTCACTATCGCTTCACGCTCGACAGCGTTACGTGACCTTTGGCGATGTGGCTATGAGTGGCGAGACTCGACCGGCCGTTGCTTCCGCCCGGATCGTTCTGCAGAGGCTCCGAGATGGCCGTTGGCGCAAGCTCGGAGCCACCACCACACGGGCTGACGGCAGCTATGGCTACCGGATGCCCAACCGTCAGCCTGGGAAGTGGCGCGTTCGGGCGCTGTGGAACGGCGCCCGCCCCGGCGGGGGCACCCGAGAGGTCTCCGTGGCGCGACGCTATGAGGTGCGAGTGGTGCTGGCGCCCGAGGTCGAACGTGTGACCACCAAAGAGCTGGGGGCGACGTGGCATGCAGGGTGTCCGGTCGGCGCGAGCTCACTGCGCAACGTCTCGTTGACGTTTCGGAAGTACAACGGGGTCGTGAAGCGAGGCGTTCTCGTTGTTCACTCCTCGATCGTCTCCGAGGTGATCTCTGTTTGGCGTATGGCGCTCAGGACTGGCTACCCCTTCCGCAGCCTGATCTCAGTGGCGGAGTTCGGGGGCTCGGACCCGCGCTCGATGTGGCACGACAACACGTCGGCGTTCAACTGTCGTGCTGTGACGGGTGACCCGTATTCGCTCTCCCCGCACTCCTACGGCACCGCCATCGACATCAACACTGTGCGCAACCCCTACCAGGACTCCAGCGGGCGATGGTGGCCGCATCGCAAAGGAGCGAGCTATCGCAACCGGAGTAACGCGCGGCCCGGCATGTTGTTCGGGGCATCGAGGGTCACGTCACAGCTGAGACGGTTCGGCTTCCAATGGGGTGGCTACTGGTCGCATCCGGACTACCAACACTTCGACCCAGCATTCTCCAGCCGGTTGGCGCCGTCCGCGACACCCGACAACGCGGCGGAGGCTCCGGCCACGGTCCGACAACCGAGCGGCCCAGCACCGACAAAGGCCGGCCCGCTGAGCCGCGCTGACGTGCCGGACCCGACGTTGCTGGGCAAAGGCTGGCAGCGGGATGTCGAGCCAGGTGGCACGGAGGAGGGGTGGCTCGGCAACGGGACCTCTGTCCGCGCCCGCGACCCGCACGAGGCGGCCAACGGGGCGCTGCCCCTCGGTTGCGCTGACCGGCCCGGTCTGGTGTTGCCGGTTCCCACGCATGCGCTCCAGGGCTCGTACCGCTCCGTGGCGACTGACGACCCAGCACGCGTTGTCGTGCTGCAGTTCTCCTCGTCACGCGAAGCCCGGGGCTACTTCGTCGGCCTCACCACACTCCTGGACGGTTGCGACGAAGCGGACGGTCCCGCTGGGCTGGTGGTGCGGAAGCTGGCGACCCAACCGACGTACAACCTGGGCGATCGCCACTATGGCAACGCCGGCCGGTGGAGCGAAGTCGACGTGCTCGCTGGCGATCGGGTCGCCGTTCTCCTGTCGAGTCGCCCCATCGGGGACGAGCGAGCCGCCGTGCGAGCGCTGCGAGCCGCCGCGCTGGAGTAGCCAGCCGCCAGGTCCTAACCCGAGGAGCGACGGGTCGTCCGGCTGACGGGGGACCCAGAGCTGCAGCCAGTCGCTAAGGTGAGGCGGCAAGGCACTCAAGCACTGACGGCGACGGTGGGCGGCTCGTGATCGACTGGTGGGACCTGGCTCTGCGGCTGGGCATCGTGCTCGTCGCCTTCCTCGTGCTGCCCTTGCTGGTCGGACAGCTCGAACACAAGGCCATGGCGCACATGCAAGCCAGGGTCGGGCCGATGTATGCCGGCGGCTTCCACGGCTGGGCTCAACTCGTGGCCGACGGGGTCAAGTTCGTCCAGAAGGAAGACGTGGTGCCTGCGGCTGCTGACAGGTCTGTGTTCAAGCTGGCGCCGGCCGTGGCGCTGCTGCCCTACCTCGTCGTGCTGGTCGCCATACCGATCGCTCCCGACGGTGCCGCCTCGAGCCTTGACGTCAGCTTGTTCTTCGTTCTCGCTGTGATGAGCGTGGGTGTCCTCGGCTCTTTGATGGCGGGCTGGTCGAGCGCCAACAAGTACTCGCTGCTAGGAGGTCTGCGTGTGGCGGCGCAGCTGGTGTCCTACGAATTGCCCTTCGTGTTGGCTGCGGTGTCGGTGGCGATGGCGGCCGGATCCCTGTCGTTGACCGGCATCGTGGCAGCTTGGAACCCTTGGTGGTTGCTCTGGCAGCTGCCGGCCATGGTGGTGTTCTTCGTTGCTGGGCTGGCGGAGCTTCAACGCCCGCCGTTCGACATGCCAGTCGCCGACGCCGAGATCATCTTCGGTCCCTACACCGAGTACACCGGCATCAGGTTTGCGCTGTTCCTGCTCGCTGAGTACGCCGGGATCGTGGTGCTCGCCTCCTTGACCACGGTGCTGTTTCTCGGCGGGTGGCAGGGCCCGTGGAGCGATCAGCTGGGTTGGCTGTGGACCCTGCTCAAGACAGCTGTCGTCTCCTTCCTGGTGATCTGGCTGCGCGTGGCCTACCCGCGAATGCGAGAGGATCAGCTGCAGACGCTCGCTTGGAAAGGTTTGGTGCCGCTCGTGCTGTTTCAGCTAGTGATCACAACGGTGGGGGTGGTGGCGCTGTGAGCTTCGGAAAGGGCTTGCTCACGGGCCTCAAGGTGACCTTGCGCAATTTGACCCGGCGGTCGGTGACCGCGCACTACCCCGATGCGTTGCCTGAGCTGCCGCCGCGATCACGTGGCGTCATCGCGTTGATGGAGGAGAACTGCACCGTCTGCATGCTGTGTGCTCGCGAGTGTCCCGCGTGGTGCATCTATATCGACTCCCACAAGGAGACCGCACCGCCCGCTACGCCAGGTGGACGTGAGCGTAGTCGCAACATGCTCGACCAGTTCGACATCGACTTCTCGCTATGCATGTACTGCAGCATTTGCGTCGAGGTCTGTCCCTTTGACGCGTTGTACTGGTCTCCTGAGTTCGAGTATGCCGAGACCGACATCCGCAACCTCACCCACGACAAGAGCCGGCTGCAGGAGTGGATGTGGACCGTGCCACCGCCGCCCGCTCTCGACCCGGGCGCACTACCACCGAAGGAGATCGCCACCGCTGAAAAGGCGGCTGCTCGGTTGGCCGCCCCGTCCGACGCCACAGCGGCTGAGACAGCAGCACCGAAGGACCCACCCACCAAGCCTGCACATCGGGCGCCGCGCGAGGATCAGCCGTGACGCTCGTCGAGGTGCTGTTCGTGCTGCTCGGCGCGATGGCGCTGGGCTCGGCCGTGCTGGTCGCCGTCAGCAACAACCTTGTGCACTGCGCCTTGTGGCTCGTCGTCACCCTGGGTGCGTTGGCGGGTTGCTATCTGCTGTTGGCGGCCGAGTTCCTTGCCTGGGTGCAGGTGCTCATCTATCTCGGCGCAGTCGTCGTACTCCTGCTGTTTGCGCTGATGTTGACCCGCGCTCCCACCGGCACTGTCGCTGACCTGACCAGCTCGAATCGGATCTTGGCCGCACTCACTGCGGCTGCTGCGGCCGGAGTGCTGATCGTGTCCTTCGCCGCTGGCTTCGGCGGCACCCGGATCCAGATCGACTCGGGCGACATCGGCAACGCTGAAGCCTTGGGATCGACGCTCTTCGGCTCCTGGGTCTTGGGCTTCGAGGTGCTCAGTGTCTTGTTGCTCGCGGCACTCATCGGCGCCATCGTCTTATCGCGGCGGCAGGAGCGCGATTAATGCCGCTGCTCTTCCCCCTGGTGCTGTCGGCGCTCTTGTTCGCCATCGGCACCTACGTCGTCATGGCGCGCCGCCACGCCGTGCTCGTCTTGATGGGCGTGGAGTTGATGCTCAATGCGGTGAACCTCAACCTGGTGGCCTTTGACGCCTGGTCGCACGACCCACTCGACTCAGGCCAAGTGCTCGCGCTCTTCGTCATCGCGATCGCGGCCGCTGAGATCGGCCTCGGTCTGGCGATCGTGCTTCTCGTGTTCAGAACTCACCAGCACATCGATGTGGATGCGTTACGTGAGCTCGCCGACCGCGACGCGGCGAGCACGCCGTGATGGCCATGTGGGTGGTGATCTTGCCGGTCGTGGGTGCGATGGTGGCCTTGTTCACAGGTCATCGCCAGGAGCGCGCCGCTCCTCTCGCTGGCGTTGTCGCCACCGCTGCGGCCTTGTTCACGGCCCTCCTGATCGGGCTCAGTCAATGGGGCGACGCGCCTGCCTCGGAGTTCGGCCCTTACGAGATCAGCACCGGCGGAACTCCGATCCTGGCAAGTCTGCGGGTCGACGAGCTCAGCGCCTCCATGCTGGTGTTGGCCACCGCTGTCGCTCTGCTGGTCCAGGTCTACTCCGTCGCCTATCTACGGGGCGATCCGCGCTATCCGACGTACACGGCACTGGTTTGCCTTTTCACCGCTGCGATGGCCCTCGTGGTCACGGCCGACGACCTGTTCGTGCTGCTCATCGGTTGGGAGGTGATGGGCGTCTGCTCCTACTTCCTGATCAGCCACCACTGGGAGCTGGAGCCGGCGCGCGCGGGGGCGGTCAAGGCGTTCGTGATGACTCGGCTCGGTGACATCGGGTTGTTGTTCGGCATCTTCGTCATCGGCGAAGCCGCGGGGACCTATCGGATCTCCGGCATCCTGTCAGCAGCTGGGGCCGGCGCGATCTCCTCGGGTGAGGCGACGGCCGCGACCCTGCTCCTGCTGTGCGGCGTAGTCGGCAAGTCGGCGCAGTTCCCGCTGCATTCTTGGCTTCCTGACGCGATGCCCGGTCCGACGCCGATCAGCGCCCTCATCCACGCCGCCACGATGGTGGCCGCCGGGGTCTTCCTGGTCGCCCGGTTGCTGCCCGTCTTCGTGCTCTCCGACGTCAGCATGACGGTGCTGTCGGCGATTGCCGTCGTGTCGATGCTAGGCGGTGCGCTGATGGCCCTCGCCGCCGAGGATCTCAAGCGGGTGCTGGCCTGGTCGACGGTCAGCCAGCTCGCCTACATGTTCGCCGCCTTGTCGCTCGGCGGCTACGGCGCTGGGGTCCTGCATCTGCTGTCGCATGGCGCCTTCAAAGCCCTCCTGTTCCTGGCCGCTGGTTCGGTCATCCATGCCGTGGGGACTCAGCGGCTCGGCGACATGGGTGGACTGCTCCGGGCTCTCCCTATCACCTTCGCCACCATGACCATTGGCTTTGCCGCCCTCGCAGGGGTGCCACCGCTCGTCGGTTTCTTCTCCAAGGACGCTGTTCTTGGGGTGGCCTACGAGCAAGCGCTGCATGGGGAGTACGCCGCTCGGGGCTGGCTCGTGCTCGTGGCGGGTCTGTTGGGCGCAGCGCTCACAGCGGCATACTCCACGCGGGCCTGGCTCTTGATGTTCCTCGGCCCTCGTCGGGCAGCTGTCGAACCGCATGAGTCGTCGTGGCTGCTGCTGGGTCCACTGATTTTCCTGACGATCCCTTGTCTGGTGGGGAGCTGGGCGGTGCTGCAGCCGCACTTCCTCTCGCTTGAGGCAGATCCGGTGCATGCTCCCGTCACGCTCATCAGCACGACCCTGGTGCTCGGTGCCGTCGCGGCTACGGTCCTTGCCTGGAAACACCTTGGCGCCGCTGATCCGGCCGCCCGGCTCGGGCCCGTGCAACCTGTGCTGGCACGGGAGTTCTCTTACGACGCTCTGGTAGAGCGGGTCATCGTGCAACCGAGTCGGTTCGCCGTCGCGTCCGTGGCAGCCAACGAATCCAGCGTTGTCGAGCCCTATGCACAAGGCGCTGACACGGCAACCCAGTGGAGCGCACGCCTGTTGCGCTGGCTGCACGACGGCAACCTCCAGCGCTATGTGACCACCGTCATCTTGGGAGCAGTCGCCCTCGCGGTCGTGATCGGGCTCGCGCAGTGACCCCGGCAGGCGGCCCGTTCGGCGGATTGGAGCTGCTGGTCGCTGGACCCGCCGTCGGCGCGGCCTTGTTGCCCCTTCTCCCTGATTGTCGCCGGGTCACCCAGGCTGCGATCGGGTTGGCCAGCTGCGTCCTGGCGCTGTCGATCTGGATGTGGGTCGACGTCGTCTCAGCAGACGGTGCCTATGTCTGGCAGTCGAACGCGTCCTGGATCGCAGCTCTCGACGTGCATTGGCGCCTCGGCGCCGACGACCTTTCCGCCCCGCTTGTCGTGCTGACCGCCGTGTTGAGCTGGTGCTGCCTGGTCACGTTGCTCAAACGCGCCCCGGAGTGCGGTGACACCCGCGCTCTCGTCGCACTCGTCCTGCTCATGGAGGCCGGCAGCATCGGCACCTTCGTGGCCCTCGACCTCGTGCTGTTCTTCGTCTTCTTCGAGCTTGTGCTCATCCCGATGTGGTTCGTCATTGCGTATTGGGGTGACCAGCACGACGAAGCTGGTCGGCGGCGCGCCGCT
>JACCXO010000149.1 GCA_013696975.1 Nocardioidaceae bacterium | reverse complement strand
CCAAGCCGGTTTAGCGATTCCACTTTCAGGCTGAGCCGTAACGCCGGTCCCGCCGGGCATAGATGTCGATCGCCTCATAGAGAGTGGCGCGCGTGACGTCGGGCCAGAGCACATTCATGAAGACCATCTCGGCATATGCCGCCTGCCACACCATGAAGTTGCTGATGCGCTGCTCCCCCGACGTACGCAAGACCATGTCGACATCGGGCAGGTCCGGCACATAAAGCGCGCCCGCCATCGCCCGCTCGTCCAACTTGTCCGGATTGAGCCGACCGGCCGCCACCTCACGGGCAAGCGCCTGGGCGGCATCAGCGATCTCTGCCCGACCGCCGTAGTTGACGCACATGGTGAGAGTGAGTACGTCGTTGAGGCGCGTCATCTCCTCAGCCACCTCGAGCTCCCGAATGACCGAAGCCCACAACCGCGGCCGCCGACCGGCCCACTTCACTCGCACTCCCATCGCGTGCATCGCGTCCCGCCGGCGACGAATCACGTCTCGGTTGAAGCCCATCAAGAAACGCACCTCGTCAGGCGAGCGCTTCCAGTTCTCCGTCGAAAAGGCGTATGCCGAAACGCACTTGACTCCAGCCGCGATAGCGCCTTCGACCAGGTCGAAGAGTGCCGCCTCGCCACGCTCGTGGCCCGCCGTGCGAGGCAGTCCCCGCTCTGCGGCCCACCTGCCGTTGCCGTCCATGATCACCGCCACATGCGCGGGGATGAGCGCCAGCGGCAGGTCCGGTGGGTGAGCGAAGGCCGAGGGGTCAGTCACTCTCACCGCTCCACATGGGCCAATGACCGCAGACCACGCTCGAGGTGCCATTGCAAGTAGGCAGCGACGATGCCGCTCGCGGGTTTGCGGTAGCGCACGTCGATCGCCTCAGCCGTCGACCAGTCGCCCGCGAGCAGCGAGCCAAGCAAGGTGACAGTCTCCGGAGCCGGGTTGGCTGTCCCCGGGATGCGGCAGCTGCTGCATAGCATCCCCCCTGAGCCGGCGCTGAAGCTGCGATGCGGCCCCGGCTCTCCACATCGGGCGCAGACGCCGAAAGACGGCGCATAGCCCGCTATGGCGAGCGAGCGCAACAGAAACGAGTCGAGAACGAGCGGCGCTTCGCGTTCCCCGCTGGCCAGGACACGCATGGCGCCTATCAGCAAGAGGTACTGCTGCACCGACGGCTCCATCTCCTCGGCGACAAGCCGCTCAGCTGTCTCGAGCATGGCGGTGCCGGCGGTGTAGCGGGCGTAGTCACCCGCCATCGCTTCTGCGAACGGGGACAGGGTTTCCACCTGTGTCACGATGTCCAGAGTTCGGCCACGCGCGAACTGCACGTCGACGTGCATGAACGGCTCCAGGCGCGATCCGAACTTGGACTTGGTACGGCGCACACCCTTACCCACCGCCCGGACTCGACCCGTGTTGCGGGTCAGGAACGTGATGATCCGATCCGCCTCACCCAACTTCTGGGTGCGCAGCACGACGGCCTCGTCCCGGTACAAGTTCACAGTGCCATTCTGCCTGCGCCCGGACGCTTGCCCTCGGCTCCGCAGGCGTGCCCTCACACCCAATCGAGATGCTGCGGACTCCACAGGCCTCGTCGACTCGGAACGACGCGGAGGTCGGTTGACTTCTGGGAGCGCCCAATCGTTCCGAACCGACAGTCGGGAGGCAGCTGCACTGGCGGCCATGCCTGCGTGTCATGCTCCCCGATATGACGTCTGAGCCCACCGTGATCCAACGCCTCGAGCGGTACTACGACGCCGTGCCGCGGCGTCGGGCACGCAGTGAGCAGATCGGACCCTTCACTCTCTTCTTCGCTGCGTCAGGCTGGCCGTTTTACGCCCGTCCGAAGCTTGGTGGCTCAGACAAGATCGGGCCGTCCGACGTACGCCGGGTCCTGGACCGCCAGCGCGAGCTTGACGTTCCCCGCTCCATCGAGTGGGTCGACGAGGTGACGCCTGGACTCGCCGAGGTCGTCGAGTCGACGAGTATCGAGGTGGCTCGCTGTCCGCTGCTCGTCTTGGATGGTGCGCCTAGGGGATCAGCCGGCACGGTCCGGATGCTACGTCCTGACGAGGTCGACACCCTGATCGCAACCCGGGCCGCCATCTCGGCGGGCTTTTCGTACGGCGGCACCACGACTGGGGACGCAGGCATCGAGGCGAGGGACGCGGAGCTCGACTCGGCCCGCAA
>JACCXO010000113.1 GCA_013696975.1 Nocardioidaceae bacterium | reverse complement strand
GCCCCGGGACGATGATGACGCGCGTGTTCCACTGCTGGCCGAGGGTGGTGATGCACCACCACCTCAGGCCTTGGGACAGCAGTACGACGGCCAGCATCGGCCAGCCCAGCGCCGCCACGAAGGGTCGGTCCGCCAGGGCCACCTCGACCAAGCAGCCAGCGAGCAGCGCTGAATGCAGCACCACCATCGCGGGGTAATGCTCTCGTCCGAACTCGCGACCGCCTCGAGCGAAGCTCCAGGCGGCGTTTCGCTTTGACACGACCAGCTCGGCCAGGCGCTCGAGCCCCACGAGTGCGACCAGGACGACATACGCGATCAGCACGGGGAAATGACTCGCCTTGGTTGCGGGAAGGGCCTCACCATCTCAGCAGCACCAACTCGGCGCTGAAGCCCGGACCCATAGCGAAGAGCAGACCCGGCGATCCCTTCGGCGGGGGCTGCTCATCGAGAGTGTCGCGGAGAACGAACAGCACAGATGCTGACGAGAGGTTGCCGATCGCGGCCAGCGACCGCCAAGTGACAGCTAGGGCGTCCGCCGGTAGGCCGAGCGACCGTTGGACGGCCTGCAACACCTTCGGTCCTCCGGGGTGCGCCACCCATGCTGTGATGTCGTCGAGGTGAAGGTCGTGGTCTGCCAGCAGCCCTTTGACATCGTCGGCCAGGTGCATGCTGACGAGGTCAGGAACTTCGGCACCGAGAATGACCTTGAGCCCCGACGCGCCCACATCCCAGCCCATGGCCCGACCGGTCTCTGGATACAGGTGGGCGCGGCTGTCGACGATCTCTGGACCCGGTTCGTTGCGGTCAGCGCCGACCACGACAGCGGCGGCAGCGCCGTCACCGAAGATGCCACTCGCCACCATGTTGGCGACTGACGGGTCTTGGCGTTGCAACGTGAGCGAGCACAGCTCGACACTGAGCAGAACCCCCACTGACTGGGGCGATCCCCGCAGGAAGTCGTGCAGTCGGGCCAGACCGGCTGCTCCGGCCAGACAGCCAAGGCCGAACAGCGGAACCCGTTTCACATCCGGGCGGAAGCCGACGACGCCGGCGATGCGGGCCTCGATGGATGGAACCGCGATCCCGGTGACGGTGGTCGACATGATCAGGTCGACGTCACTGGGATGCAAGCCGGCCAGGTCGAGAGCCTCCTGCACCGCCCGCGCCCCCAGGTCGACGGCTACCTCGAGAAAGGCGTCGTTGGCCTGGGTGAAGTCGGCCAAGCCGGCGTACCGCTCCAGTGGCAGGGCCAGATGCCGCGTGGTGACGGAGGCGCTGGTGTGCAAGCGGTTGAGCACGTCGCGTTTGCCCTGCGGGCCCAGACATACGTCAGCGAAGAGCTCGGTGATCTCGACCTGCGTATACCGATGCTCCGGCAAGACGGTGCTTACTGCTGCGATCCGGCTCACCAGATGAGAATACGTGGCCTGGCGGACAGGCGCCTCGACAAGGGCGGCTGGTGTTCAGTGTCACGCCGGGGCGGTGCCTTGTGGGCACTGAATTGCCCATCTGTCAGTCGGCAACCAGCTCGGTCTCGACCGTGATCTGAGCAGCGCCGTCAGAGGGCGAGAAGACAAGCGCGCCGGTGATCCGTCCGGCTGCCCTCAAGTCGTCGAGCGCACGCTCGACCAGCGACAACCGCGCAGGGGGTCCGCTGAGCGTGGCGCGGGTGACTTCGGTGCGCATCGACACCTTGGCGACTGACTTTGCCCCTCGGATGCCGGCCAATGCCTCTGCGGTGGCATAGAGCAGCGCTGGGTCATGCGGCACTGCGGGCAGGTCAATCTCGCTGTCCGGCCAGGTGGAGCGGTGGATTGAACCGTCCTCCCACCACGACCACACCTCCTCGGTGGCATAAGGCAAGAAGGGCGCCAGCAGGCGCAACTGCACCGACAGGGCTGCGGTCAGCGCAGCACGGCCGGACTCTGCGCCCTCCTCACCGCGGGAGCCGTACACGCGCTCCTTCACCAGCTCCAGGTAGTCGTCGCAGAACGTCCAGAAGAACCTCTCGCTTGTCTCCAGGGCGGTCGTGTAGTCAAGCCGTTCGAAAGCCTCGGTGGCCTCGTCGACAACCTGACTCAGCCTCCGGATCATCGCCAGGTCGAGCGGGTAGGTCACCGCGCTCGTGTCGCCGTCGGTGGCGCCTAAGCCGAGGACGAACTTGGAGGCGTTCAGCACCTTCATCGCCAACCGCCGGCCGACCTTCATCTGCGCCTCGTCGAACGGCGAGTCCATCCCCGGTCGAGACATGGCGGCCCGCCAACGCACCGCGTCGGAGCCATACCTGTCCAAGACGTCGGTGGGCACCACTACATTGCCCTTCGACTTGGACATCTTCTTGCGGTCCGGGTCGACAACGAAGCCAGAGATCAGGCAGTGGGACCACGGAATGCAGTCGTGCTCCAGGTGTGCGCGGACGACGCGAGAAAACAACCAGGTGCGGATGATGTCGTGAGCTTGTGTGTTGAGGTCCATGGGGAAGATGCGCGCGAACAGGTCAGGATCACGCTCCCAAGCCCCTGCGATGTGCGGCGACAGCGATGAGGTCGCCCAGGTGTCCATGATGTCGGGGTCAGCGAGAAAGCCCCCCGGCTGGCCGCGTTGGGATTCGTCATACTCGTCGGGCGGTTGGGCCGATGGGTCGACGGGGAGGTCGGCCTCATTGGCGGCGATCGCCGAGGCGTAGAGGGGCTCACCGCTGTCGTCGAGGGGATACCACACCGGGATCGGCACCCCGAAAAAGCGCTGACGTGAGATGAGCCAGTCGCCGTTGAGGCCGGTGACCCAGTTGATGAATCGGTGCCGCATGAACTCCGGCACCCAACTGATCTCTTCGCCGCGTTTGATGAGCGCCGCACGCAGGTCGGCGTCGCGTCCGCCGTTCGTGATGTACCACTGGCGGCTGGCGACGATCTCGAGCGGCTTGTCGCCCTTCTCGAAGAAGTTCGCCATCCGCTGCGTCGGCTTCGGCTCACCGTCCAGGTCACCCGACTGCCGCAAGAGCGAGACCATGGCCTCGCGGGCGCTGAACGTGGTCTTACCGGCTAGCTCGGCGTATGACGCTCGAGCCGCCTCAGTGACGATCCACTCCGGAGTCTCGCCGAGCACCCGGCCGTCTCGGCCGATGATCGTGCGGACGGGGAGCTGCAGCTCGCGCCACCACTGCACGTCGGTCAGGTCGCCGAAGGTGCAGCACATCGCGATGCCCGCACCCTTGTCGGGTTCGGCGGCTGGGTGGGCCAGCACGGGGATGTCCACGCCGAATACCGGTGAGCTGACCGTCGTACCGAACAACGGCTGGTAGCGCTCGTCATCGGGATGGGCGATCAGCGCCACACATGCCGCGATCAACTCCGGACGGGTGGTCTCGATGTAAATGGGTCCGTCAGCGGCGTGGAAGGCGACGCGGTAGTAGTGACCGGCATACTCGCGTGCCTCGAGCTCAGCCTGGGCGACAGCGGTCTGAAACGTCACGTCCCACAACGTGGGAGCCTCGGACTGGTAGGCCTCACCGCGCGCCAGGTTGCGCAGGAAGGCTCGCTGCGCCGTCGCGCGGGAATCGTCGCTGATGGTGGTGTAGAGCAAGGACCAGTCGACGGAGAGGCCAAGTTTGCGCCAGAGGTCCTCGAAGACCTTCTCGTCCTCGGCCGTGAGGCGTTCGCACAGCTCGATGAAGTTGCCACGCGAGATGGGGACCTGCCGCTTGGGGTCGGGTTTGTCCGGAGCCGTGAAGTCAGCGGCATACGGCACCGAGGGGTCGCAACGCACGCCGAAGTAGTTCTGCACGCGTCGCTCGGTGGGCAGGCCGTTGTCGTCCCACCCCATTGGGTAGAACACCTCCTTGCCACGCATGCGTTGGTAGCGGGCGACGGTGTCGGTGTGGGTGTAGGAGAAGACGTGGCCGACGTGCAGTGAACCCGACACGGTGGGCGGGGGAGTGTCGATCGAGTAGACCTCGTCTCGAGACTTTGTCCGGTCGAA
>JACCXO010000104.1 GCA_013696975.1 Nocardioidaceae bacterium | reverse complement strand
CCGCCGAACCGACCGAGACCGAACCGACCGAGACCGAACCGACCGAGACCGAACCCACCCGCACCAAGCCAACCTCAACGAAGCCCTCCCCCACCGAGACGCCACCATCGGAGACCAGGCCGCCTTCAACCACCACCACACCCCTGACCCACGCGTCGCCCCTGGTCAGCTCGGAGCCTCGTCTCGCTTCCGCTACGGCCGCTCTTCCGGTTGCACATAGCTGAAATCCAGGGACGAGGAGTATGCCGGCAGGTCCAGATCGGCTGAGCGCCGCAGCGACCAGCCGATGTTGTAGGGCTCGGCCTCGTACTGGCGGTAGCTCAGCACTCCGGGTGAGGCGCTCAATGCGTCATACATGATCTCGGGGTCACCAACCGCCCTGATCCGATACGGCGGTGCATAAGGCACCCCCTGCAGCACCACCGTGTTCCCGACACACTTGATGCCGGTGGTCGAGATGATGCGCTGGTCTTGCAGGCTGATCCCGTCAGCCCCTCCCGCCCACAGCGCGTTGACGACGGCTTGGATGTCTTGCTGGTGCACGATGAACAGGTTGGGGTTGATTCCTTCGGGTAGCTCGCTGTCTCGTGGCGCGTCGTCAAGAGTCACGATGAGGCCGGTGCCAGAAAGTGGGCTGAACCCGGCTGGGACCTCAAGCTGGCGAAGGCGCTCATTGACGTCATCGACCTTGGCGCCGCCCACTTGAGTTCCGAGTTTCTCCACGTCCGACTGCAGCTGGCGCAGGGACGATTGCATTTCCTCGACGCGCTCGCGTTGCTGGCCCACCAGTCCGATCAGGTCCGTATCCCGGTCGGAGCGCAGGTCCGTCCCGCGTGCGTTGATCATCGACGTGGTCGCCAACAGACCCGCACAACCAGCCGCCACTAACGTGTTGACGCGCCACCCGACCGAGCGGCGATTCCGCCAGCGGCGACGTGCCCAGTCTTGTGCTCGCCTTCGCCTACTGGGTGCAGCAGCCGCCTTGTGCAGGTGGCCTTCCATGGGAACTCCTCAGCTAAGGCGCCGTTTCATGAACTGCAAGGACGAAAGAGCCGCCCCCTACCGGCTAGGCTAACCTGCGGCAAGCCGAGTATTCCAGGAGTGAACGTGCCCGAGTCCCGTCCCCGCAAGAAGAGCGCATCTCTCTCATCTGCGACCAGTCAGACCCCGCGCAGGGTGGGTGGTGGGCGTTGGGTTGCCCCGGCGATGATCGCCTGTTGGCTGCTGGGCTTGGCCTGGATCGTGGTCTACTACCTCGTCCCTGACTTGAAGTATATGGCCGAGCTCGGCAACTGGAACCTGCTTGTTGGCATGGGGTTGATCTCGCTGGGCTTCGTCTTCGCGACGAAGTGGGAGTAGCTCCGAAGTGGCAAGAGCCCAGCCTTCATCGTTGGCGCGGATTTCGGGACGGGACTGAGGCTGGTGAGGCTGGTTCTCGCAGCGTTCACCTTGCGTCCATGGCCTGGACTTACAGTGCTGTAGTTCTCCACACGAGTTATCCCCAATGTGGACAGTGGTCATCCGCCTAGCCGGTGACGTGTGCTGACGGGCTCCCTCAGGCGTTGAGAGACGCCGTCCGCAAGGCGATCAGAACGACACAGAGGACGGCGAGGGCGACGACCGCCGCTACGTGGATGGGTTGGCGCTGGGAACGAGGCGCGTAGGCAAAGGCGGCGCCCATCGCCATACCGGCCGCGAGTCCACCGAGATGCGCCTGCCACGAGATGTTGGGCAGCAAGAAGGTGATGACCACGTTGAGCCCCAGCAACAAGAGCAGCTGTGAGATGTCGCGGCGTTGTTTGAGCAGGACGAATAGCGATGCGCCGAACAGCCCGAAGATGGAACCGGACGCCCCGAGGGAGGGGATGCCAAGGTCAGACAGCCAGTAGACGCACACCGAACCCGCCAGACCGGCGAGCAGATAGAGGCTGAGGTAGCGCCAGCGGCCGAGCTCAGACTCCAGGAACGATCCGAACAGCCATAAGCCGTAGAGGTTGAAGGCGATGTGAATGAGGTCGAAGTGGAGGAAGGTGGACGACAAGAGCTGCCAGTAGGCGCCCTGTGCTACCCCGTCGACAGGTGGGAAGTACCGTGAGCCGTCGACGATCAGGATCAGCTGTTGGCTGAACTCTCCCCTCGTCTTGCCGGTCGCATTCGCGACGAGGAAGGCAACGGCGTTGAGGCCCATCAGCACCATCGTCACGACTGCTGACCCAGACGTCACCCGACCGCCGAAGCTGGTGCGCACCTGCGGACTCTGCGCTGCGGCCTCGCGGACACACTCCGGGCAGTGGAAGCCGACGGAGGCATCGCGCATGCAATCGGGGCAGATCGGGCGACCACAACGCTGGCAGGAGATGTGGGTCTCGCGCTCAGGGTGCCGGTAGCAATACGGTACTGTCTCCGCGGCCGGCACCGGCTGGTCGAAGCTACTCATCTACCGCCCGATCTGCTGGTTGCTTGGGTGCCCGTTGTCAGCGACGATCGACTTCGACGCTTTCCATGACCACCGGCTCGGTGGGGGTGTCACCCCGACCGGTGCGAGTGGTCGCAATCGCGTCGACGACATCGCGGCTGGCCTGGTCTGCGACCTCCCCAAAAATGGTGTGCTTCATGCTGAGGTGCGGCGTCGGCGCGACGGTGATGAAGAATTGCGAGCCATTGGTGCCCGGTCCGGAGTTGGCCATTGCGAGCAGGTAGGGCTTGTTGAAGCTCAGCTCGGGGTGGAACTCGTCCTTGAACTGATATCCGGGTCCGCCGCGGCCGTTGCCGTTGGGGCAGCCGCCCTGGATCATGAAGCCCTCGATGACGCGATGAAAGATCAAGCCGTCATAGAACCGCTCGCTGCTGGCCTGACCTGTCTTGGGGTCCTTCCACTCCTGAGTGCCCTCAACGAGCCCGACGAAGTTCTGCACCGTCTTGGGGGCGTGGTCAGCGAACAGTTGTACGACGATGTCGCCGCGGTTGGTCTTGAGCGTGGCGTATGTGTCGGCCACCAGGTCACCTCTGTCTGTGAGTGCTTCGATGTGTCTTTGGGCGGTTGTGGATCTGCTGCTGCCAGCGTCGTGGTGACGGGGTAAGTCGACCTGACGCCAAGCGTCCCCATCCTCGCACGCGCACAAAGTGCCTCCGGTGAGCGGAACCGCCACCGTTGCTGCAAGGGTAGGGTGAATCAGCAGCGAGCAAGAGCTACGCGACTTAGACGACACAACAGTGCATGGAGGCTTTCCAATGTTCAGGAGCAATACCCGGACTACCAAGATCACCGTCGAATCTCCCGAAGCGGACACCACAGCACGGGAGACGTTCGACAACATCGGCTCAGCCTCACGAGAGGCCTTGATGTCGCTGGCCGCGGCTGTCGGCCCCACTCTCGCTGACGCACGCGACAAGATCGGCCCCATCTTCGAAGACGCGCTGGACAAGATCGCACCGGTGGTCGACGACGCCCGCGACAAGATCGGCCCTGTCGTCGACGACGCACGCGACAAGATCGCCCCGGTCATGAGCGACGCTCGGGACAAGGTTGCACCCCTCGCGGGCAGCGCTTTTGTCGCGAGCAAGGCGCGCGGCCGCAAGGCAGCGGTCAAGCTCGGCCTCGCCGAGGAGCCGCAGCCCGAGGGTCACAAGATCCGCAACCTGCTCATCGTGCTCGGCCTTGGCGGCGCTGCCGCGTTCGCTTACACGAAGTTCACCGGCAAGGACGCCGATCCCGCCTGGACGGCGAGCCGCGACAGCGCCGCTGCCTCCCACGCGGATTACGGCTCGAAGACGCCTGAGTCGAGCCTCGGTCAGTCTGGGTCCGACAGTGAGTCGGGCACCGTCGAGACGACCTCACATCTCGCTGCCGTCGATGCACCGCCACTCAGCACGGATGCTCCGGACGACCAATCCGACACCGCGCCCAGCGCGCCATTCTCTTCCGAGGAGACGGTCGAGTCACACACGCCGACCACGCCTGACGAGCCGCTGGAGAAGAAGAACCTCTAGGCAGTTGGGGTTGGCCCACGCTTCAGCCGCGCTGTCCGTCGCCTAGTGTCGGCGGCGCTGCGGCTGGTACGTGTCTGGGGGACACAACCGGTTTCCCGGTACGGGAACATTGACAGCTGCGACCGAACACTCAATTGGTTAGCGAGTGGCGGGCTCGGTGGCGGCAAGCGTGGGCCGTACCCGCTCGGTTGTCATCCGCTCGGCCCAAAAGCTCAGGAACGGCACCGTCCCGAGCGCCAAGATGATCGCGGTGAACCCGAGCGGGAAGCGAGCGCGGCGGGCAAGGTCGGCAGCCGCCACCAAGAAGATCATGTAGAGAAAGCCGTGCAAGACGCCCAGGTAGGTCGTGATGAACACACCCACCTCCTGCAGCATGCTGCCCTCAGCGAGTAGGTGATCCAACGGCACGCCCACACAGATCAGCACGACCAGCAAAACCCCCACGACGTATGCCATAGCGCGATAACGCAGCAAAGCTCCCCTCACCGCGCAGACGCTATCCGATCATGGTCGCTCTTCGACTCCCCTGGGTCCGGAGTCGAGACGATGCGCCACCACATGAAGGCGACGAACCCAGAAAACACCCACCACTGCAGGGCGTAGAGCAAATTACGAATTCCTGCCCACCTTGAGGACTCGGGCAAGACGGGGGTTACCAGGTCCAATCGCTCGACGGGGTCGCTCGTCGTGAGCACCACATAGCCGGCATACAAGTCCGCGCTCACCTCACTCAGCAGGGCGGGGATTCGTACACCGTCGGTGATGCGGTCCCCATCCAGGGATGAACCTGAAGACGTCGATGGTGTGAGCACGCCTTGGATACGAACCTGTCCATCGGGCGCGGGCGCTCTTAGCCGCTCGCTCGCACCTCGTATGACGATCACTGCTGCGCCCGAATGAGTCTCGAGCGGGGTGGCGACTGCATAGGTAAGCGGCGCGCCCGACAGCTCTTCGACGTAGAACTGCTCTGCCTCGTTGTAGCTGCCTATCACGGTGACTGGTTGAGCGTTGGCGTCCGCGGAAAAGCTCTGGTCAGGCCCCAACACGTGGTCGAGAGCGACCGGGGATCGGCTCAGTCTCGATCGGGCATCGTCTCGCTGCTGGTCGTCATAAGCGGTGTATTGCCACCAGCCCAACACCGCCATCGCTGACATCAGCACGACCGCGACCGCAGCGAGGGCGAGTGCCCGGCCCGTTCTCCAGGTGCTCACCGCGCAGCCAAGCTCGGACACAGCACTCCCGGCTGGTCGGTGAGCA
>JACCXO010000103.1 GCA_013696975.1 Nocardioidaceae bacterium | reverse complement strand
CAGCCGGACCAGCCCGAGTTCGAGGTGCTGAAGCTGGACGTCAACGAGGGCAGGTAGAGCAGGCTGCTGGCGAAGATGACGGGAATGACGCCGGCCTGGTTGACCTTGAGCGGGATGTACGTCGAGGTGCCGCCGAACATCTTGCGGCCCACCATGCGCCGGGCATACTGCACCGGGATTCGCCGCTGAGCCTGCTCGATGAAGATAACCGCGGCCATGATGACGAGGCCGATGGCGATGACCAGCAAGAACACGTCCCAGCCCTTCGCCTGCTTGATGCCCCACAGCGCCCCGGGGAACGACGACACCACCGACACGAAAATCAGGATGGACATCCCGTTGCCGATGCCTCGCTCGGTGATCTGCTCGCCGAACCACATGATCATGGCTGTGCCCGCCGTCATGGTGATGATCATCAGCAGCATGGTGGTAAGGCTGTTGTCGACCAGCAGCGACTCTCCCCCGCCGGAGTTGCCGAAAATGGCGCCGTTGCGAGCCAGTGCGACGATGCCGGTGGACTGCAGGATGGCGAGCCCCAACGTCAGATAGCGCGTGTACTGCGTGATCTTCGCCTGGCCGGCCTGACCCTCCTTCTTCAAGGTCTCGAGCCGGGGAATGACGACGACAAGCAGCTGCAAGATGATGCTGGCCGTGATGTAGGGCATGATTCCCAGTGCGAAAACGCTCAGTTGAAGCAGTGCGCCACCGGAGAACAAGTTGATCAGCCCGAAGATCCCCTGATCCTCGACGCTCGCGATGCCCGCTTGCACCTTGACATAGTCGACGCCGGGAGTCGGGATGGCCGAACCCAGCCGGAACAACACAATGACAACCAGCACGAACAGCAACTTGCGCCGCAAGTCAGGTGTTCGGAAAGCGTTGACGAAGGCGCCTAGCACCAAGTCCTCCCAGCAATCCCCCAGCCGGGAGACTTCTCACTTGTCATGGGCGAGATCGGACGTGCCCGGAGGCGTCGACTCTCGGTCAAAAGACCACCTTACTGCCTCTGAGCGAAGAGCCTGAGCTCTCAGAGCTGGGTGGTGCTTCCGCCCGCGGCGGCGATCTTGTCCTTCGCTGAAGCGGAGAAGGCGTGGGCGCTGATCCGCAGAGCAACCGTCGCCTCACCTCCACCCAAGATCTTGACCGGTGCGTTGTCACGCACAGCACCCTTGGCGACCAAATCAGCGGGAGTTATCTCGCCACCGTCGGGATAAAGGCCACTCAGCTTGTCCAGGTTGACGACCTGGTACTCGACCCGGAACTTGTTCTTGAAGCCCTTGAGCTTGGGCAGCCGCATGTGCAGCGGCATCTGGCCGCCCTCGAAGCCGAACGGCACCTGATAGCGCGCGCTGGTGCCCTTGGTGCCACGACCAGCAGTCTTGCCCTTGCTGCCCTCACCGCGACCCACACGGGTCTTGGCAGTCTTGGCGCCCGGAGCGGGACGCAGATGGTGAAGCTTCAAAGTCATGTCAGTCGACCTCCTCGACAGCGATGAGATGCGGCACAGTGGCGAGCATCCCGCGGATCTCGGGTCGGTCTTCCTTGACGACGACGTCGCCAATGCGCTTCAACCCGAGGGTACGAAGCGTCTCTCGCTGGTTCTGCTTCCGGCCGATGCCGGACCTGACCTGCTGCACCTTGAGGCGACCCATCACTCGCTCACCTCCGCGCGTGCCCTGAGCAGAGCTGCCGGAGCGACCTGCTCGACCGTGAGACCCCGCTGGGCAGCGATCATCTCGGGGGTCTTCAGCATGCGCAGCGCAGCCACTGTCGCGCCAACGATGTTGAGCGCGTTGGACGAGCCGAGCGACTTGCTCAACACGTCGTGGATGCCCGCACACTCGAGGACCGCACGCACCGGGCCACCGGCGATGACACCGGTACCAGGGGCGGCCGGACGCAGCATGACGACGCCGGCAGCCTTCTCACCCTGGACCGGGTGGGGGATGGTGCCTTGGCTGCGCGGCACCTTGAACATGGACTTCTTGGCTTCTTCGACGCCTTTGGCGATCGCGGCCGGGAACTCCTTGGCCTTGCCGTAGCCAACACCGACGTTGCCATCGCCGTCTCCGACGACGACCAGGGCGGTGAAGCTGAAGCGTCGACCACCCTTCACGACCTTGGCGACCCGGTTCGTCGCCACGACACGCTCGATATAGGCGGTCTTGTCGGCAGCCGGGCCGCGACGGTCGTCACGTCCTCGACGGTCCGAGCCGGCACCGCCGCCGCTGCGGCGCTGAGGTCCGCTCATTTCGAACTACCTTCTTCCTTGTTCGTCGGGTGAAGCATCAGAAGGCCAAACCTCCCTCGCGGGCGCCGTCAGCCAGGGCGGCGACGCGACCGTGATACTTGTTGCCGGAGCGGTCGAAGACAATCGACTCGACGCCAGCCGCCTTGGCACGCTCCGCCACGAGCTCGCCGACCTTGCGGGCCTTCGCGGTCTTGTCCGCCTCGAAGGCGCGCACATCGGCCTCCATCGTGCTGGCCGAGGCCACCGTCCTGCCCTCGAGGTCGTCGACCACCTGGACGAAGAGGTGGCGCGTCGACCGGGTCACCACCAGGCGGGGACGCTCGGCCGATCCCGAGATCTTCTTGCGCCCGCGGACCTGGCGACGCTGGCGTGCAGCCGTCTTGGCTGCGGTGTGCTTACCAGTCTTGAGTGCGATAGCCATCACTTACCAGCCTTCCCGACCTTGCGGCGGATCTGCTCGCCGGCATACCGGATGCCCTTGCCCTTGTAGGGCTCTGGCTTGCGAAGCTTGCGGATGTTGGCAGCCACCTCACCGACGGCCTGCTTGTCGATGCCCTGCACCGCAAGTCGAGTCGGCCCCTCGACGGCGAAGGTGATGCCAACGGGTGCGTTGAAGGTGATCTGGTGGCTGTAGCCCAAAGAGAACTCCAGCGTCGTCCGGCCCCTGGGCACGACGCGGTAGCCGACGCCGACGATTTCCAACTTCTTCTCGTATCCATCGGTGACACCCGTGACCATGTTGGCGATCAGGGTGCGCGACAAGCCGTGCAGAGACCGGCTGAGTCGCTCATCGTTGGGGCGCTTGACTTCGAGGGTGCCCTCGCCATCGCTGGCGACCTCGATGGGCTCGCTGACCGTGTGGGACAAGGTACCTCTTGGCCCCTTGACTGTGACGGTCTGCCCCGAGATCGCTACGTCGACACCGGACGGGATCGGGATCGGGAGTTTGCCGATACGTGACATGAGTGCTTCTCCTTCCGAGTCCGGGCTACCAGACGTAGGCGAGGACTTCCCCACCTACGCCCTTCTGGTTGGCTTGACGGTCGGTGAGCAGACCGGTCGACGTCGAGATGATCGCGACACCGAGCCCACCCAGAACCTTCGGCAGACCGCTTGCCTTGGCGTACACCCGAAGACCGGGCTTGCTGATCCGGCGAATGCCCGCGATCGAGCGCTCACGGTTGGGGCCGTACTTGAGGTCGAGCACGAGGGTCTTGCCGACGACGCCTCCGGTGGGCTCGTTGACCTTCCACGAGCCGATGTAGCCCTCCTGCTGGAGGATCTCAGCGACTCCGACTTTCAGCTTGCTCGAGGGCATGCTCACGCTGTCGTGGTGAGCCTGGTTGGCGTTGCGCAGACGGGTGAGCATGTCTGCGATGGGGTCTGTCATCGTCATGGCCGGGGGCCTCTTTCCCGCTGCGGTTTCGGTGGTTCCGACCTGCAGCGATCGGTGTTAGGTGGGACTACCAGCTGCTCTTGGTGATGCCAGGAAGCTCGCCGCGGTGCGCCATCTCGCGAAGGCAGATGCGGCACAGCCCGAACTTGCGGTAGACCGCCTTGGGTCGACCGCAGCGTTGGCAACGCGTGTAGGCCCGAACTGCGTATTTGGGTTTACGCGCAGCTTTGACCCTGAGGGATGTCTTGGCCATCAGTTCTCCTTAAAGGGAAAGCCGAGGTGCTTGAGCAACGAGCGCCCCTCTTCGTCATTGGTGGCTGTGGTCACGACAGTGATGTCCATGCCACGCTGCCGGTCGATCTTGTCCTGGTCGATCTCGTGGAACATGACCTGCTCGGTGAGACCGAACGTGTAGTTGCCCCTGCCGTCGAACTGCTTCGGCGAAAGTCCACGGAAGTCACGGATGCGGGGCAGCGCCAAGCTGAGCAGCCGATCCAGGAACTCCCACATCCGATCGCCGCGCAAGGTGACGTGAGCGCCGATCGGCATACCCTCACGCAACTTGAACTGGGCGATGGACTTGCGAGCCCGGGTGACCTGCGGCTTCTGACCCGTGATCACGGTGAGGTCGCGCACCGCGCCCTCGATCAGCTTGGAGTCGCGAGCCGCCTCGCCGACACCCATGTTGACCACGATCTTCGTCAGGCCAGGAACCTGCATGACGTTGGCGTAGCCGAACTCGTCCCTGAGAGCCGGCAGGATCTCGCCGCGGTATCGAGACTGCAACCGCGGCTGGACTCGTTGCGATGTCTGCGTGCTGTCAGCGGTCATCGTGTCGGTCATGTCAAATCTCCTCACCGTTCTTGGTAGCTGTCCGCACGCTGCGATGAGCGGGATAGGTGGAACCGTCGGACCGGGTCTTGGTTACCTCGACGCGCTTGGCGCCGACACGGGTCGGGATCTTCTTGCCGTCGACCTCGGTCAGCAGCATCACGTTCGAGGCGTGGATCGACGCCTCTTGAGTGATGATGCCGCCTGTCGTGCCGGCGCGGCCACCCTGGTTGACGAGCTTGGTGTGCCGCTTGACGCGGTTGACGCCTTCGACGATCACGCGGTTCTGCTCGATAAGCACCGCGATGACCTTGCCTTCGGCGCCCCTGTCCTTGCCAGCGATGACGCGAACGACGTCACCCTTCTTGATGGTCAAGCTTCTAGCCATCAGAGCACCTCCGGTGCAAGCGAAATAATCTTCATGAACCGCTTCTCGCGTAATTCGCGACCCACCGGCCCGAAGATGCGGGTGCCGCGCGGCTCGCCGTCAGCGCGCAGGATCACTGCTGCGTTCTCGTCGAAGCGGATGTACGAGCCATCAGCGCGGCGACGCTCCTTGACGGTGCGCACCACGACTGCTTTGACGACATCGCCCTTCTTGACGTTACCGCCAGGAATGGCGTCCTTGACGGTGGCGACGATCACGTCGCCGATACCGGCGTAGCGGCGTCCAGAGCCACCGAGCACGCGGATGCACAGGATCTGCTTGGCACCGGTGTTGTCGGCGACCTTGAGTCGCGACTCCTGTTGGATCATCGAATGTCTCCTACTTCGCCTTCTCGACTACCTCGACCACACGCCAGCGCTTGGTGGCTGACAGCGGCCGGGTCTCCATGATCAGGACGCGGTCGCCGATGCCGCACTGGTTCTGCTCGTCGTGCGCCTTGAGCTTGCTCGTACGACGAAGCACCTTGCCGTACAGGGCGTGCTTGACGCGGTCTTCGACGGACACGACGATCGTCTTGTCCATCTTGTCGCTGACGACGAGACCCTCACGTGTCTTGCGCCGGTTGCGTTCGACTGCGGTCACCGTCTCTTCTCCACTCAATGGTGTGGTCTCACTCATGCGGCACCCTCGTCCTCAGTTGTGACGACCTCGGTGATCCCGAGCTCGCGCTCACGCAGAATCGTGTAGACCCGCGCGATATCACGGCGCACGGCGCGCAGACGTCCGTGCGACTCCAGCTGACCGGTGGCGGACTGGAAACGCAGGTTGAACAGCTCTTCCTTGCCTTCGCGCAACTTCTCCTCCAGGGAGTCGTTGTCGAGATGACGCAGCTCAGCTGCGGTGGTGGTAGCCATTAGAAATCACCTGACTCACGGCTCACGAACCGACACTTCATGGGCAACTTGTGCATGGCGCGGCGCAATGCCTCCCGTGCGATGGGTTCTGGTACACCGGATAGCTCGAACATCACGCGCCCGGGTTTGACGTTGGCGATCCACCACTCAGGCGACCCCTTGCCGGAACCCATTCGCGTCTCAGCGGGCTTCTTGGTCAACGGCCGGTCGGGATAGATATTGATCCAAACCTTGCCACCACGCTTGATGTGACGCGTCATCGCGATACGAGCGGACTCGATCTGGCGGTTGGTCACATAGTGCGCCTCGACTGCCTGTATCCCGAAGTCGCCGAAAGCCAGCTTGGTGCCACCCTTGGCGGCGCCGGTGCGTTTGGGGTGGTGCTGCTTGCGGTGCTTGACCCTGCGAGGAATCAACATACTCAGCCCCCCTGTCCCTTGGTCTCAGCCGGACCTACTGCAACAGCAGTGGCGGCGGGGTCGTCAGCCGTCGGCGGCTGGGCGGCTGGCGCATCGGGACGGCGGTCACTGCGCTCAGGTGCCCGATCAGGGCGTCGTCCGCGCGTAGGAGGACGGTTTCGGTTGCCGGCCTGGGCTAGAGCAGCCGCCTGGGCTTCACGCTCGGCGCGCGTGCCGGCCACTTCGCCCTTGTAGATCCACACCTTGACGCCGATGCGCCCAAAGGTGGTCTTGGCCTCGTAAAAGCCATAGTCGATATCTGCACGCAAGGTGTGCAGTGGCACTCGGCCCTCGCGATAGAAGTCAGAGCGCGACATCTCAGCACCACCCAGTCGACCGGAGCACTGGATCCGGATTCCCTTGGCGCCGGAGCGCATCGAGGTTTGGATGGCCTTGCGCATGGCACGTCGATAGGCTACGCGGCTCGATAGCTGCTCGGCCACACCCTGGGCGACGAGCTGAGCGTCGACCTCTGGGTTGAGAACCTCACGGATGTTGAGCTTGACCTGCTTGCCGGTGAGCGTTTCGAGATTCTCTCGGATGCGGTCCGCCTCGGCGCCGCGGCGACCGATCACGATGCCGGGACGCGCTGTGTAGATCGTCACCGAGACGCGGTCGCGGGTGCGCTCGATCTCAACCCGGCTGATGCCGGCTCGGTCCATGCCCTTGCTGAGGAGCCTGCGGATGGCCACGTCTTCTCCGACGTACGACTTATAGAGCTTATCGGCATACCAACGGCTCTTGTGATCCGTCGAGATGCCGAGGCGGAAGCCGTTCGGATTAACCTTCTGACCCATTAGCGGGCACCTCCGGTGGTCTTGTTCGTGACTGCGTCGGCGGGCTGCACGACCACCGTGATGTGGCTGGTGCGCTTGAGGATGCGCGTCGCGCGGCCTTGGGCACGCGGACGGAACCGCTTCAACGTCGGTCCCTCGTCGACCATGGCCTTGCTGAGAACCAAGGTGCCACGCTGGAGACCCTCGGTGGTCGTCGCGTTGGCAATTGCGCTCTCGAGCACCTTGTAGACCACCTCGCTGGCAGCCTGCGGGGCGAACCGCAGCGTGGCCAGAGCGTCGTCGACCGGTGCGCCTCGGACCATGTCGACAACGCGACGCGCTTTCATCGGTGTCACGCGGACGAAGCGCGCGACAGCAAAGGAACCAGGCTCGTCGCCCAGCAGACTGTCGCGGCGGGCGCTCGCGCGCCTGCGCTCCATAACGCTCATCTTCTACTTCTCTCGTCGATCACTGATAGTCCGAGCCGCGTTCAGCGGCGGCGGCTCTTGCGGTCGTCTTTTTCGTGGCCACGGAAGGTCCGGGTGGGAGCGAACTCCCCCAGCTTGTGACCGACCATGGAGTCGGTCACGAACACCGGGACGTGCTTGCGCCCGTCGTGTACGGCGATCGTGTGGCCGATCATGTCGGGAACGATCATCGACCGACGCGACCAGGTCTTGATGATGTTCTTGGTGCCCTTTTCGTTCTGCACGTCCACCTTTTTCTGCAGGTGGTCATCGACGAACGGGCCCTTCTTGAGGCTGCGTGGCATAGGTGTTCAGGCCCTTCTCAGCGCTTGCCGGTTCTGCGGCGACGGACGATCAATTGGTCACTGGCCTTGCGCTTGCGCGTGCGACCCTCAGGCTGACCCCAAGGCGAGACCGGGTGGCGCCCACCGGAGGTTTTGCCCTCACCGCCACCGTGTGGATGGTCGACCGGATTCATGGCGACACCACGGACGGTGGGGCGCTTGCCTTTCCAACGCATCCGGCCTGCCTTGCCCCAGTTGATGTTGGACTGCTCGGCATTACCGACAGATCCCACAGTGGCGCGGCAACGGACATCCACATAGCGCATCTCGCCGGACGGCATCCGCAGCTGAGCCCGGCTCCCCTCACGAGCGACAAGCTGAACGGAGACCCCTGCAGAGCGACCGATCTTGGCGCCCCCACCGGGACGAAGCTCGATCCCATGGATCGTGGTGCCGACCGGGATGTTACGCAGGGGAAGGTTGTTTCCCGGTTTGATGTCGGCCTTGGCGCCGTTCTCGACCTGCATGCCCTGCCTGAGGCCGTTGGGCGCGATGATGTAGCGCTTCTCACCGTCGGCGTAGTGCAGCAGTGCGATTCGAGCGGTGCGGTTTGGGTCGTATTCGATGTGAGCGACCAAGGCCGGCACGCCGTCCTTGTCGTAGCGGCGGAAGTCGATGATGCGGTAGGCGCGCTTGTGGCCGCCGCCAACGTGGCGCGTCGTGATCCGGCCCTGGTTGTTGCGGCCACCCTTCTTGGGCAGTGGCTTGACCAGGGACTTCTCCGGCGTGGAGCGCGTGATCTCAACAAAGTCGGCAACGCTGGAGCCGCGGCGGCCGGGCGTGGTCGGCTTGTACTTACGGATACCCATGAGTTCTCAGTCCTCGTATTCGCGCCCGGTCAGGAGACCGGACCTCCGAAGATGTCGATGCGCTGTCCCGCGGCGACGCTGACGATCGCGCGCTTGGTGGCGGGACGGCTGCCCTGGCCGAAGCGGGTGCGACGACGCTTGCCCGCGCGGTTCAGCGTGTTGACGCTCGTCACCTTGACGTTGAACACCTTCTCGACCGCTATCTTGATCTCGGTCTTGTTGGAGCCAGGGTGCACGAGGAACGTGTACTTGTTCTGGTCGAGCAGACCATAGGACTTCTCACTCACGACCGGAGCGATCAACACGTCGCGGTGATCTTTGTAGATATCGCTCATTGGGACCCCTCATCTTCGGTGCCGTCGGCTCCGCCTACGGCTTCCACGTCGGCCGCAGCTTCGGCTTCAGTGGACGTCGCCACGGCTGTTGCGGACTTACCGGTTGCCGGCCCGGCCACGAAGGCGTCGAATGCGCCCCTGGTGAACACGACGTCATCGCTGCGCAACACGTCGTAGGTGTTGATCTGGTCGACGATGAGCACGTGGATGCTGGCGACGTTGCGCAGACTCAACCGGATCAGGTCGTCACTGCGCTCGACTATGACGAGCACCCGAGGTCGGTCAGTGAGGTTGGCCACTGCGGCAATAGCAGACTTCGTCGAGGGGTGGTCGCCGTCGAGCAAACCGTCCACCACGTGCACGCGGCCTTCGCGCGCCCGGTCGGACAAGGCTCCCCGGAGTGCAGCGGCCTTCATCTTCTTCGGCGTGCGCTGCACGTAGTCGTGCGGGGTAGGACCGTGAACGATGCCACCACCAGCGAACTGGGGCGCGCGAGTGGACCCCTGACGGGCGCGACCGGTGCCCTTTTGACGGTAGGGCTTCCGGCCGCCACCGGCGACCTCCCCCCTCGTCTTGGTGTTGTGGGTGCCCTGACGGGCGGCGGCCAGCTGAGCTACGACGACCTGATGGATCAACGGAATGTTGACCTGAGTATCGAAAATCTCGGCGGGTAGCTCGATGCTGCCCGACTTGGCGCCGGAGGCATCCACGACGTCGATGGTGGTCACTGATCGGCTCCCTTCGCCTTGGCCGCGCTACGGAGCACAAGGACGGTGCCTCGCGCGCCGGGGACAGCACCCTTGATCAAGATGAGGCCCTTGTCGGCGTCGACGGCGTGCACGGTGAGGTTTTGTGTGGTGACGGTGTCGGCGCCCATCCGGCCAGCCATCCGCATCCCCTTGAAAACGCGACCGGGAGTGGCGCAGCCGCCGATCGAGCCAGGCTTGCGGTGGTTGCGGTGTGAACCGTGCGATGCGCTCACACCGTGGAAACCGTGGCGCTTCATGACGCCGGCGAAGCCCTTGCCCTTGCTGGTGCCGGTGACGTCGATGCGTTCGCCTGGCGCGAACAGGTCAGTGCTCAACTCTTGACCGAGCGTGTAGTTGGCGGCATCCGCCGTACGGATCTCGACCAAATGGCGGCGGGGGGTGATGCCGGCCTTCTCGAAATGGCCAGCCATGGGCTTGGTGACCTTGGATGCCGTGATCTCACCGAAGCCGAGCTGCACCGCAGTGTAGCCATCGGTGTCCGCGGCCCGGACTTGCGTGACCACGTTGGAGGCCGCCTCGATGACTGTGACCGGCACGACGCGGTTGTTCTCGTCCCACAGCTGGGTCATGCCGAGCTTGGTGCCGAGGAGTCCTCGGACGTTACGCGTGCTGCTCATTGGTAGTCATTCCCCCTCAGAGCTTGATCTCGATGTCGACGCCGGCGGGCAACTCGAGTCGCATGAGCGAGTCGACCGTCTTGGGCGTCGGGTCAATGATGTCGATGAGACGCTTGTGAGTGCGCATCTCGAAGTGCTCGCGGCTGTCCTTGTACTTATGCGGCGAACGGATGACGCAGAACACGTTCTTCTCGGTAGGAAGCGGCACCGGGCCCGCGACCTTCGCACCAGTACGCGTCACCGTGTCGACGATCTTGCGCGCCGACGAGTCGATGACCTCATGGTCGTAGGCCTTGAGCCGGATACGGATCTTTTGTCCCGCCATGCTCTCGCTTCGTCCTTATCCTCGAGCTTGATCACACCCTGCTCTCCCGGGAGGGAGCTCAGGCCGATCCTCCGACCCCCGAGGTCGGGCGTGTCGCGCACTGGGCGCAAGGCACGCCGATCACATACGGTCGTTGATCGGGATTGCTGCTCAGTCGCCTCATGTGAGGCATCGATCCCTGGTGGCATCTCACGAATTCTCCGGTACGGCGAGACCGACCCCTCACGACGTGAAGTAGACGCGGCTCGCCCCGGCGACCTCGCCTGAGCAACCCCGACAGTCTGCCAGAGATGGCGTGACGCGCCAAATCCTCTCGACGGGAACGGGCTGACCCGGGAGGGCAGGCCAATGTGTCACAGTAGGTCGAACCTTCGTCGCTCCTGCGATGTCGGCCACCGACCGAGTATTGGAAGAAGGACGAAGCATGCCGATCTTGACCGGGTACGTGCCGACACCAGTCGGCGAAGCGGCCCTCGAGGCCTCGATCGAAGAAGCCAGACGCCGACAACTTTCCCTGGTGGTGCTCAACGCGGCGAGCGGCGCCGGCAAAGATGACCGCTACTACGCGGATGATGAGACAGCAGCCACCTTACGTTCTCGCCTGGACGAGTCGGGCCTCGACTACCAGTTGCTGCGCAGCAACAGTTCCCGCGACACTTCTGACGAGATCATCGGTATGGCGGCCGATCTCCACGCCGAACTCATCGTGATCGGCCTACGCCAACGCACTCCCGTGGGCAAACTCATTCTGGGCAGCACAGCACAACGCGTCCTGCTTGACGCGCAATGCCCCGTCTTAGCCATCAAAGCAAAGAGCTGACCCGCTCTGACGGAATGCGAGAAGGCCCCAGATCGCTTGTGGTCTGGGGCCTTTCGCGTGGATCTGTTGCGTCAACTCACTTGCTGATGTTGGTGACCCGACCCGCACCGACGGTGCGACCGCCCTCGCGGATAGCGAAGCGCAGACCGTCTTCCATGGCGATCGGCTGGATCAGCTCGACCGACATCTCGGTGTTGTCGCCGGGCATGACCATCTCGGTGCCCTCAGGCAGCGTCACCACACCGGTCACATCAGTGGTCCGGAAGTAGAACTGAGGACGGTAGTTGTTGAAGAACGGCGTATGACGGCCGCCCTCTTCCTTGCTCAAGATGTACACGTTGGCGTCGAAATTGGTGTGCGGCGTCGTAGAGCCAGGCTTGATCACGACCATGCCGCGCTCGACGTCCTCGCGCTTGGTGCCACGAAGCAGCAGACCGACGTTCTCGCCGGCCTCACCGGTGTCGAGGAGTTTGCGGAACATCTCGATGCCAGTGACGGTCGTGGTCTGCTTCTGGTCCCGGATACCGATGATGTCGACGGTCTCGTTGATCTTGACGACGCCACGCTCGATGCGGCCGGTGATCACGGTGCCGCGACCGGTGATCGTGAAGACGTCCTCGACAGGCATAAGAAACGGCTTCTCGGTGTCGCGCTCTGGCTGGGGGATGGACTCGTCAACCGCGTCCATGAGCTCGCCGATCGAGGCGCCCCACTTTTCGTCGCCATTGAGAGCCGGGAAGGCCGCCACGCGGACCACAGGAATATCGTCACCGGCATACTCATACTCAGAGAGCAACTCGCGGACCTCGAGCTCGACAAGCTCGACGAGTTCCTCGTCCTCGACCATGTCGCACTTGTTGAGTGCAACGACGATCGCGGGGACGCCGACCTGGCGAGCGAGCAGCACGTGCTCGCGGGTCTGCGGCATCGGGCCGTCGGTGGCGGCCACCACGAGGATCGCACCGTCCATCTGCGCCGCGCCGGTGATCATGTTCTTGATGTAGTCGGCGTGACCGGGGCAGTCGACGTGAGCATAGTGTCGCTGCTCGGTCTGGTACTCGATGTGCGCGATCGAGATGGTGATCCCTCGCTGCTTCTCCTCAGGCGCCTTGTCGATGTCGTCGAAGGCGAACTGCGGGTTCAGGGTGGGATATTTGTCGTGCAGCACCTTCGAAATCGCCGCGGTCAGAGTGGTCTTCCCGTGGTCGATGTGGCCGATGGTGCCGATGTTGACGTGCGGCTTTGTCCGCTCGAATTTGGCCTTCGCCACTTGGAGCTCCTCCTAGATAGATCTTGACTCGTTGCGTGTACGCCGGGAGTACCCTACTGGGTCACTCGCCGCGGACCTTCTGGATAATCTCGTCGGCGACGTTCTTGGGAACCTCGGCGTACGAGTCGAACTGCATCGAGTATGACGCTCGACCCTGCGTCTTTGAACGCAGGTCGCCGACGTACCCGAACATCTCTGAGAGCGGAACGAGAGCCTTGACGAGCTTCGCCCCTCCCAAACTCTCTTCCATGGCCTGAATCTGGCCACGGCGGGAGTTGAGGTCACCGATCACGTCACCCATGTAGTCCTCGGGCGTGGTGACCTCGACCGCCATCATCGGCTCGAGCAGCGCCGGGTCGGCCTTGCGTGCCGCCTCTTTGAACACCATCCGGCCGGCCATCTTGAACGCCATCTCAGATGAGTCGACGTCGTGATAGGCGCCGTCGCGAAGCGTCACTTTGATGTCCACCATGGGGTAGCCGGCGAGAATGCCGTACTCCATGGCTTCTTGGATACCTTCGTCAACCGGCGGAATGTACTCACGCGGGATGCGACCACCGGTGACGCCGTTGACGAACTCGTAGCCGCCCTCGTCGGATCCCGTGGGCTCCATGTCGATGATGACCTTGGCGAACTGACCAGATCCACCGGTCTGCTTCTTGTGCACATAGTCGACCTTCTGCACGGCCCTGCGGATCGTCTCGCGGTAGGCGACCTGCGGCTTGCCGACGTTGGCTTCGACCCGGAACTCTCGGCGCATTCGGTCTACCAGAATCTCAAGGTGCAGCTCCCCCATGCCAGCGATGATCGTCTGGCCGGTCTCTTGGTCTGTGCGCACCTGGAAGGTCGGGTCCTCTTCGGAGAGGCGCTGGATCGCGGTGCCGAGCTTCTCTTGGTCACCCTTGGTCTTGGGTTCGACGGCCACGTGAATGACCGGTGCCGGGAACGTCATCGACTCCAGCACGACCGGCTTGGCCTGGTCGCACAGCGTCTCGCCTGTGGTGGTGTCCTTGAGGCCCATGACGGCCACGATGTGGCCGGCGCCGACAGATGCAATCTCCTCGCGCTTGTTGGCGTGCATCTGATAGATCTTGCCGATGCGCTCCTTGCGGCCCTTGGTGGGGTTGAGCACGGTGGTGCCGGTGTCGAGACGGCCAGAATAGACGCGAAGATAGGTCAGCTTGCCCAAGTGCGGGTCAGCCATGATCTTGAATGCCAGCGCAGCAAACGGCTCGTCTTCACTGGGCCTACGCTTGACGACAACCGATTCTTCCCTGACGTCGTGGCCGTCTACTGCGTCGATGTCGATCGGCGACGGCAGGTAGGCGACAACCGCGTCCAGCAGCGGCTGCACACCCTTGTTCTTGAAGGCGGTACCGGTCAACACGGGCGTCAGCTTGTCTTCGAGCGTGGCGCGACGGATGGCCGCGTGGAGTGCGTCAGGAGTGGGCTCCTCACCGTCGAGATAGAGCTGCATCATCTCGTCGTCGGCTTCACCGATCGTTTCGAGTAGTTTGTCGCGCCACTCTCTGACGATCTCGGTGTGAGAAGCCGGAATTTCTTCCACCGCGTAGTCGTCACCCTTGGTGGTCTCGCCGCGCCAGGTCAGCGCGCGCATACCGACCAGGTCGACGACTCCGATGAAGTCGGCCTCGTTGCCGATGGGGATCTGCAGGACCAAGGGGACGGCGCCTAGATGCGAGGTGATCATCTGGACGCAACGGTAGAAGTCCGCGCCGGTGCGGTCGAGCTTGTTGACGAAACACAACCGCGGCACGCGGTACTTGTTGGCTTGCCGCCATACGGTCTCGGACTGCGGTTCGACGCCGGCAACACCGTCGAACACCGCGACGGCCCCATCGAGCACGCGCAGCGAACGCTCGACCTCCATCGTGAAGTCGACGTGCCCGGGAGTGTCGATGATGTTGATCGTGTGGTCTTTCCACATGCAGGTCGTGGCGGCGGACGTGATCGTGATGCCGCGCTCCTGCTCCTGCTCCATCCAATCCATCGTGGCAGCGCCCTCGTGGACCTCACCGATCTTGTAGTTGATGCCGGTGTAGAACAAGATTCGCTCGGTCGTGGTGGTCTTGCCGGCGTCGATGTGAGCCATGATGCCGATGTTGCGGACTCTGCCGAGGTCGGTCTTGATGTCGATTGCCACGATTGACGCTTCCCTTAACGGTCTAGGCGGAGAGTAAAAGCCGGCGGCGGGGCGGACCGCCCCACGTGTCGGGTGCAGCTGGCGGTTGGTGTGTCCCCGCCACAGCCTCAGATCACCAGCGGTAGTGAGCGAAGGCCTTGTTGGACTCGGCCATCTTGTGGGTATCTTCGCGACGCTTGACAGCGGCGCCGAGGCCGTTGGACGCGTCGAGCAACTCGTTCATCAATCGCTCGGACATCGTCTTCTCGCGACGCGCCTGCGAATACTGGATCAGCCAGCGCAATGCAAGCGTTGTCTGACGTGGGGTGCGAACCTCGACAGGCACCTGGTACGTTGCTCCACCGACGCGCCGGCTACGCACCTCCAGGGTCGGCTTGACGTTGTCAAGCGCGCGCTTGAGGGTGACGACGGGGTCGGTGCCGGTCTTATCACGGCACCCTTCGAGAGCGGTGTGGACGATGCGCTCAGCGATCTGCTTCTTGCCGTCGACGAGCACCTTGTTGATGAGCTGGGTCACTAGTTGGCTGCCGTAGACGGGGTCGTTCTCGACCGGCCGCTTGACGGCGGGACCTTTGCGAGGCATCAGCTCTTCTCCTTCTTAGCGCCGTAGCGGCTACGGGCCTGCTTGCGGTTCTTGACACCTTGGGTGTCGAGCGAGCCCCGGATGATCTTGTAACGCACACCGGGCAGATCCTTGACCCGACCGCCCCTGACCAGCACGATGGAGTGCTCTTGCAGATTGTGTCCAACGCCTGGAATGTAGGCGGTGACCTCGATGCCGCTGCTCAAACGCACGCGGGCAACCTTGCGGAGCGCCGAGTTCGGCTTCTTCGGGGTCGTGGTGTAAACGCGCGTGCACACGCCGCGTCGCTGAGGAGAACCCTTCAGAGCTGGTGTCTTGGTCTTCGACACCTTGTCCTGACGGCCCTTGCGGACCAGCTGGTTGATCGTGGGCACCGGTGGTTCTTCTTCCTGTCAAAACTGCGCGGAGGTGATGCGTTGAGACTGTCGTTGTCCGCCGAGCGACCCCCGTGGTCGGGCGCGTTGCCCGATTTCCACTTCTCCATGGGAGGTGTCAGCCCTGCATGGAGAGGTGTTTCGCAGACCTCGCGTCCTTGACCAGCCCTCGCAGAACTCAGAGCGTACGGGTCGGTGTGGTACACGAGCGGCCTGAAACCAGTTCAGGCACAGTTGCCAAGATTACCGGCTGGCCACAGCAGGGTCAAAACGAGTACTGACTTGGCCCCTGTTCCCGCAACGTGCGGATACTCTCCATGGCAGAGCGAAGCTTCGTGAGCCATTCCAGACTGCAGGGAAGATCAGCGCTATGGCACTCGGACCGCGACGATGTCAGACCCCATCGGGGCCAAATCAGCAACGAGATGGCGCACGAACGGGTTGTCCTCGGCGGTCTCGACGTCGAGGCGGTAGCGCACCGTGTGCCGGTCAAGGCGATGGCCGTCGGGTTGAGGACCATAATCCGTCAGGATGGCCTGCGTTTCCGCGGCTGCACCGAGGCGCACGGTGATGACCAGCTGGCCGTCATAGTCGACCAAGCGTCGAGCCGACTTCGATGCCGCGGCTCGTTCGTCCGCAGTGGCCTCTGTGCTTGCCGCGTTCGGCGCTGGGTCGCCTCCGAACATGGCATTCCAAAGGATCTGCTGCGTCCCGTCGGTGAAACCGCGGAAGTTCGGTTCACCGGCGAAGGACACCACCCGGCCCTGTCCATAAGTCTCATCGGCGACGACAGCCGTCCGCCCCAGTTCCTCGGCCCCGCGCTCAAAGCCGGAGACAAACCAGTTGCGCCCCCTCGCGGCCGGGTAGCGCACGGCCACCGACTCCTGGTCGGTCAGACGCATCACGCTGTCATATGCGTAGAAGCTCCACACGTGATCCCCGACACCACGCGCCAGGGGTCCGCGCGCCATGTTCGCCCGGATGAGTGATCCGGGTACGTCTGAGGTCGGTTCCTCGAGTCGAGCCGTGGTCAGCTGCAGTCGCGCCGCCAGTTCAGTGCCGCCGCGGATCCCAATGAAGCGTCCGCCGTCTGCGAGCCATTCGCGGAGAGTCCGGCGGCCAGCGGGACCCAGGTCGTCATACGCCGTCTCAGCATCTCCGTGAGGCGCCACGAGCACGTCGACCGCCTCCAGAGCTCCTTCCGCGAGACTCGTCGACGTCACCTCATAGAACGGGACATGCCACTTCTCGTCGAAGAGCCACCGCATCCAGCCGGCCGACTCGTAGCCGACTTCGTCGTCAAGCCGCCACAAGCCGATGCTGGCCGCGCCGTCAGGCTCCAACGGCGGGGTGGGCTGCGAAAACAGCAGCGTGGGCCTCGACTGAGGCTGAAGCGACATAGATGACCGATTCTTCATCCCATGACACCAAGATCAGCACTGCGAGACTCAGCAAAGCAGTGGTGGCGAGCAGGCTGATGCTCCACCGCACCCGAAGAGACCGATGCAACAAGAGCTTCGACGCGGCACATGCGGCGCCCAGCGCCAAGGTCACCACGAGGCCCACAGCGAAGCTCTTCTCGTCGAAGCCCTCCTTGTTAGCAGACACCTCGCCCGCGACCACCACGGCTACGAAGGCGAGAGCGCTTCCCAGCGCCACCAATCCGGGCATGATTCGCTGGCGTAGCCCCACCGAGTCAGCCACAACCGGCTCGTCAGCGCCGACGGTGAGAGGTGCGTTCTTGTCCGCGAGGACGCGGTGTACCCGGTCTGCCTGTGGCCCTGACAACGTCCCTTCGATGACAAGCGGGTTGAGCGCCGCGAACAACGGGTCGGGGTTTGCGTCGTAAATAGCGATGCGCTGACTGTATGACGTCACCTCGTCCGCGAGCTGACTGAGTTGTGGTCGCTTTGGCAACCATTAGATCGTCAACATCATCACCCGTTCATCGAAGCTCGACCGTGAGGAGGCGGGAGCTGACCTAGAGGGCCAGCAGGTGTGCAACGGCCCACAGAGGTCGCTGAGTGGCGGCGTGTCCACAGGCCACGAATTTGCTTATGGGGACATCGCCAGTTGGTTGCAGCCTAGAAGTGTGAGCCTAGAAGCCACCTCCTGTGGGGTGCTCGCCGATCAAGGCGGTGTCATCA
>JACCXO010000097.1 GCA_013696975.1 Nocardioidaceae bacterium | reverse complement strand
CTGTTGCCCCTCGAAGGCGAGCTCGCCACCGAGGTCAGCGCCCATCTCGACCACCTGGGATTTCCCGACCTCGACACCTGGGCGGGCGTCGAGAACTACGAGCTGCGACTCGTCGATGGACGCATCGACAGGTTTGTCCTGACCAAGCTGCGCGAGCAATCAGCGAGGCAACGCCGGTAACGGAAGGGAGCCGTGGGTTTGAAGCCTCCTCTGGACTGAGGGATCAAGCCAGCACCGCCGCGATGATGAGGAGTGCCGGAACTGACAACATCGTCGTCACGAAGATCGCGTCCCTCGCCAGCACCGACCCACGGCCGTAGCGGGTGGCATAGATGAAGATGTTCTGCGCCGTCGGCAGCCCAGCGATCAGGGTCACCGCCAGCAGGGATTGGCCCTCCAAACCGAAGACCTGGCTGCCGAGCAGGTAAGCCACTCCCGGCTGGAAAACCAGCTTCAGCAGAGTCACGAGGACTACCTCACCGGCGGCGTCACCGTTCATCGGTCGCGGCCCGAGCCGCAGCGAGATCCCGTAGGCCAACAGGGCTCCCGGGACGGCCATCGCGCCCACCAGGTCGAGCGGACGGGTCACCGCGCCACTCAGTGGCCAGTGCGTCAGCGCCATCGCCAGACCAAGCAGTGAGGCCACCGTGATGGGGTTGCGAAACGGTTGACCGAGCGCCCTGCCGACCGACGGTCGGCGACCGTGCGCACTCGTGTCGAGGATCGCGAACGCCGTTGGGGTGAACACCACCAGCTGCAGCAGCAGCGTCGGTGCGACGTACGCACCGTCTCCCAGCACATAGACAGCGATCGGCAAGCCGAGATTACCGGCGTTGACGTATGCCGACGACAGTGCGCCGACGACGATGTCGGGCGTCTCACGCTGCCACACCCGGCGCGCCACCGCGACATACACGGCCGCAGTGGTGACGGCGCTGGCCGCGGCCACGACGAGGTTGGACGAGAATGCGGCTGCGACATCGGCGCGGGACAAGAGCCGGAACAGCAACGCTGGGGTCGCGACGAAGATGACGAGCCGTGACAACAGGAGCTGGCTCTCGGCTCCGACGACCTTGAAGTGGGCTAGGAGGAAGCCGAGCACGATGACGATCCCGATTGTGCTGAAGCCCTCAAGGACGCCTTGCACGCGTCACCGGTATCGCGGATCAGCGGGCGACGAGCGGGTCAAGAGCAACCGCGAGGAACAGCAGGGCTAGATAGGCGTTCGAGCCGTGGAAGAGGCGCATCGGCCGCAACGCGACCGGGTCGGACGACGTACGAGAGCGACGCCACCAGGCGTGCGACTCCCACAGGAAGGCAGCGCCGAGTGCGCCAGCGACCGCTGGATAGAGCCACCCCATGGACGCGACCGGCCACAGGAGCAATGAGGTGACGACCGTGAGCCAGGTGTAGATCACGATCCGCCGACCGACCTCGCGTGCTGACACCACCACCGGCAGCATCGGGACGTCGGCCGCCGCGTAGTCGTCGCGATAGCGGACCGCCAGCGCCCAGAAGTGTGGCGGTGTCCAGAAGAACACGACCATGAAGAGGACAACCGGTGGCCACGCCAGCTCACCTGTGACCGCCGTCCAGCCGATGAGCGCCGGGAAGCAACCTGCCGCCCCGCCCCACACAATGTTCTGAGCGGTACGCCGTTTGAGCAACATCGTGTAGACCAAGACGTAGAAGGCGTTGGCGGCCAACGCCAAGCCCGACGACAGCCAGTTGACGGCCAGGCCGAGCACGAGAGTCGCGGCAACGCCCAGCACGATGCCGTAGACCAAAGCGCCCCGAGTGGAGATCTGGTGGCGAGGAAGTGGCCGACGCCGGGTGCGCAACATTCGCTCGTCGATGTCGCGGTCGACCACGCAGTTGAGGGCGTTGGCGCTCCCGGCAGCCAACGTGCCGCCCAGCACTGTGGTCACGACAAGCAACAGCGACGGGACTCCTCGCTCAGCCAAGAACATCACCGGCACCGTCGTGAGCAGCAGCAGCTCGATAATGCGAGGTTTGGTCAGGGCGATGTAAGCCCGCAGCCTGTCCAACGGGCTCTTGGCGAGACCCTCGTCAACTCCTGAGGTGGCGAACGAGTCCTCGCGAGCTGAAGCCCTCAGCGGCGCTGGCTTCAGGGACGACACTTTCACCTCAGCTTGCGTTTGCTCTGCTCGAACCAGGGACACGAACCATGTCTGATCTCGGCAGGGAGTCTAGTGCTGCGTGCCTGGCCATCCGGCATGGGGACCGGTGTCGGTCGCAGGCTATAGGCTCGGTCGCGGCGGTGAAGCACCTGGAAATCGGGTACCCACGCTGCCTGCACGCAACACCCTCGAGGAAGGTTCGCATCGGTGCCCACCACTCCCGCTGACAATTACTCCAAGCTCGACTGGTCCGAGCTCGACGACGAGGCCGTCAAGACCATCAAGATCCTGGCCATGGACGCCGTGCAGAAGGCGGGGAACGGCCACCCGGGCACGGCGATGAGTCTTGCCCCGGCGGCATACCTGATCTTCCAGAAGTTGATGCGCCACAACCCGGCCAATCCTCACTGGGCCGGCCGTGACCGGTTCGTGCTCTCCTGTGGCCACTCGAGCCTGACCGTCTACATCCAGCTCTATCTGGCGGGCTACGGCCTCGAGATCGAAGACCTCAAGGGGCTGAGGGTGTGGGACAGCCTCACCCCCGGTCATCCGGAGCACGGGCACACCGCCGGTGTGGAGACGACCACCGGTCCGCTGGGTCAGGGTGTCGGAAACGCCGTCGGCATGGCGATGGCCGCACGGCGCGAGCGGGGCTTGTTCGATCCCGATCCCGCCGTCGGCAAGAGCATCTTCGACCATGACGTGTTCGTCATCGCCAGCGACGGCGACCTGCAAGAAGGCGTGAGCGCCGAGGTGTCGTCACTTGCCGGACACCAGCAGCTGGGCAACCTGTGCCTGCTCTACGACGACAACGACATCTCCATCGAGGATGACACCAACGTCGCCTTTAGCGAGGACGTCGCCAAGCGCTACGAGGCTTACGGCTGGCACGTCCAGACCGTTGACTGGACCAAGGACGGCAAGGGCTACGAAGAAGATGTCGACGCGCTCTTCAAGGCCTTCAAGGCCGCCAAGGCAGAGACCCGCCGACCGAGCTTCATCTCGTTGCGCACGATCATCGCCTGGCCCGCGCCGAACGCGCAGAACACCGGCAAGGCCCATGGCTCCGCACTCGGTGAGGAGGAGGTCGCGGCCACCAAAGAGATTCTCGGGTTCGACCCCGAGCGGACCTTCGACGTCAGCACTGAGGTCCTCGAGCACACCCGCGAAGCCATCGCTCGAGGCAAGCAGCTGCAGGCCGGCTGGCAGCAGTCGTATGACGGCTGGGCCGCCAAAGCGGGTGACCGCGTCGAGCTCTATGACCGCCTCGCGAGTCGCACTCTCCCCCGCGACTGGACCGACGCCCTGCCCACCTTCGATGCCGACCCCAAGGGGATGGCCACCCGCAAGGCCTCCGGCGAGGTGCTCTCGGCCATCGCTCCCGCTTTGCCCGAGCTGTGGGGTGGCTCGGCCGACCTTGCCGAGTCCAACAACACGACGCCCAGGGGTGAGCCCAGCTTCATCCCACCCGAGCGCGCCACCAAGGAGTGGAGCGGCGACTGGTACGGCCGGGTGCTCCACTTCGGCATCCGCGAGCACGCCATGGCGTCGATCCTCAACGGCATCGCGCTGCATGGCGGTACTCGCCCCTACGGCGGCACATTTCTCATCTTCTCCGACTACATGCGTCCGGCCGTGCGGCTGGCGGCGCTGATGAAGCTTCCCGTCACCTACGTCTGGACTCATGACTCAATCGGCCTCGGCGAGGACGGGCCCACCCACCAACCGATCGAGCAGCTGGCGGCTCTGCGCGCTATCCCTGGTCTCGATGTCGTGCGACCAGCGGACGCCAACGAGACGGCTGCAGCCTGGCGGGCGATCCTCGAGCGCGCCGACCGCCCCGCCGGTTTGGCCCTGAGCAGGCAGAACGTACCGACGTTCCCACGTGGGACAGCTGGTTTCGCCGACACGTCCGGTGTGGCCAAGGGTGCCTACACACTGCTCGATGTCGACGGTGGCGCGCCTGACGTCATACTCATCGGCACTGGGTCGGAGGTGCAGATCGCCGTTGCCGCACGCGAGCAGCTGGCCGAGCTGGGCATCCGCGCCCGCGTTGTGTCGATGCCGTGCCGCGAATGGTTCTTCGACCAAGACAAGTCCTACCGCGACATGGTGGTGCCGCCCACGACCCGCGCTCGCGTCTCGGTCGAGGCCGGCGTCTCGATGGGGTGGCACGAGATCGTGGGGGACTCCGGCCGCTGTGTCTCTATCGACCACTTCGGCGCCTCCGCCGACTACGAACGTCTCTACACGGAGTTCGGTATGACGGCCGAGGTCGTCACCCG
>JACCXO010000086.1 GCA_013696975.1 Nocardioidaceae bacterium | reverse complement strand
CGGCATTAGGCTCGGAGACATGCCCCAACTGCGTGTGGCTCTGGGCCAAGTCAACCCCACGGTGGGCGCGATCGACGCCAACACTGCCCAGGTGGTAGACACGGTGCGCCAGGCCGCGCAGCAGGGCGCCCATCTGGTCGCGCTGCCTGAGATGGTGGTGACCGGCTATCCCATCGAAGACATGGCACTGCGCAAATCGTTCGTGGAAGCGTCGCGGGAGGCGGTCGCCGGGTTGGCGACACAGCTGGCTGACGAAGGCTTCGGCGACCTGGCCGTCGTGGTGGGCTATCTAGACCGGGCCGGTGACGCGACTGACCGGCTCGGACTCCCCAAAGGCTCGCCTCAGAACGCGGCTGCCGTCATCCACGACGGTTCGGTGGTGGCGCGCTATGCAAAACACCACCTCCCCAACTACGGCGTCTTCGACGAGTTCCGCTATTTCGTGCCGGGGCATGACTCGCTCGTGGCACGTGTCCACGGTGTCGACGTGGCCATCGCCATCTGTGAGGACCTTTGGCAGGACGGTCCGTCGGCAGCCGCGAAGGCCGCGGGGGCCGGCCTGCTGCTGGTGCTGAACGGCTCTCCCTATGAGGCTGACAAGGACGACGTACGTGGTGAGCTCTGCAGCCGTCGCGCCATGGAGGCCGGCTGCCCACTTGCCTACGTCAACATGGTCGGCGGTCAAGACGAGCTCGTGTTCGACGGCGACTCGCTGGTCGTCGGCGCGGACGGTCGGATCATGGCGCGGGCTGCGCAGTTCGAAGAGGCGCTGCTGGTCGTCGATCTGGATCTGGCTGAGGCAACGGACGCCGCTCAGCCGTCGTACCAGCACTTCACGATCAACCGCGTCGACCTGCGGCAACCCACGGTCGAGCCGTATGACGCTCGGAAGCCGACGACAGCGGCCTGGCTCGAGGACGAGGCCGAGATCTATGGTGCCCTGGGGCTCGGGTTGCGCGACTACGTGCGCAAGAACGGCTTTTCCAGTGTGGTGTTCGGCCTGTCGGGAGGGATCGACTCGGCGCTCACCGCGGTGATCGCGGCCGACGCGATCGGAGCGGAGAACGTCCACTGTCTCTCGATGCCGAGCCGTTATTCGTCAGACCACTCCCAAGACGACGCCCGCGACCTGGCTGAGCGGGTCGGCGTCGACTTTCGCGTCTATGAGATCGAGCCGATGGTGCAGGAGTTCCTGAGCGCGGTGAAGCTGACCGGGTTGGCCGAGGAAAATTTGCAGGCCAGAGTCCGTGGGGTCATCGTGATGGGGCTGTCGAACGAGGAGGGCCATCTGGTGCTGGCGACGGGCAACAAGAGCGAGCTGGCGGTGGGGTACTCCACGATGTACGGCGATTCCGTCGGTGGCTACGCGCCGCTGAAAGACGTGCCGAAGACTCTGGTATGGCGGTTGGCCGAGTGGCGCAACGAGGCAGCCCTTGAGCGCGGAGAAGTGCCGCCCATCCCCGAGAACTCCATCACCAAGCCACCGTCGGCCGAGCTGCGGCCTGGCCAGCAAGACAGTGACTCGTTGCCCGACTACGCCCTGCTCGACGACATGCTCGACGACTACGTCGAACATGACCGCAGCGCCGCCGAGCTGGTCGCCCAGGGCTTCGAGGCCGCACTGGTGGACAAGGTGATCCAACTGGTGGACCGAGCCGAGTACAAGCGCCGCCAATATCCGCCGGGGCCGAAGATCTCAACGCGCAACTTCGGCCGCGACCGTCGCCTGCCGATCACCAACGCCTGGCGCGAGACTCGCTAGCTCGTTGACCGGTCAGTTGTGACCCCTGACATCGAGGGGCACTAACTGACCGGTCACCGAGTTGGGTGCGGGTTAGCCCATGGCGGCGGCGAGGACAGAGATGTCTGCGAGAGTGGAGCCATGGACGAGATCGAGCCGTTGACCCCATTGGACGAATCTTGGGCACGGGCGTTGTGCGTGGTGGCCCACCCCGATGACCTCGAGTTCGGCGCCGCAGCCGCGATCGCCCGCTGGACTGCACACGGCAAGACCATCGGCTACGTCATGGTCACAAGTGGCGAGGCCGGCATCGACGCGCTCCCGCCTGACGAGTCTCGACGAGTCCGCGAGGCGGAGCAGATCGAGTCTGCGCGCATCGTCGGCGTTGACACCGTCGAGTTTCTCGGCTTCCCTGACGGGGTCCTCGAGTACGGACTGGAGTTGCGGGCCGCCATCGCTCGAGAGGTTCGCCGTTTCAAGCCCGACATCGTCATCACCGGCAACTTCCGCGACACCTGGGGTGGCGTGTCGCTCAACCAGGCAGACCACATCGCGGTCGGCAGGGCCGTGCTGGACGCCGTACGCGATGCAGGCAATCGATGGATCTTTGCCGACCAGCTCACAGACGGTCTGGATCCGTGGAGTGGGGTACGAGCTGTCTGGGCCAGCGGGTCGCCGGAGGCGCGTCATGCCGTCGACACGACCGAGACGTTCGCCGCCGGTGTCGCTTCGCTAGCAGCACATCAGGCCTACATCGACGGGCTCGGCTGGGAGGACTTCGACCCCGCAGAGTTCCTCGAGGGGATGGCGAGGATCGCCGGCACTCGGCTCGGCACACCCATGGCCGCCGCCTTCGAGGTGTACTCGCTTGGATGGGGCGTGTGATGAGCGAGCTGCCAGCGCCGTACGGAAGAAGCACGACAGCAGATTCGACTAGTGCTGAGGGTCCAGCAGTCAAGAAGATTCGCACCCGCCACCTGCAGGAGATGAAGCAGCGCGGCGAGAAGTGGGCGATGCTCACGGCTTACGACCAGTACGCCGCTCAGGTCTTCGACGAGGCGGGGATCCCCGTCTTGTTGGTCGGCGACTCCGCGAGCAACAACGTCTACGGCAACGAGTCGTCCTTGCCCATCACGGTCGACGAGCTCATCCCGCTCGCCCGGGCGGTGGTCAGGTCGGTGAGCCGAGCGCTCGTGGTGGCCGACCTGCCCTTCGGTTCCTACCAGGTCTCTGCCGAACAGGCGTTCCACACGGCTGTGCGCTTCATGAAGGAGGCGGGGGCACAGGCGGTGAAGCTCGAGGGCGGGACCCAAATGGTGCCGCAGGTGGAGATGCTCGCGCGCAACGGCATCCCGGTGATGGCCCACGTCGGGTTCACTCCGCAGTCCGAGCACGCCCTCGGCGGTTACCGCGTGCAGGGACGCGACGAAACCGGCCAGCGCATCCTCGACGAGGCCTTGGCGCTTCAGGCTGCCGGTGCGTTTGCGGTCGTGATGGAGATGGTGCCTGGCGAGGTGGCAGCCGACGTGACGAGCCAGCTCGACATACCGACGATCGGGATCGGAGCCGGCCGGCACTGCGATGCGCAGGTGCTGGTGTGGCAGGACATGGCAGGTTTGCGGACCGGACGGATCCCCAAGTTCGTCAAGCAGTATGCCGACCTGCACGCCACCTTGCTGCAAGCCGCCACCGACTACGCCGCCGACGTGGCGTCAGGCGCATTCCCCGCCGACGGGCACACCTTCTAACAGTTCATCAGGGGCCAGCGCCCCGCCCGCCCATGGCTTTCCCTCGGATTCGTCCACCTAGCCCCCACGGCAGCCACTCCGCTCTGAGCCGGACGAGCTGAGAAGTATGTGAATGCGCTCCGACTGAAGGTGCGACGACCATTTGCGCGGTGTCACCGGTGATACCGTGACGGCATGCCAATGACGCTGCGACTCACTGACGAAGAGGCCGAAGCCCTGCGCCGCCGGGCAGACCTCGAAGCTCGTTCCATGCAGGACGTGGTGAGGCAGGCGGTGCGAGAGTACGTGGAAAACCACAGCCGCGCCGACCTGCTAGACCAGGTTCTCGATGATGAGTTGCCCCGCTATGCCGAGGCCTTGGATCGACTCGGTCAGTGATCTACCTGACCCTGCCAGAACTGCTGCACGTTGCCGAGCGCGCCATCAAAGGCGAGGTCTTGATTCGCGACGCCGGGCTCTTGCAATCGGCGCTGGCGCGGCCCCACACCACGGTATTCGAAGTTGATGCGTATCCCAGCCTTGCGGAGAAGGCCGCGGCGTTGCTGCACTCCCTCGCCAGGAATCACGGGCTCGTCGACGGCAACAAACGACTGGCCCTGGCCGGGGCAATCGCCTTTCTCGGTGTGAACGGCTACCGACTGACTCTCACCAACGACGAGGCCTACAGCCTGGTCCTGGCGGTGGCGGCAGGTGAACAGGAGGAGGTGGCCACGATCGGTGAGCGGATCGACAGTGCCACGACGCCTCGTTGACGCATCCACGGCCTAATCGGCCAGGCCATCGGCAAGCGTCTGATCCCGAAGTGTCGCGTCGCCGGACGAGTGCCACTCAGTTGACGCTTCGCCATCTGACGACGCCAAATCCGGCCACAGCTGCCGAGTGAGCACATCGCGCGCCTCGGCCAGCGAGGGGCCGTACCAGGTGAGGTGGCGGCCTGACACGAGGCGAGCCGGCACGTCGAACGCCTCCGGGCCGTCGGTAGCGCTGAACCGATACGGCTCATCGGGCAGGACGACCACGTCATACGGCGGCAAGGAGTCGAGCGCCACCCGGGGATATCGCTCGGCATGGTCGGCCAGCACGTTGTCGACCCCGAGGCGGCTCAGCACGTCTCCCGCGAACGTGTCACGCCCCAGCGCCATCCAGGGTTTGCGCCAGATCGGGACAAGCGCCGTACACCGCTCCCCCGTCCATGGCTCCGTCCACGCCGCTTCAGCTTCGGTGAGCCACTGGGGTCGGCCGAGTCCCAGCGCCGCCAACAGGTCGCCAAGCCCGGTGAGGGCCGCTGGCACTGTCTCGTAGTCAGTCATCCAGATCCCAAGGCCGGCACGACGGAGGGCCTCGACGTCGGGGGCTCGATTCTCCTCTTCGTTGACAAGCACGAGGTCAGGGCGCAGCGCGACGATCTCGTCGACACGCGGGTTCTTGGTGCCCCCGACCCGAGCAGCCGCCAGCTCAGCGGGGTGGGTGCACCAGTCTGTGACTCCGACCAGCAGCTCCGGGGCCGTGACTGCGACCGTCTCGGTGAGCGACGGCACCAGCGAGACGAGCCGTCGAGGCCTAGTCGTCGTTCCAGCGAGGGTCGGTGTCCCACGCCTCATTGCGCTGCTCGACCTTTTCGAGCGCATGCGTGGCCTCGTCGCGAGAGGTATACGGGCCCAGCCGATCGGCGGATTTGCACCCGTCCTCGCTCTCCACACTCTTGTGATCCAGACAGTAGTAGTACTGCTCAGCCATGACGTGTCTCCCGGTGATTTCGGCAAGCGCACGATCAGCGCTCACATCAATCGTGCCCCACTCGCGCGGAACTACACTCGCCACTGTGACCGCATTGACCGCCGGTGTCATCTCTCCTCGCCGCCCCGTTCCCGCTTCCATCGAGCGTCCCGAGTATGTCGACAAGCCGCGTCCTCGTACCCACACCGGCGGCGACGTGCAATCGGCCGAGACGATCGAGAAGATGCGCGTGGCCGGCAAAATCGCCGCGCAAGCGTTGCGCGCCGCGGGCAACGCCATCGCACCCGGCGTCACCACCGACGAGATCGACCGGGTCGGGCACGACTTTCTGTGCGATCACGGCGCCTACCCATCCACTCTTGGCTACAAGGGCTTCGGCAAGTCGCTGTGCACCTCAGTCAACGAATGCATCTGCCACGGCATCCCCGACTCTCGCCGCCTCGAGGACGGCGACATCTGCAACATCGACATCACGGCCTATCTCGATGGTGTGCACGGAGACACCAACGCGACATACCTCGTCGGCAACGTCGATGAGGAGAGTCGTCTGCTGGTCGAGCGCACAGAAGAGTCACTGCGTCGCGCGATCAAGGCCGTCAAGCCAGGCCGCCAGGTCAACGTGATCGGCCGTGTGATCGAGTCCTACGCCAAGCGCTTCGGCTACGGCGTCGTCACCGACTTCACCGGACACGGCATCAACACCGCGTTCCACTCAGGCCTCGTGATCCCGCATTACGACGACGGGCGCTTCGACACGGTCATGGAGACCGGTATGACGTTCACCATCGAGCCCATGCTCACCCTTGGCACGATCGAGTGGGACATCTGGGACGACGGCTGGACCGTGGTCACCAAGGACGCCAAGCGCACGGCCCAGTTCGAACACACCCTCGTCGTCACCGCGACCGGCGCCGACGTGCTCACCCTCCCGTAAGCCGACAGGCCGACCGACCGTCCCTCGACCCCGTAGGCCCCCCAGGACGACCTCCTGACACCGAGGGCAATCACCCCGTCTGACGTGGTCAACTGTTGACTTGCTCGGCGGCACCTTGCTCGGTCTGGGCACCGGCGGTCTGCAGCTCACCGGAGCTGCTCTCGAGATGTGCCCGGATGAACCAGTGGAACTGCTCGAGCTCAGCGGTCTGGGTGATCAGCATGTCCTCGGTGATCGGATCGATGTCACTCACCGCCTCGATTGCCTTGCGGTGATCGGTGATCACACCGTTGTAGACCAGGTCCAGCGCTGCCAAGTGCTCCTGCACTGTTGCGCGGCCCAGCGAGTAGTCGTCCCACGAGCGCTCCTTGACCAGCGCGCCCGGAGTCCCGACCGGGGGAACTCCCATCGTCGCCATCCGCTCCGCGGTGGTGTCGACCGCGGCCCTCACCACATCGATCTGCGGGTCGAGCATCTCGTGCACACCGATGAAGCCGCGTCCTACCACGTTCCAGTGTGCGTGCTTCAGGGTCAGCTGGAGGTCGTTGAGCGCGTGCAGCCGATCCTGCAACGCTGCCGCCACCTGGTGGCCGTCCCGCAAGGACAAGCCGGGGACCGTGTACGTGCTTTCGTTCGAGTTCATGTCTGCCATGTGCTCACCGTAGCGAACCGCTCAAGCCTCGTCGGAGAGCATCTGCAGGACTGCCTTCTCGAGCCGCTCCTGGCGGCGTTGCGGGTCCTGAGGGGCGCGCTGGAGGGCATGCGCGATCGTCGTACCCGACTCGTAGAGATCGATGACGCGCGGGTCGATATAGGCGTTCTTGGCGATCGCGGGGGTGTTGCCGAGGTAGTCAGAGACTTCAACCACGGCTTGGCGAATCGCCCGTTGGCGGGCTGTCTTCGTTTTCGGCGCGGAGGCGTTGTCGGCGAGCGCGGTAGCAGCGATCACCGTCGCATGCCACGTCCTGAAGTCCTTGGCGGTGACCTCGGCGTCGAAGACTTCGCGCAGGTAGTCGTTGACGTCGCTCGCTGCGACGGTGCTCCACCGGCTCGCTTGCTTGTATGCGAGCAGCCGGTCGCCGCCGCCACGCCGACGCCGGAGCTGCTGGACCACCTCGCACGTGGCTGGGTCGTCGACCTCGATGTCGTGGTGGATGCCGGACTTGCCGACGAACGAGAACAGCAGCGCGTCACCCTTCTTGCGTACGTGGCGGCGCTCGAGTGTGGTGAGTCCGTAGCTGCCGTGCTCATCGGCATACACGTCGCTGCCGATCCGGAAGTAGCCGATGTCGATCAGTCGGACGGCGGTGGCCAGGACCCGTTCCCGAGTCAAACCCTGGTCGGTCTCGAGATCGGCGAGCACATGAACCCGGGCCTGCGGCAGCTTTTCGGCCACCGCGAGCACCCGGTCGAACTTGGCTGCGTCACGCTTGCGTCGCCACTCGGGGTGGTAGAGATACTGCCGCCGCCCGGCAGCGTCGGTCCCCACTACCTGGATGTGGCCATTGGGGCGAGGACAGATCCACACCTCCTGCCACGCCGGCGGTATGACGAGCGACTTGATCCGCTCTGCCTCCTCGGCGGGCAACCGCTGGCTATCGGAGTCGAGGTAGACGAAACCGCGGCCTGACCGTTTGCGGGTCCAGCCGTGATCGTTCGGTGACACATTGCGCAGCCTGACCACGCGGCTCCTCTCAGCACTGGCTCTGGCACTGGCACTGGCACTGGCTCTGGCGACGATCAGTGTCGCGCATTTGTCGCGCTAACACCCCAGCCCCCTCCCCCGTTCGGCCGCCACCCTGTTCCCCTGACTTGTCAGAAGCTGGGCACGCCATAGCAGCCTCAGTTTCTGACAAGTCGGTGGTTAGGGGCGGGCGAGCCGACACATAGGCCGGATTCTGTGGTGAGCGGGTCCCTTCGGACCAGCTCCCGGCAGCCATCCATCTAGGCGCGTCGTTGCCGAAGCGCTCATGCGACCTACCCGCAGACTCGGGCAGGCTGCCCTCTCGAGCGCCGCTGGGCGACACTCGGCGTCTGCGCGGACACGCCGACCGAGGCCAGCGTGTCCTTCTTGGTCTTGCTCCAGGTGGGGTTTACCCAGCCACCTCGGTCGCCCGAGGTGCTGGTGGTCTCTTACACCACCGTTTCACCCTTACCCGCACTCCAGCTTGCACTGGAGCCGCTGGCGGTCTGTCTCTGTGGCACTTTCCCGCGAGTCACCTCGGGTGGCCGTTAGCCACCACCTTGCCCTGCGGAGTCCGGACCTTCCTCAGCAAGAGAGGCGGTACGTCGTACCGGCCCTGCCCTGCCGCGGCCGCCCGGTCGGCTCGCCCGCGCTGTCAGCCTATCCCGCTTCGGAGCGCTGCAACGAAACCCGCCTCAATCGCGTAGAGGCCGGTTTGCGGCCAGCGCGGCGACGGCCAACTGCCGAGTGGAACTTCCGCGCCACATAAGAGGCGCTGGGTTTCCACATCAGACGTGCCATGGTGAACGAGATCGTTCCCACACAAGACGTGCCATGGCGGAACCAGATCGTTTCCACACCAGACGCGCTACGCGTCCTGAGTACACATCCCGATCTCCGGTGCTGGTCGCCAGCACCAGACGAGGCCACCTTTGGGACATGCTGCTGGCCGACGAACCCTGGTGGACTCTTCGCCTCGCCACCACGGGACTGGACGAGTTGATCGACCAACAAGACGGCGTGGTAGGACGAGACCAGCTGCTGCTCGGTGGCGTGAGCGAAGTGGTGATCCGTCGGAAGGTCCGCCGGCGAGAGTGGACTGTTGTCTGGCCAAGGGTGTACGCCATCAGACCAGGAGCACCTACGGCATACGGCAATCCCATCGGCGCACTCTTGTACTCCGGCCCGACCGCCACGTGGAGCCATGCCACGGCCGCTTATCAGCTCGGGTTGCGCAAGACCTCGCCCGCGGGCTTGGACGTGAGCATCGACGCCACTCGTCGCGTTCGCGACCAGCCGGGACTGCGCATTCACCGCGTGACCCGACTAGGTGAACGTCGACTTGCGGGGCTGACGCCTCCACGCGTGACCGGCGCCCACTCTGTCATCGACCAGCTGGCTGAGCGACCAAGCCTTGCCCGAGCCCTCGCCCTGGTTGCTGACAGCTGTCAGTCGAGGCGCGTGAGCCTCGACGACATCCTGACGGCCTCACATTCTCGCCCTCATCGCTGGGGAGCTGAGCTCAGGGCAATGGCCGGCGACACACTGCGGGGCTCCGACTCAATTCTCGAGGTGATGTACGTGCGAGATGTCGAACTCCGCCACAGATTGCCGACGAGCACCCGACAACGCTCGCTAGGCCAAGACATCGCTGACTGCTCGTATGACGACTTCGGCATCCTGGTCGAGCTCGACGGACGGCTGCACCTGGTTGCCGACCGGCGCTGGCGTGACATGGCCAAGGACAACCGGTCAGCCTTGAGAGGTGAGCTGACACTTCGCTACGGCTGGTTCGATGTCCACCAGAATGCGTGTGGCGTCGCGTTGCAAGTGACGCGTGTACTGCGTCAGCGTGGTTTCCGAGGACACGTCCGTCCTTGTCGAGTTGCTTGCCCGGTGTCGCACGTCGTCATAGCCGCCTAGGAGACGCTGCCAGGCGGCCCAGAAACGCTGCTCGTGGGGCCAGGAACGCTGCTCGGGTGGAAACTCCGCGCCAGCATTTGGCGTCGAGTTTCCACTCGGGCCGGCCAGGATGCGACGCGCCAATCAGTAATGAGGGGAAGCTCGAGCGGACCTCGACTCCAGGTCACCTCAGTGGCGGGAATGCTCAGGCGAGCTCGAAATGGACCTTGCGTTTGGACTTGTCAGCCTCGACGAGCCGCGCCTGGACAGGCTGGCCGAGGGGAAGCGACCCCCCAGTGGCTCGCACCGCGGCCTCGACGGGCGGATCCTGCAGCATGATCGAGCCCCGGTCCGGGTCCTGCTCGTCCACTTCGATGATGACCCCGGTGAAGATCTGACCCACTCGTGCGGCCAAGACACCTGCCTCGACCAGATCGACGACGGCTCGTTCAAAGCGTTGGGCCCGCTTGGTCGACTCGGCCATCTCTCGTGGCAAGGCCTTGAGCGCTGCGCGCACCCAGTCGGGCACCTCGGTGTCGGCGCTGAGCGCGACGGCCACCTCACCGGCATACCGGTCGACCAGTCGCCGCAAGGGTGCCGTCACATGGGAGTACTCGTGCGCGATGGCGGCATGGTCGATGTGCTCGGGGACTCCCCCTTCAAAGGCGACATACGCCGCCCCACGCAACAAGGCGGTGCACGCGTTCAGCATGGCGGCACCGGCAGGAGAGTTGGGGTCGATCGATCGGACGAAATCTGGGTATCTCACGTCGGCCGGCCAGGCTAGGCCGAGCGCTGTCGCCGTACGCCGCAGTCTCGCCACGGCACGATGGTCAGCCGGCGGCAGCGTCCGGATGACGCCCACCTCGCCGTACAGCATGATCTCCGCTGCGCCCATGCCGGTGAGGAGCGAGATCTGAGCGTTCCACTCCTCGACGGGGTGGAGCTGGCGGAACTCCAATGACCACCTGTCGTCATTGACCACGACCTCCTGCTCCGGCAGTGGGAGGCTGACTCCGCCACGCTCGATCTCGCGTTCGAGGCGAAGCTGGCCGACCTCCTTGAGGAGCGCGAACACGTGACCAGCGGAGCCCTCGTCGATCTGCTGCTGGACCGTGGCGTAGTCGAACTGCCCGCGACTCCGCACCAAGGCTCGCTCGACGTTCACGTCGACCTGCTCGCCGCGCTCGTCGAGGTCCATCGTCCAGAGCAACGCCGGGCGAGTCTGGTCCGGCAGCAGGCTCGCGGCGTCCTCGGACAGGATCGGCGGGTGGAGCGGGATACGGCGATCAGGGGCGTAGAGAGTCTGGCCCCGCCTGTGCGCCTCGAGATCGATAGAGCCACCAGGCTCGACAAAGGCCGCCACATCGGCGATGGCGTAATGGACGCGGAAGCCTCGACCACTGTGGCGTTCGATGTGAAGCGCCTGGTCGAGATCCTGCGCTCCGGGTGGGTCGATGGTGACGAGATCGATGTCTGTGCGGTCCCGATCGGGCAGCTTGGGACTGGCGGCCGCCTGATCGGCTTCGGCAATCACTTCCGGCGGGAATTCCTCGTCGATGTCGAGCTCGGCGGAGATGGCCAACATCCCCTCCGTGAACTGTTCGGTTTCGTGACTCTGCAGGTTGACACTTTGCAGGTTGACACTGCGTCTCGGCACGACATTCCCCTCCTGATCGCCGACTGTGGCGCACCAACCCTAACGGCCCGGCGGCACCAAGCGGCTTGTCCCGGCAGCCACCGATGCACGCGGTCAGGGAAGGGCGGAGAACTGGCGCAGGACCGAGGCGCCTGAGTCGTAGAACGACAGCGTGGTCAGCGAAGCCGGCGCGAGCAGCATCCGATGCACCGACTCGAGCGGCGCGTCGAGGCAATAGCGCACCGCCAGCTTGATGGGATTGACGTGGCTGACCACGACGATCTTCTTTCCCGCGTATGTCGACAGGGTCTCGACCAACGTCTCCTCGACCCGCTGCTGCACCTCGACGATCGACTCACCGCCCGGAGGCACGAATGTCATCGAGGCAAGCCACGACTGAAGCTCGTCTGGCCAACGCTGCTCCACCTCGGACAAGGTGTAGCCGTCCCAGTCCCCGAAAGCGCACTCGCGAAAACCATCGGCAAGCTCGACAGGCAGGCCGAGCGACTCGGAGACGGCCGCGGCGGTCTCTCGAGTCCTGCGCATCGGAGATGAGACGATCGCGTCGAAGCCGCCGTCAGCCGCCAACGCGTGTGCCGCCCGACGAGCCTGGCCCCGACCGGCGTCATCGAGTCCCGGGTCGTCACCACCAGTGCCCGAGAACTTCTTGGCCGCTGTGTGCTTGGTCTCGCCGTGCCGCAGGAACACGATCGTGGTCGGGTGGCCGGAAATCCCGGTCCAGCCCACCAACGGGTTGGCTGCGCGACCCGCCACCGACACCGCTGTCGCCGCCGGCGCTGCGATATCCGGCTCGGCTGGCTCCATGGCAGCGGGAGTCGGGTCGCCCGGATTGTTCTCCCCCGAGCCCCGGGACTCTCCGCGTGGGGTGGGCGGCTTCGGCCCGCCAGGCTCGTCGGGCTGGCTAAGCGACTTCGACCCGCCATCACCGGCTGCGTTCGCGGATGTGGCGGCCCGGACGTCGTACACCTCACCGCGCGCTGCCGCATCCATGGCGAGGTTCGCCAACCGGTCGGCGGCCGTGTTGCGCTCGCGCGGCACCCAGGTCCACATCGTGCCGAAGGGCGCCAACCGCTGAGCCGCCACCGCCAGCGGCCGCATGCCGGGGTGTTTGACCTTCCACCGGCCGGCCATCTGCTCGATCACGAGCTTGGAGTCCATCCGGACCTCGAGCAGGGCGTCGGGCGTGTGCTCGGCATACAGCTCGAGTCCGGCGATGAGCCCGCGGTACTCCGCCACGTTGTTGGTCGCTCGACCGATCGACTCAGCTGCCTCGGCGATGACCTCGCCGGTGTCCGCGTCTCTGATCATGGCTCCAAAGCCTGCCGGTCCAGGGTTTCCGCGCGAGCCGCCATCAGCCTCGAGGATCACGCTGGAGTGCAGCGACGTCACCAGGTCAGAGACCGGACTCGGAGGTGCGAACGAGAATCCGGTTGCACTCCTCGCATCGCAACACCTCGTCGCTCGGGGCCACCAACATCGCGGCCAGGTCCGACGCCCCGATGTTGAGGCGGCAACCGCCACAACGTTTTTGATGAACGGCGCCGACCCCTACGCCACCTAGTCGCGCGCGTAGCTTGTCGTAAAGCGCGAGCAACGCAGCCGGGATCTCGCTGGCCAACGCGTCTCGCTCGGCCGCTTTGTCCGACTGCTGCTCGGCGATTGCCGAGACGGTGGCGTCTCGCGCCCGCATCAGGTCTGCCGCCTCAGACTCGATCTCGGCCAGCTCGGTCTTGAGTCTGGCTGATCTGGCCTGTTCATCCTCGAGCCGCTCCATCACCTCGAGCTCCTCGTCCTCGAGGTCGCTGATTCGCCTGTCGAGGGTTTGCACCTCATGCTGCAGAGCTGTCAGCTGCTTGGCGTCGTTGACTGAGCCTGCGTCGATGCGTTGCTGGTCTCGGGTTCTGCGGGCCTTGACCTGTTCGACGTCGGCATCGGCCTTGCGCTGCTCGCGAGCGAGATCCTCAACCTCGGTGCGGGCCTGTCCCTCCGCCTCCGCGACGTCGGTACGACGCTCAGCCAGCCGGGCCAAGGCAGCATGCTCAGGCAACGACTTCAGGCGATGCGACAGCTGGTCAAGCGTTGAGTCGATGGCCTGCAGGTCGAGCAGCTTGAGTTGCGCGAACGGATCGGCCTTCAGGGGAGGCTCCTCGTCATCGGCAGGATGGCCTTACCGGGCGCGGCGCCACTGGCGGCACGATAGTTCCACGGGTCCGTACAGATGCGCGACACCCCGGATGTGATCGACCAGTCCTGCGCCGCCCAAGACTCGTTGAGCGTGTGCCGGGCGGCCGGCAGCCAGGTCCATTCGGCTGCCCAATGGGGTACGTCGATCAGAGCTGGTGCACCGTCATACTCGCGAAACTCCGAGGCGGGGTGGTGACGAAGGTCCGAGGTGACGTAGACGTCGACGCCACTGCTTCGGGCCTCGTCCAGCAAGAAGTCGCCTGCTCCCGCGACGACCGCAACTCGCCGTACCAGTCGATCCAGGTCTCCCGAGACCCTGGCACCGACAGCAGTCGCGGGCAGAGCGTCAGCCACCTGGTGGGCGAAGTCCCGCAGCGTCACCGGTTGAGCCAACTCGCCGAGCCGGCCGGCTCCGCGGTCAGCATCCCAACCAGCCAGCTCCAGGAGGTCGAAGGCTGGCTCTTCGTAGGGGTGAGAAGAGCGCAGCGCCTGCAGCACTGCCTCTCGTCGGGCTCGAGGCAGCACCATCTCGACTCGTGTCTCGTCGACCTGTTCTACTTGGCCCGGGCGACCCACTGTCGGGTCCGCCCGCTCTCCCGGCCTGAAAGTCCCCCGCCCGTCGCTGAGGTAGGCGCAGCGGTCGTAGTCGCCGATCGCCCCGGCTCCGGCGTTCGCAAGCGCGTCGACGACGCGCTGAGCGTCGTCGCGTGGGACGAAGGTGACGATCTTGTCGAGCGGGTCTGCCTGGTGAGCCACGAGGGGTCGCAACGTGCTTAGGCCGAGTGCGAAGGCCATCGACTCTGATACTCCCCGGGCGGGCGAGTCCGCGTTGGTGTGTGCGACGTACAGGCCGATGCCGTGCCGGATCAGCTCGTGAATCACCCGGCCCTTGGGCCGGTCGGCGGCAACGGAGGTGACGGCCCGGTATAGCAGTGGGTGGTGCGCGATCAGGAGGTCAGCGTCGTAGGCGATCGCCTCCTCCACCACGGCCGAGACCGGGTCGACCGCAAAGAGCGCTCGCTCCACGCGCGATTCTGGCTCTCCCACGATGAGCCCGATGGCGTCACCCTCGTCGGCCCAACGAGGCGGGTAAACGTCTTGGATCCCCGTCGCCACATCGTTCAACGTCGCGGGGCTGGTCACGGAGCCACCCTATCGACCGCATCAACCGCGCTGCGCTCCAGTGACGAAGGGCGAGGTCCGGCCGGCAGGCGCAGCCATCGGTTCAGCTGGTCAGCCGGTGGCGAGCCCCCGCTTGACTGCTGTGGTGTACTCGTCGTCGACCAGGACGACGTCATGTCCGGCGCGGTCCAGCAGGCTGGCCGCTATGGATGCCCGGTAGCCGCTGGCACAGTGCACCCACAGTTGTCCGTCGGGGACCTCGTCGAGCCGTTGGAGCAGCGAGTGCAACGGAATGTGGGCTGAGCCCGGGACGGCGCCCTTGGCTCGTTCGTCCTCTCGTCGTACGTCCATCACGGCGAACTGTTCCGAATCTGTGGACGCGATCGCTGCATCGAGGTCTTCGAAGGTTGCCCGCCGGTAGGCCCGTGGCTCGCCGTTTCCGACCAGCTCCGCCGGGGAACCGACGGCGGCACCCTGGGGACGGTCGATGCCGATACGGACTAACTGCCGTTGCGCGTCGCTGACCTGCTCGGCGGACTCACCGATCAGGGTCAGTGGCGTGTCCCAGGGGATGAGCCAGCCGAGATAGGTGGAGAACTGTTCGCCGAGCGCGATGCCGATCGTGCCGGCGACGTGCTCGGCGGCGTAGGCGACGCGGTCGCGCAGATCGACCACCCACTCCCCTGCCGCGATGCGCTTGTGGAGCTCGTCGACGTCAACCGGTTCCGCAGCAGACAGGTCAACCGGTCCGGGACCTTGCCGGTTCCGTGCGCCCATGTGAGCGTAGTAGCTGGGGTAGGCGGTCAGACCCGCCACGAGGCGGGCGACGAACGTGTCCTCGTCGGGCTCGGTGAGGGCGTCGTTGTGGGTCCGTTCCAGCCCGATTGTGCTCGACTCTCCACTGGCAGCCGACCCCGAGGAACAGAAGCTTCCGAAGCCGTGAGTGGGGAACACCTGGACGTCGTCGTCCAAGGAGTCGGCGAGGCGACGGGCGGAGTGGAACTGTGCGCGGGTGAGCTCCTCGGTACGGTCTGGGTCGACCAGGTCGGCACGCCCCACACTGCCGTACAGCAACGACCCGCCGGTGAAAACCGCGGGCGCTGAGTCGTCGTCAGGACAGTTGACGAGGTAGGAAACGTGGTTGTCCGTGTGCCCGGGGGTCTCGAGCACCTGAACGCGCAACGTGCCTGCGGTCAGCATGTCCTGGTCGTTCACGGCTTGACGCTCGAACTCTACGGTGTCGGCGGCCGACATCACATAGGTCGCGCCGGTCCGGCGAGCCAGCTCGTAGCCACCCGTCACGTAGTCGTTGTGCACATGCGTCTCGACGACCAGCTCGCATGTTAGGCCGAGGTTGGACAGAACCGCCTCGACCCGGTCGAGGTCGCGCTGGGGGTCGACGACCACGGCGACCGACCCGTCATGGGCGATATAGCTGCGATCTCCCAGCACAGTCGTCTCGATGACTTCGACATGCAGCATGTGCATCCTCTCGCCTTGCTCCTGGGTACGAATGACCGTACATTACGCCTGGACAGTAGATCGAACAAGAAGGGCTTGGCAAACCGAAATGGCTAACAGCTCCCGCCCGGCACTGCCCGGCGGTTCTCGTTCGCTTCCGGTCGACAGGTCCAGCCCGCTGCCCCTGTGGGCGCAGGTGCACAACGACCTGCAACGGCGCCTAGACAAGGGCGAGTTCGCCATCGCCTTCCCGGGCGAGTTGGCCCTGGTCGGACAGTACGCCGTGAGCCGGCACACCGTGCGCGAGGCGCTGCGCCGGATGCGCCAGGACGGGATCGTCACCGCCGAACGAGGACGAGCGCCCCGGCTGGTCGACCCAACCGAGATCGAGCAGCCGTTGGGTACGTTGTACAGCCTGTTCGCATCCGTCGAGGCCGCCGGGCACGTGCAGCGCAGCGAGGTCCGCGTCCTGGACGTGCGCTGCGACGGCGTCGTGTCGGCCCGGCTCGGGCTCGAGGAGTCCACCCCGCTTCTGCACCTGGAACGGCTCCGGCTGTCTGATGAGGAACCGCTGGCGGTCGACCGGGTCTGGATCCCGGCCAGCCTCGCAGCCCCGTTACTGGACGCCGACTTCGCCAACACCGCCCTCTACACCGAGCTGGACAGTCGGTGCGGCGTACGGCTGTCCGGCGGCCACGAGCACATCCGCGCCGTCGTCCCCACCAACGCCGAGCAGAAGTTGCTGCACATCTCCCAAGGTGTCGCCGCCTTCGCCATCGACCGCATCGCCTACGCCGACGGCCGCCCTGCCGAGTGGCGTCACACCCTCGTGCGAGGCGACCGGTTCACGATGTTCGCGAAGTTCTCCGCCCGCGACGGCTACCAGCTCGACGTCACCGGCGCCCGCAGCCACTCCCGCGACAGGCAGGACGTGATGGCCTGATGAACCTGTTCCGCAAAGACTCCACCTCGGTGCTGGCCGTCACCACCGACACCGGGATGCCCGGGGCCATCACGTGACCATCCTCCTCGGTCTGGCGATCGGGGTGATCCTGGGAGCACTCGGAGGCGGCGGCGCGATCCTCACCGTGCCCGCCCTGGTCTACCTGCTGGGGCAGAACGCGCAGGACGCCATCGCCAGCAGCCTCGTCATCGTCGGGGTCACCGCAACCTTCGGCACCCTCAGCTACCTGCGGGCCGGCGACGTCCACTGGCGCATCGGGACGATCTTCGGCGTGACGGGCATCGCCGCAACCTATGGCGGCACACTTGTGAACCGTCACGTCGACCAGCACATCCTCCTCATCGGTTTTGCAGGCGTCATGACCGTCGCAGCCATCGGAATGCTCGTGCGTGGAGAAGCACCCTCGGCCGCAAGCAGCCGACAGGACTACGATCACGACGACTCGAGGTCTGCACCGATGAGGTCCGCGACATCGTCGCCAGTGGACACCCTGACCGCCGCTGAAAGGCCCGCTACCGGGACCTCCCTGAAGAAGCGCCGTGTCTTCTCGCCTCGGGTTCTGCTGGCTGGTTTGAGCGTCGGATTCCTCACCGGCTTCTTCGGAGTAGGTGGCGGGTTCCTGATCGTCCCGGTACTGGTGGTCCTTCTCGGGCTACCCATGCCTGCCGCCGTGGGCACGTCACTACTCATCATCGCGATCAACTCGGCGACCGCTCTAGGTGCCCGTGTGACCACCGCCGACTTCGACTGGGCGATCGTCATCCCGTTCACCCTCGCTGCCGTGGTCGCCACTGTCGCCGGGAAGCGCATCGCGGATAGGCTTCCTGATCGCAGCCTGAACACGGCGTTCGCCGTACTCCTCCTCTGTGTTGCGGCGTACACCGGGATCCACAGCGCCGTGCAATTCCTAGGCGGCGGCACGTAGGGCCATTCCTCCTGAGAACTCCGAACCTGTGGCTCCGCTCGGCGCTGCCTTTGACATCATCGGGTCATGCAAACCCCACGAGCCTATGGGTCCGGCGTCATCGGGACCGCGGGTCGAACGCCTGCCGCCGACGACGTCGCAGAACAGACACCGCTGCGCCTGGACGGTGAGCTGCTACCGCTGGTAGGCGTCGCGCGGCTCTACGTCTGCGGCATCACTCCGTACGACGTGACGCACCTCGGCCATGCGGCGACCTTTGTTTGGGCTGACGCTCTCGCAGCGGCTATCGGCTTGACCGGTGCAACGGCGTCAACGTGCCGCAACGTCACTGACGTCGACGACGTGCTCACCCGGGCGGCCGAAGGCCGGGGACGCCACTACGACGAGTTCGCCCTGACCCAGGAGTTCCTTTTCCACCGCCACATGACCAGCCTTCGCGTGAAGCCTCCGAATCACGAACCTCGGGCTCGTCACCACATCCTCACCGTCCAGCAACTGGCAGCGGCACTACTCAACGCCGGGCACGCTTATGAGCGCGAAGGACACGTCTTCTTCCGGGGCAACGACCTGTGGGCACGCTCAGGGCTCGGGCGTGACGAAGCGCTGTCTCTGTCTCGTCAAGACGGGGACACTCCGGACGACCCGTTGAGGGACGACCCCTTTGACGTGCCTGTCTGGAGGCCCTCGTCGGAGACTGACCCAGCCTGGCCGAGCCCGTGGGGGTGGGGCCGTCCTGGCTGGCACGCCGAGTGCGCCGCCATGGCTCTCGCCGTGCACGGACCCAGCGTCGACGTCTTGGTCGGTGGCAGCGATCTGAGCTTCCCCCATCACGCCTACCAGACAGCAATGGCCGAGTCAGCCACCTCCGTCAGACCCTTCGCACGCCGAGCCCTCCACGTCGGAGCGGTACACCAAGACGGCACCAAGATGGCTAAAGCGACCGGCAACCTCACTCTGGTCGACACCCTGCTGGCCAACCATCCCGCCGGAGCAGTCCGACTGCTCTTGCTCGATCGCCCCTGGTACCAATCATGGGAATACCGATCCGCGGAGCTTCAGGACGCCGGAGCACGCCTCGACAGGCTGCATTCGGCCGCCGGCAAAACCACCGCGTCAGCCTCCGCGACTCAAGAAGTCCGACGGGCCCTGGTCAACGATCTCGACGTGACCCGTGCACTCGATATCGCCGAAGAGTCCGGTGGCGAGCCCGGACGGTCGCTGATATCGCTCCTCCAGCTCTCCTAGCAAGTCCGGGGCCCAACACTGAGGTTGAGACATCACATCGTGGGCGCAGCAGTGTGCTGGCTCAGGACATCCGAATAGCCTGTCTCGCGACATACGAATACTTTGGGCCGGCGGGCGGACCAGCAGTTGGCGCAGCAGCGTGCGGGGCATGTCGAAAGCCAGGTTGGCCATCACCGCTGTCGTCGTCGAAGGCCGGACCCAGTCCGAGGTCGCTCAGGCTTACGTCGTCTC
>JACCXO010000064.1 GCA_013696975.1 Nocardioidaceae bacterium | reverse complement strand
GTACGTCGATAGTCGGGATGCCGACGTACCCACACATGAGGCGAACTCGCCAGCAGCGAGACCAGATCGGTCCACCATGTCGCGGACCCGGCCGGCCACCGCTCGCCGTTCGTCGGCCTCGGCTCTGCTACGGCTGTTCGTGACGACCTGGCGCATCGTGTAGACGACGCCAGACTCGTCGAAACCACTGTCGGCGTCCACGCACGTCAACGCTTGCTCGAGCTGACGGGCCGCCCGACCCCACGGGTCGGCCATGACAGCAGCGGCGATGGCGCGCCACTGCGTGATGCCACCACGTTCGAGCGCGGTCAGGATGCCGGCGACACCCCACTCCTCAACGGGTGCCTCAGGTTCGATGTCGAGGTTACGGAATGTCATCGTGGCGGTCATCGTTCTTCTCCTGGCTGTTCAATCATTGCTGTTGCCAGACGCTGGCACATCTGCCGCACGTTGGCCCAGTCGCGCCAAACCCCCCGGAGCCCCTTGTAGTTGGCAAGGTCGGTGATCCGTTCCTTGTCAGCGGGACGGGGGTTGCCGAGCTGTCGGATCAGTTGGGATGACACCGGAGTTGGGTCTTTGGTGAGGCTGGCGTCGTAGTAGGCGTCGATCCTTCCGAGTACGTGCGCGGCGCGTTCAGCCCCGAGCCGATCACCGAGTGCGGCGACATCGAGGTAATCACGGGTCTGGTTCCGGGTGACAACCAAGAAGGCTTTGACCCGCAGGCACTCGTCAGCCGTCGGAACCCGCAAAGTGCGGCCGGACGACAGCACAACGTCTTGAACCTCCAGCGGCGTGCTGCGGCGCAACTGGCGAACACCGGCTTCGATGTCGCCCAACGAGCCCAGGATGATCTTCCCGACCGTGACTCTGTTGGTTACCCAGCCGTCCGTCTCCTCCACGGCGTCCAACACCGTGTGAAACCGCTCGGCGAGGTCGCTGACTACGTGGTCGTGGTCCAGCGACCAGCGATGACCCGCATGAAAAGCTGCGGCAGACCCACCGACGAGGACCGCATCGGGGACACGCTCTTGGAGCACGGCTGCCGACTCCAACACGCGCATCAGTTCCGCGTCCACATCGTGCTGCGTCGGATCCCAGCCAGTCATGGATGAAGCTTATCAAATCTGATAAGGACGCGGCCGAAGCGGAAGACCTCCGCGCTGAGAGATCCACCCGTCAGTTGTCCAGCAGGGGATCCTCGATGACGTGTACGGCGGCCTCCTCGGCGCTGGCGCCCGCACCGTCGATGCCGACGTCCTCGCCGACGAGCTCGGCGTCATAGTCCGGGCCGATGCCGCCGTCAGGGTCGACGAGCCGGCCGGCTCGCTGCGAGCCAACCTCACCGTCGTCGAGGATGTCGTCCGTGTCGTCGATACTGACCTCGGGCTCCTCCTGAGCGATGCGCTGGTCAAGAGTCTCGCCCGCACGCATTTCCTCGGCGGTGTTGCCGTACCGCTCAGCGGCTGAATAGTGCTCAGGCGGCGAATAGCCCTCGTCCAGTACGTCGTCGGTGCCTCGGTCGAGCAGGGTGTCCTCGGGTTGCAACTGGTCGAGCTGCTCAGAGGCCTCGGGGATTTCGTCGGGGATTTCGGTCATGTCGTTACCTTGCCACGCTTTTGCTTGTCCGTAGCTGGAGCTGAGGCGTTGACGCATCTCCACCGAGCACCCCTTAACCCGCGAATCCACCCAAAAGTGGCAAGGTTTTGCGGGTTAACGGGTGTTCGGTCGTTTTAGCTGCTCGCTGTCAGGCGGCTGGTCGGAGCGACTCCGCCGCCTTCGCGATGTTGCGTTGCATGCTGGCGAAGACGATGCCGTGAAATGGCCAGACGGCCCACCAGTAAGCCTGTCCGGCTATTCCTCGTGGGTGAAACAGCGCTCGCTGTCGAAACAGTGTTGTTTCTTGCGCTGAGTCGCTGGGAGGCCGAGGGAGTCCGTCAGGTTGCGGGAACTCAGGTTGCGCGGGCTCGGTCTTGGCGGTATCGATGCTGAGTTCGAGCCAGGCGAGACCCGGCAATCGCATCTCGGCACGCAGTCGCAGCAACCGGCCAGGCTCCACTGCTTCGACCCGCCACCAGTCCAAGGTGTCACCAGGCAGCAGTCGGTTCGGGTCGCGACGGCCACGGACGAGGCCGGGGCCACCCGTCAGCCGGTCGATCCAACCCCGAACGCGCCAACCCAGCGGGAACGAGTACCACCCGCGCTGGCCGCCGATGCCCTCGAGAATCGACCAGAGTGCCTCCGGTGATGCGTTCACCTCACGGTCGCGCTTGTCGACATACAACGATCCACCAGCCCAGTCCGGGTCCGACGGCAATGGTTCGCTGGGGGCGCCACGGGTGCTGGCGGACGACCATGTCGTCGGCACGTCCAGATTCTGGATCATGGTCAAAGCCAACTCGACCGCGCGCTCATAGGGGATCAGGCCCCCAGGCGGGTCCGGAACGTATTCGGCGATGTCGTGTTCCTCGGCCACGGCGGTGTTCTTGAGCGACTCGACCAGCGGACGCGCCAAACCCCGAGGCACGGGTGTGACGACGTTGACCCAGTGGCTAGACAAGGAGGGCGACAACACGGGCACGGGCAGGATTCGGCGTCGCCTGAGCCCTGAGACAGCCGCGAACCGCTGCATCATGTCGAGATAAGTCATGGTGTCTGGCCCACCGATGTCGAAGCCGCGATTGACGTCAGGTGGCAAGTCCGCGCAGGCCACGAGATAGCGCAGAACATCTCTGACGGCGATCGGTTGGATCCGTGTGTAGACCCAGCGAGGCGTCACCATGACGGGCAGCCGCTCGGTCAGGTAGCGGAGCATCTCGAATGACGCCGAGCCGGACCCGATGACGACACCGGCGCGCAGAACGGCCGTCGGCACTCCGGATTCGAGCAACACTCGGCCGACCTCTGCGCGAGAGGCCAGATGCGTCGAGAGCTTCTCGGCCTGCGGGTCGAGTCCACCCAAATAGATGATGCGCCGCACTCCCGCGCGCTTGGCCTCACCAGCGAAGGTCTGCGCCATCTGCCGCTCGGTCGTGGCGAAGTCCTTGCCCGAGCCGATGGAGTGAAGCAGGTAATACGCGACATCTGCGCCTGTCATGGCCGCCTGCACCGCTTCGGCGTCCTGACCGTCGGCCTCGGCGACCTCCACCTGCTCGAACCAGTCCCGGCCTTGCAGCTTGGAGGGGGTGCGAGCCATCACCCGAACGCGATAACCGGCGCTCAGCAGTTCGGGGACCAACCGCCCACCGATGTAGCCAGTGGAGCCGGTGACCAGGCACAGGGGAGCGGAGTCCATGTCCAAAGCATGCCAGCGGCCTGTCAGGCCTTTCCTGGTGCTTGTCGTGCAGGGGCGCTTGCAACCTGCCCCGGCAATGACCAGTCGATGGGGTCGCCACCCTGCTCGACGAGGGAGGAGTTGGTGCGGCTGAAGGGTCGGGAGCCGAAGAAGCCGCGCGCTGCCGACAGAGGCGAGGGATGCGCGCTCTCGACGATCGGGACGTTCACGAGTCTCGGCTTGAGAGACTGGGCGTCACGGCCCCAGAGGATCGCCACCAGCGGGTCGGTACGTCGTACCAGCGCCTCGATGGCCAGATCCGTGACAGCCTCCCAACCCTGGCCGCGATGTGAGGCCGGCGCGCCGGTGCGGACGGTAAGCACGCGGTTGAGAAGCAGCACCCCCTGGTCGGCCCACCGCGAGAGGTCGCCATCTTGTGGAGGGGTGACTCCGATGTCATCGCTGAGCTCGCGGTAGATGTTGAGGAGACTTCGGGGCAACGGTCGCACCGCCGCGTCGACGGAAAAGGCGAGCCCCATCGCGTGGCCCGGCGTGGGATAGGGATCCTGGCCGACGATGAGCACCCGTACGTCGGCCAGCGGTCGAGTGAACGCCGTCAGAATCTGCTGGCCAGCGGGCAAGAACCGATGACCCGAAGCCACCTCCTCGCGTAGGAACTGCCCCAGCTCGGCGATGCGAGACCGGACAGGCGTGAGTGCCGACGCCCAGTCCGGCGCGATGAGCTCTTCGAGAGGGAGCGGGCTCATGGATGGGCAGCGCTTCTAGAGTTCGTCGGCGTCGGCGTTGGCATCGGCATCGGCGCGAGCATCGGTGTCTACTGCCAGCTCCGCACCTGCGAGGTCCCGGAGGAACGCTTCCGCCCAGGCGTCGATGTCATGATCGCGGACCTGCTTGCGCATGCCCCGCATCCGGCGACTCAGTTCCCGTGGTGAGGTCTGCATCGACCTCCACATTGAGTCTTTGAGCCCGTTGATGTCATGCGGATTGACCAAGAAGGCCTGCTTGAGCTCGTCGGCGGCTCCAGCGAACTCCGACAGCAAGAGGGCCCCGGTGTTGTCGTAGCGGCAGGTGACGAACTCCTTGGCCACCAGGTTCATCCCATCGGCAAGCGGGGTGACGACCATGATGTCAGCGGCTCGGTAGAGGGCGGCCATCTCCTCTCGGGGATACGACGAGTGAAGATAATGGATCGGCGGGTGACCGATGCGCCCGAGGTCGCCGTTGATCCGGCCCACCCAGCGCTCGATGTCGTCGCGCACCTCTTGGTACTGCCCCACGCGTTCACGGCTGGGAGACGCCACCTGCACGAACGCCACGTCTTCGAGATCCACCCGACCATCGACGATCAGCTCGCCGAAGGCACGCAAGCGTTGCCTGATGCCCTTGGTGTAGTCGAGCCGGTCGACGCCCAGCAGGACGTGACGTGGGTTGCCGAGCTCTGCACGGATCTCCTTGGCCCGCGTCTGAACCTCAACCGAGCGGGCCAGCGTCTCCAGCTGCTTGAAGTCGATGGAGATCGGATAGGAACGGGCCGCGACCTCGCGCTCGCCGACGAAGATCCTGTCTCGGTGAGTCTTGTGGCCGAGGCGATGGCGGACCAGCCGAGCGAAGTTCGAGGCGCCATTCGGTCGTTGGAACCCGACAATGTCGGCTCCGAGCAGGCCCTTGAGGATTTCGTCTCTCCAGGGCAGCTGCAAGAACAGCTCCATGGGTGGGAAGGGGATGTGCAAGAAGAAGCCGATACGTAGGTCAGGCCGGAGCTCGCGCAGCATCGCGGGCACGAGCTGTAGCTGATAGTCCTGGATCCAGGCGACCCCGTTCTGCTCGGCTGACTCGGCAGCGGCGCTGGCAAACTTCCGGTTGACCCTGACATAGGCGTCCCACCATTCGCGGCGGAAGGACGGCTTGGCCACCAGGTCGTGGTAGAGCGGCCACAGCGTGCCGTTCGACATACCGTCGTAGTAGTAGGCGACCTCCTCGTCGCTGATGTGGATGGGCAGGACGGACAGGCCTTGGACCTCGAAGGGGCCATAGCCCTGGAGATGGCCTCCGGGCCATCCGATCCAAACTCCCTCGTGCTGTCGCAGCACCGGCTCGAGGGCCGTGACCAACCCGCCGGGAGAGGTCCGCCATGCGTTGTCGTCGCCTCTGTCGACAGGCAGGCGGTTGGCGACGACAACGAAGGAGCCTGTCGGGGAGGTCACCGCTTCAGCCTAGGCGGGCCGACCAGTCTTCATCGCCTGGCAAGGTGCAGCCCAGGTCGGATCGCATCCAATCCATCAATCGCATCAGCGCCAACGAGTCATCGAGAGGTATGACGGCCGACTCGGTGAGGCCGGCCCGCAGGCAGCGGTGCACCTCCTCGATCTCGTGCGTGTAACCCCTCCCCGTCACCGGATGGCGGTGAACGGTGTCACCGTCGCTGGTGCGCACGACAAACTCGTCGGGACGGTGGAACGGCCGCGGCACCTCGATGCGTCCCAGCGAGCCGGCCACAAACGCATGACCCGGGGTTACGGCAGTGTTGGTGCAGCTGAGGGTGGCATGGGCACCGTCGTCGTACGACAGGACGCTTGCGCAGGCGAGGTCGACGCCTCGTTCGGAAACCGCGCCCACCGAGATGATGCGTTCGGGTTGACCGAGGAAGAGCCAGGCAAAGGTCAGCGGATAGATTCCGATGTCGAGGATCGCGCTGGCTCCGAGTGCCGGGTCGACGAGCCGCGCCTTGTCGGCGTTGGCGGCCAGGAAGCCGAAGTCCGCGCCGACGGCCTGGATGTCCCCCAACTCGCCAGTAGCAACCAATTCCTGCATAGCCCGAATGTTCGGGTTGCAGCGCATCCACATGGCCTCCATCAAGAAGAGCCCGCGTCTGCGTGCCTCTCCGATGGCGTGAGCCGTCGTGCGGGCGTTCAGCGTCAGGGCCTTCTCACACAGCACGTGCTTGCCAGCGTCGAAGCACATCAAGATGTGGTCGTGGTGCAGCCCATGAGGGGTGGCGATGTAGACGACGTCGACATCGGGGTCGTTCGCCAGCTCGGTGTAGCTGCCGTGGGCGTTGCGCGCTCCATACTGGTCGGCGAACGCCCGCGCAGTCTGCATAGAGCGCGAGCCCACCGCGACCAGCTGAGCGTCGGGAATTAGCGCCAGGTCGGGTGCGAAACTGTGTGCGATCTCGCCGGTCGCCATGATCCCCCAGCGAATCGGTTGCATGCCTGACTCCTTTGAGTGACTGGGTTGGATGGCAGCCACTCTTTCACGCGCCCGAGGACTCGCCGCCTGCGTGGCTGGGACGGCCGCCGGTACTGCGGGAGGTCGAGCACACCGAGCCGTTTGGGCGAGGTGAATGACAACGATGTGATTCGTCGCCTAGGCTCGGAGCGCCAGGTAGGACATTCCGAATCCCGCCGTCAGGGTCGTAGGAGCACATTGCATGGACGCCGTCGACGTGGTGACCTCGGGAGACTCCGCCCGAGCAGCTGAAGAGCTGTCCGAACGTGACCGGCGGATCCTGGCCTTCGAGCGCTTGTGGTGGAGGTATGCCGGCGCCAAGGAACAAGCCGTCCGCGAGCAGTTCGCTATGTCTTCGACGCGCTACTACCAGGTCCTCAATGCCCTCATCGACCGGCCCGACGCCCTTGCCTTCGACCCGCTGCTGGTCAAGCGGCTGCGTCGGCTTCGCTCGGCGCGGCAGCGGCAGCGTTCGGCTCGACGGCTCGGTATCGAGCTCTGACCATGGCGTTGCCCTCCGCCGTCACGCTCGGCAGTGCGGCTCTGGTCGTCGTGGCTGGGCTAGGGCTCGCTGCCTGGTCGGCGGCTGACGAACGACCAGGGCGCGACCAAGGGTCAGCGCGGGATTCAACAACCGCGAGTACGCCGAAGGACTCGCCAGGCAGGTCCGCCTTGCCACCTACCGACACCACCGGCTCGCCTGGTCCTCAGTCCACCGGCTCGCCTGGTCCTCAGTCCACCGGATCGCCGGATCCGATTGCCGACCCACCCCGCGACAAGCCGCGAGCCACCGAACCCGACGGGCGGGAGCCAGATCTCAAGCCCCACAAGCCGAAAACCGATCAGGCGTCCAAGCCGGACAAGCCAAAACCAGATCTCGTGCCCGCGGTACTCGTTGAGGTCTACAACAACTCCGGCATCTCGGGTTTGGCCGCTGACAAGGCTGCCGTGCTGCAAGGGGCCGGCTGGAACGTCGCCGCCACCGACAACTGGTACGGCGACATCCCGGAGAGCACGGTCTACTACCCCGACGGTTTGCGCACCGACGCTGAGAAGCTGACCAAGACACTCGGCGTCGAGCGGCTGCAGCCCGCCGTTTCCCCTATGTCGTTCGACCGCCTGACCGTCATCTTCACCTCCGGGTAACACCTCGCGGTTCTTCCGGCACGAAAGGTGACGCGGCGCTATTGGTCACGCGGCTCGTACGACATTCGTTCACATGCGCGATTCTTTGGTCCCGGGTCGTCGATCCACTCATACTTCGGTGCACGTGAACGATTCGGCTCTCCATCGCGGACCACCATCCATATCGTTGCACCAGGCGTGACCTGCGGACAAAGGTTGTCGTGCAGCGGATGGCCATCCCCTCGGTGGCGTTTGGGCGGTGGAAGTCGAACAGCAGGTTTGGGGACCAGGTGGAGAAGGGCAGCGTGGTTGACTGTCGGCCGTGTTGTCAGAACCTCGTACGCCGCAGGGCCGCCTGGGCCTCGAAACCCTGGTCGCCTCACCAGGTCGCGCACTCGTGGCTTTTGACTATGACGGCACCCTGGCGCCGATCGTAGAGGACCCGACGCAGGCCATACCCCAGCCAGGCATCGTGGAGGCGTTGGGCAAGTTGGCCGAGCGGGTAGGCCTGGTGGCGATCATCACCGGTCGGCCCGCGCACCTCGCGGTTGATCTGGCTGGGTTGAATGGCGCGCCCGGGCTCAGTGACGTTGTCGTCGTGGGGCACTACGGCATGCAGCGCTGGGATGCCCGGACTGAAGTGCTGCAGACCGCTGAGGCACCGCCGGGGATTGACCGGGTGCGGCGTGAGCTGCCGTCGCTGCTTGAGTCTCTCGGCTTGGCGGACGCTGATATCGAAGACAAGGGCTTGTCGATCGCGGTGCACGTACGCCGCCTGCCTGACCCGCAGCACGCTTTCGACGTCATACGTCAACCGTTGGCGGAGCTCGCCGAGCGAGTCGACCTGGCCGCCGAACCTGGTCGCTTCGTCATGGAGCTGCGGCCTCGCGGCATGCACAAGGGGCAGGCGCTGCGGCAGTTGGCCGCTGAATTCAGCGCGCGAAGCGTCATGTTTACCGGAGACGACTTGGGTGACTTGGCGGCGTTTGCGGAGGTACGACGACTGCGCGAGTCAGGAGTCGCGGGACTGGCGGTGTGCTCCGGCTCCGCCGAGGTGACTGAGCTAGCCGAACAGGCTGACCTCGTGGTGGACGGCCCACCAGGGGTGGCCGCGCTCATCGAGAGCTTGGCGAGTGCTATCCGTTCCAGCGCTGCATCGGCCTCTGATGCGTCGCCTTCTGATCGCTCAACAGGCGCCGAGTGATCGCTCAACAGGCGCCGAGTGACCGCTCAACAGGCGCCGAGTGGCCTCTCAAAGAGTGAAGGTGTGTTCACGTAGCTGTCTTGACTTCTGGCTGACGGAGGCGGCGGCCGAAGAGCGTCCGGATCGGGGGACGGGGCTTGTATCCGCCATCGCTCAGGCCGGCTCGGCGTTCGAACACGTTGGCGGCGGCCCGATCGCCAGTGCGCCATTTCGAGTAGGCCATGGAGGCGAGGTAGAGCGGAGGAAGAGGGAGGCCGCCGCATAGTGCGTACTGTCCCGCGTGCCGCTCTTCATGTGCCCGCAGTCGGGGCCGCTGCGCCAGCCAGTCGGAGGAGTGGCGGGTGAGGATGACCGATCCGATGGTGAAGGCGGCTGACGTGGGGAAGCCGTAGACGTATCCGCTGGCGACATACAACCCTCGTTCCGTTGGCCTTAAGGTGCAGCGCCCGACACATGCCACCGCGAGACCGAGCGGGGTTGACCCGTTGACCCAGTTGGCGAACGTCCGCACCTGGCATCTCGTCATACCGGCGATGATGCCCCATGATCGCCGGCGAGCGGGCCCAAGGCCGCAGAAAGCGGCGCCCGATGTCGATAGAGGCGTCTCAACAGGCGGGCGCTCCGCACAGCGAGGCGCGGCCCGCCTTTACGGTTGAGCGCAACTCATCGAGAGGGGCAGAGGGAACGGCCCTTTGAAGCCCCGGCAACCCGGTGCGATCCGCGTGTCACCACGAGGCCATCGCACGCAACGGTGCCAAATCCGTCTCGTGGCGAGAGCCGCCGCGAGAAAGATGAGAAGGAGGCTTCCATGAGCATCGCCCTCGAATCCAAGCCCATTACAGCGCCGGAGGCACGCGCCTTCGGCAACGCCCGATGCCTGGTCTGTCGCGAGTGCCGCGCCGAGCAGCCGCTCGGCCCCTTCTACGCCTGCCCTGAGTGCTTCGGCCCGTTGGAAGTCGGCTACGACTTCCCGAGCGTCAGCCGCGCCAGCATCGAGGCCGGCCCCAAGAACGTCTGGCGGTATGCCGACCTGCTTCCGGTGCGGCCCGATATCGCCACCATCCCCAACACCGAGCCGGGCTACACGCGCCTCATCCGCGCCGACAACCTGGCCCGCGAGCTCGGCATCAAGACGTTGTGGGTGAAGGACGACTCGGGCAACCCCACGCACTCCTTCAAGGACCGGGTGGTGGCAGTGGCCCTCGCGGCGGCCCGCGAACTCGGCCTCGAGGTGCTGGCATGCCCCTCCACCGGCAACCTCGCCAATGCAGTTGCCGCTGCCGCCGCGCGGGCCGGCATCAAGAGCGTCGTGTTCATCCCGCAAGACCTGGAGCGCCCCAAGGTGCTCGCCACCGCTGTCTATGGCGGCATCCTGATCGCCGTCAAGGGCAACTACGACGATGTCAACAAGCTCGCCTCCGAGATCGCCGGTGAAGAGGAGGGCTGGGCGTTCGTCAACGTCAACGTGCGGCCCTACTACGCCGAGGGCTCCAAGACGCTGGGCTACGAGGTGGCCGAACAGCTCGGCTGGCGGCTGCCTCAGCAGGTGGTTATCCCGGTCGCGTCCGGGTCGCAGCTGACCAAGGTCGACAAGGGTTTCACCGAGCTGGGCCGGCTCGGGCTCGTCGAGCCGATGCCATACAAGATCTTCGGTGCCCAGGCGGCCGGCTGTTCGCCGGTGGCGACGGCGTTCCGTGACGGGCAGGACGTCATACGCCCGGTCAAGCCCGACACCATCGCCAAGTCGCTGGCAATTGGCAACCCCGCCGACGGGCCTTATGTCTTGGACGTATGTCGGCGCACGGGTGGGGCCGTCGAGAGCGTCGCCGACGACGAGGTGCGCGACGGGATCCAACTGCTCGCCCGCACCGAGGGGATCTTCGCCGAGACCGCTGGAGGAGTCACGGTGGCCACGCTCAAGAAGCTGGTCGAGGCCGGGCAGCTCGACCCAGAGGCCGAGACGGTCGTCTTCAACACCGGCGACGGGCTCAAGACGCTCGATGCAGTGGCCGACCGGGTGGGGCCGGCTGCGACGATCGAGCCGACGTACGCCGCTTTTAGGGCAACAGGTCTGTGAGGAGATCGCGATGAGTGTGAGCGTGCGAGTGCCGACGATCCTGCGCACCTATACCGAGGGCGCGTCCGAGGTGAGCGCCGAGGGGGCGTCGCTCAGCGAGGTGCTCGAGTCGTTGGACGCCTCCTATCCCGGCATCAAGGGGAGGATCGTCGATGAGCAGGGGGCCCTGCGCCGTTTCGTCAACGTGTACGTCGGCAACGACGACGTCCGATTCCTCGATGGGCTGGACACTCCCACCGCGGAAGGCGCCCAGGTCTCCGTCATCCCCGCCGTCGCTGGCGGCTGACCATAGTCGGCGCGCGACCGACGCGTATGGCGGTCATCGCAGGCGCCCATGTCGCCGCGATCGTCGCTTTCAATGGTGAAGCCACGGAAGGCGAAGTAGTGAAGCCACAGAATGCGCAGAAACACGGAACTGATCCTGCTGTGGCAAACGCGCTCAAGTGAGATAAGGTCGGCACTGCAGATCGCAACACCTGTTCCACAAGGATTCCGGTGAAGCGAAAGGCATCACCGATGGAGGGTCCGTTTCCGAGGGCCCTCGACCTAGCAACAGGAGTAGTGATGGTGCAAGGCACCGTTAAGTGGTTCAACGCCGACAAGGGCTACGGCTTCATCGCCGTCGAGGGCCAAGACGACGTTTTTGTCCACTGGTCAAAGATCCAGTCAGATGGCTATAAGACCCTCGAGGACGGCCAAGTCGTTTCCTTCGAGGTCGTCGACGGCCCGAAGGGTCGCGAGGCCCACGAGGTCAAGGTCGGCTGACCAGCTGACCAGCGGCAGACAAGGCGGTCCGATCCCCTCGGGGGTCGGACCGCTTTGCTGTATCCACAGCGCACGAGTGGCTAGTGACCAGGTGGAGGCAGCAGCCCCAGCCCCACCCCTCCCTCATCCGAACACCGCCTAACCCTCATTCGAGCTTCGGATTGGCACCGATTCGCGGGGTAGCCGGTGTCCGGGTCGGGAGAGCGGTGGGTAGAGAGGCCTCGACTGCATGGAAAGGGCTCGGGCTTGCACTCGCCGGTGCCGAGTGCTAAAAATGAGTTAGCACTCTCGACGTGAGAGTGACAACCGGTTGGCCCGATGAGGGCCGGCTGACTGCGAAAAGGGTTCGCTAGTCAAGCTGGTTCCGTCCGTCGCGGGCGTCGTACCAACCGAACCATCCAGACCTCAAACGCGGAGGACTCGCGTACATGCCAAAACTTATTGCTTTCAACGAGGAAGCTCGTCGCGGCCTCGAGCGTGGGATGAACACCCTCGCCGACGCCGTCAAGGTGACGCTCGGACCCAAGGGCCGAAACGTCGTCCTCGAGAAGAAATGGGGTGCACCGACGATTACCAACGACGGTGTCTCCATCGCCAAAGAGATCGAGCTCGAAGACCCATACGAGAAGATCGGCGCCGAGCTCGTCAAAGAAGTTGCCAAGAAGACCGACGATGTTGCCGGTGACGGCACCACGACGGCCACCGTGCTGGCCCAGGCCATGGTTCGCGAAGGCCTGCGCAACGTCGCGGCCGGCGCCAACCCGATGGGTTTGAAGCGCGGCATCGAGCAGGCCGTCGAGGCTGTTAGCTCGCAGTTGTTGTCGATGGCCAAGGACGTCGAGACCAAGGAGCAGATCGCTTCGACCGCCTCGATCTCCGCAGCTGACCCCCAGGTCGGCGAGATCATCGCCGAGGCCATGGACAAGGTCGGCAAGGAAGGCGTCATCACCGTCGAGGAGAGCAACACCTTCGGGCTCGAGCTCGAGCTCACCGA
>JACCXO010000053.1 GCA_013696975.1 Nocardioidaceae bacterium | reverse complement strand
GGGTGCAGGGCGGCTAGTGCGGTTGACGATCAGAAGATGCGCACAAAGCACACCAGGTGCGTTGCCACGGAGCAGAGAGCTGCATCCATCCATCCACCGCGTCGATCACGGAGTCCGACTTGATGTCGGATGGCGCTGCACCAGCCACAACGCAAACTGCGCGTCGAGCGTCAAGGTGGTGGCGCTCCCTCGCCGAGGCAACTTGTCGATCTTAGCCGCGACCCTCGACTGAGGGAAATTTACCTCAGGCGTTGCCGTCGCTTTGCTCGAGGTCTAGGCGTTGCCGTCGCTGTGCTCGATGTCTAGGCATTGCCGTCGAAGAGACTGGTGACCGAGCCGTCCTCGAAAACTTCCCGGATGGCGCGGCTGATCAGCGGGGCGATGGACAAGGTGGTCAGTTTGTCGAACTCACTGTCCGGTGCGATGGGCAGTGTGTCGGTCACGATGACTTCGCGGGCGCACGAATTCTTGAGGCGGTCGACAGCGGGCCCGGACAAGATGGCGTGGGTCGCGGCGATCACGACTTCGGAGGCCCCCGCCGCCATCAGCGCGTCCGCAGCCTTCACGATGGTGCCGCCGGTGTCGATCATGTCGTCGACCAGCACGCACACTCGGCCTGAGACAGCTCCGACAACCCGGTTGGCGACGGACTCGTTCGGACGGTGCATGTCGCGGGTCTTGTGCACGAAGGCCAGTGGCGCCCCGTCCAGCCGTTGCGACCACTGCTCGGCCACCCGGATGCGCCCGGCGTCGGGTGAGACCACGGCGAGCTCCTCCTGGCCATAGTGTTGGGCGACATACTCCGAGAGGATCGGCAACGCCATCAGGTGATCCACGGGTCCGTTGAAAAAACCCTGGATCTGTGACGAGTGCAGGTCGACGCAGATGAGACGGTCTGCGCCGGCGGTCTTGAAGAGATCAGCCATCAGCCGGGCGGAGATGGGTTCTCGGCCGCGGTGCTTCTTGTCCTGCCGCGCGTAGCCGTAGAAGGGTTGGACGACGGTGATGCGCTTGGCGGAGGCCCGCTTGAGCGCGTCGACCATGATCAGGTGCTCCATGATCCACTGGTTGACCGGCGCGGTGTGGCTTTGGATCACGAACGCGTCGCTGCCCCGCACTGACTCCTCGAAGCGCACATAGATCTCGCTGTTGGCGAAGTCGTATGCCGAGTTGGGCACCAGCTCGGTTCCCAGCAGCTTGGCAACTTCTTCAGCCAGGCGAGGGTGAGCCCGACCCGAGAACAGCATCAGGTTCTTTTCGGTCGTCCGCTTGACGCCTGTCACGGTCGTGCCTCCTGGTTGCGAGTCTGCGCAGCCGCCTCGGCAGCCGGCGAGCCAGGGCGTTTGCGTTCCACCCAGTCTTCGATATGGCGTTGCGGGCCGGTGCTGACCGCGAGTGCGCCCGGCGGTACGTCTCTCCTCACCACTGTGCCCGCCCCGGTGCTGGCGCCGTCGCCGATCTCCACGGGGGCGACGAAAGCGTTGTTGGCGCCGGTATGGCAGTGCCTTCCGACGCGGGTCCGGTGCTTTTCGACGCCGTCGTAGTTGGCGAAGATCGTGCCCGCACCGATGTTGGTGCCCGCTCCGATTTCCGCGTCCCCGACATACGACAGGTGCGGCACCTTGGCCCCCTCGCCGATCATGGCGTTCTTGGTCTCGACGAACGCGCCGACCTTGCCGCCCGCCGCCACCATGGTCCCTGGCCGCAGATAGGCGAAAGGTCCCACCACCGTCTTGGATCCCAGCACTGCACCCGAGCCGTGGGTCCGCACGACCTGGGCGTCGCACCCGACCGCGACATCGGTGAGTGTCGTGTCCGGCCCGATCACGGCGCCAGCCTCGACCACCGTTTCGCCGTACAGCTGGACGCCCGGCCTGAGCGACACGTCGGCGGCGAGTTCGACGGTCACGTCGACCCACGTGGTCGCGGGGTCGATGATCTCGACACCGTCAGCCATCCATCGCGCGAGCACGCGACGGTTGAGCTCGCGCCCGAGGCCCGCCAGCTGTTGACGGGTATTGACGCCCTCCGTCTGCCACAGGTCGTCGATTGTCAGCGCCCCCACCCGATGGCCATCGGCATGCGCGATGGCGACCACATCAGTGAGGTAGATCTCGCCGGCGGCGTTGTCGCTGCCAACTCTGCCCAGTGCGTCCCGCAGGATCGCGACGTCAAAGGCAAAGATGCCTGAGTTGATCTCGCTGATCGCCCGCTGCTCGGCGGTTGCGTCCTTCTCCTCGACGATGGCGACGACGGCGCCGCCTGTTTCCCGAACGATCCGTCCATACCCGAACGGGTCCGGCGGGTGCGCGGTCAACACGGTTGCCGCATTGCCCTCGGCTTGGTGCTGGGCGGCAAGCTCGGCGAGGGTCGGCGTGGTCTGCAGGGGCACGTCGCCATACGTGACGATCACGGTGCCCGACACGCGCGCGGGCAGGGCTTCGAGCGCGACCTGCACCGCGTGGCCGGTGCCACGTTGCTCGGTCTGGATGCCGAACAGCACCTGATCGTCGAGCTCCCGAACATGCGGCTCCACCGCCTCGCGCCCGTGGCCGATAACCGTGATGAGATGTTCGGGTTGCAAGCCTCGGGCGGCGTGCAGCGCGTGGCAGACAAGGCTGCGGCCACCGATCTGATGTAAGACCTTGGGCTTCGCGGACTTCATCCGCGTGCCACCACCCGCCGCCAGCACGATCACGGCTGTCAGACGGTCTGCCACGTGCACTCCTCGCGGTCTGTGCTCCCCTGCCTGGCTTCGATCCAGGACCTCAAGCTTCAAAGGCTCGCGGGCTGCCGGGTTACCCCACAGGGGATTGCGTGGTGTGCTCCGAAATAGCGGCGGCACCCCTGCGTGGCGACAGTCTGCCACGAAGCCCATCCAACCTCTGAAGGACCAAGGATCAGTTGCTGCCTACGGCACCGTAGGTTACGGTAGCGTAGGTAGTGCCATCCGGCTTTCGCGTTGCCTCCGTACCAGGCTTGCCAAACAAGAGGAGTCCGTCAATGACCCCAGCGACCGCTGTCGCCGCACCGCTCCGTACCGACCTCGAGACGGCTGATCTCTCCGGACCAACGCCGCAGAAGCCCGAGGACCTGGAACCGGTCGGGCCTGAGGTCCAGAGCTTCAAGGAGCGCTTCGCTCTCGGTTTGTTCATCGTCCTGCCCTTCCTCGCGATCCTGGCCGCCGTGCCAGTGGCCTGGGGAGGATGGCTCGGCTGGCGCGACGTGGTGATCGCCCTGACTATGTACGCAGTCACCGGCCACGGCATCACGGTCGGCTTTCACCGCTTGTTCACCCATAAGTCCTTCAAGCCCAACCGGGCCGTGAAGATCGCCCTGGCTGTTGCCGGCTCGATGGCCATTCAAGGCTCCGTCACCCGCTGGGTGGCCGACCACCGCAAACACCACAAGTTCTCGGATCGCGAAGGTGACCCACACTCGCCTTGGCGCTACGGCGAGACGGTCCCCGCGTTGATGAAGGGGCTCTTCTACGCCCACATGGGATGGTTGTTCGACCAAGATCAGACCTCCCAGCGTCAGTACGCTCCCGACCTGCTCAAGGACCGCGACATCCTGCGCATCTCCAAGGCCTTTCCTATCTTCGTGGTTGCGACCTTGGTGCTGCCGGCCGTCATCGGCGGTGTGTGGTCCATGTCCTGGCACGGCGCGGCCACCGCGTTCTTCTGGGGTTCGCTCGTCCGTATCGGTCTGCTGCATCACGTGACTTGGTCCATCAACTCCATCTGCCACGCCGTCGGCCAGCGTCCCTTCAAGTCTCGCGACAAGTCCGGCAATGTCTGGTGGCTCGCCATCCCCTCGATGGGCGAGTCGTGGCACAACCTGCACCACAGTGACCCGACGTGTGCGCGCCATGGTGTGCTCCGAGGTCAGATCGACACGTCAGCGCGCATCATCTGGATGATGGAGAAGCTCGGCTGGGTGTCGGCTGTGCGCTGGCCGGTCAAGGAGCGACTCGAGGCCAAGCGGGTCCAGCCCAGCGTATGAGGGCCGGCTCCGCTCAATACCTTCGCTCGATTAGACCCTCGCGTCGCTATAACGACACCAGCCTCGGACCTTCGCGGCTGGTTGCTGCGAGGAAGACCGCGTGAATGAGGTCAAGGGCAAGCGGCATACCCGAGCGCGCATGACGAGCGCAGAGCGACGCGAACAGCTCATCGACATCGCGCGGAGCCTGTTCGCCGAGCGCGGCTTTGAAGGCACCGCGATAGAGGAAATCGCGTCGCGGGCCGAGGTCTCCAAGCCGATCGTCTACGAGCATTTCGGTGGCAAAGAGGGTTTGTATGCCGTCGTGGTCGACCGCGAAGTGCTGCAACTGCTCTCGATGATGCGGTCCTCGCTCACGGCGGGGAACCCTCGCGACCTGCTCGAGCAAGCCGCCTTCGCGTTGCTCGACTACATCGAGGAGTCGGCAGACGGCTTCCGAATCCTGGTCCGCGACTCGCCGATCGGGTCGGAGTCGGGATCGTTCGTCTCCATCATCGGTGACGTCGCATCCCGGGTCGAGTACATCTTGGGCGCCGAGTTTCGCGCCCGAGGATTCGATGCGCAGTACGCCCCCATGTACGCGCAGATGCTGGTCGGCATGGTCGGCACCACGGGCCAGTGGTGGCTGGACGAGCGCAACCCCTCCAAAGCCGAGGTTGCCTCGCATCTGGTCAACCTGGCGTGGAACGGCTTGTCCGGCCTGGAACAGCACCCCACCCTCAAGACCCGCCCAGTCCCCTAATGGGGCTAGCCGCTAGACATCGGCCTCGCTGGAGTCGGCGCAATCCGTGAACACGAAGCAGTCCGCCAATGGACTCTCGGCTTGGGTTGGGTAGTTTCCCCCCATGCAAGAGATTCTCTGGCCGGCGTCCCTCACCCTCGTCCGCCACGGCGAGAGCGAGGGGAATCTGGCGGACGCTGCCGCCCAGAAGGCGCGAGCGGAGGTCCTCGACCTCGATATCCGCGACCCCGACGTCGACTTGTCCGAGGTGGGCGTCGGCCAAGCCGAGGCGGTAGGTCGGTGGCTGAGCAAGCTCAGCGACGACGATCGACCAGAGGTGGCCCTCATCTCGCCGTACCAGCGAGCCAAACGCACCGCGGAAGTCGCGATCGAGGCGGCCGGACGATCGGACGCCATCAGGCTCAAGGGCGACGAGCGGTTGCGGGAGCGCGAGCTGGGCATCCTCGACGGGCTCACATCGGCTGGGATCAGCAAACGCCTCCCCGACGAGGTCGCCCGTCGTGACCGGCTCGGCAAGTTCTACTATCGGCCACCGGTCGGTGAGAGCTGGACCGATGTCGCGCTGCGGGTGCGCAGTGTGGTGGCGACGTTGCAGTCCGGCTACCCGGGGCGGCGGGTCATCATCGTGAGCCACCAGGCGGTGATCATGGTGTTTCGGTATGTCCTCGAAGAGCTGACCGAACGTGATCTGCTCGATATCGACCAAGAGACCCAGCTCGGAAACTGTTCGATCACCCGATACACAGCCAAGCCAGGTGACGAGATGATGTCGCTCGAGCTGTACAACGACGTCGAGCACCTGGCCGAGGAGTCCGAAGAGATCACCGAGGAACCCGGTGCCGCCACCCCCGCATCTTGAAGCGCGCGTCATCTCTCCGAAGCTCCTGCGTGAGTGGCCGTTGCCCACAGCTGGGAGCGGCAAGGAGTCGCGCGGTCGCATCGTGGTGATCGGTGGTGGCTCCGAGACCCCTGGCGCTGTCCTGCTCGCCGCCGAAGCCGCGCTGCGAGCCGGTGGCGGAAAACTCCAGGTCGTGTCCGGTTCTCGCATCGCGATGCAATTGGCCATCGCTCTGCCTGAGGCGCTCGTTCGCGGCATACCGGACCGTCCAGATGGCAGCCTCGACCCCGAATGCGCCGAACTGGTGCTCGAACTCGCCAGCGAGGCTGACGTCGTCCTGATCGGGCCCGGTCTCGTCGGGAAGGAGTCAGCGCGTGCCTTGACCACCAGCATCGTGACTGAGCTGAGGGTGCCGGTGGTGCTGGACGCGTTGGCGCTTACCGCTGTCACGGAGAACCACGAGTGTGTGCACCATCTGCGAGGCGACGTCGTGCTGACGCCGAACCTCTCGGAACTGGCCCGCACTGTCGGTTGGTCTGAAAGCCAGGTCGAGGACGATCCGGCCGCCGCCGCGATCGAGCTGGCCAAGCGAAGCCGGACGACGGTCGCCACGGGAGGCGCAGCGTCTGCAATCGCCTCGCCCGATGGCGACGTCTGGTATGACGAAGCGGGTGGTGCAGGACTCGGCGTGTCGGGTTCAGGCGACGTCAAGGCAGGAGTGATAGCCGGCTTGCTCGCACGAAGGGCGACGCCCTCCCAGGCGGCGGTGTGGGGCACCTATCTGCACGGCCGAGCCGGTGACCGCCTCGCGGCAGAAGTCGGCAAGCTCGGGTACCTTGCGCGCGAGATACCGGGTCAGATCCCACGCGTCCTCGCCGAACTCGAAGCCTAATCCCCTGCGGCACCGAGAAGCTCGACTCGGTTGCCGTGCGGGTCTCGGGTATGGAAGCGCCGGTAGCCAGGAAAGTTGCTGTCCCAGGTCACGGCGCAGCCTGCCTCGGTGAGCCGCGCCGCCAAGTCATCCACATCGTCAACGAGAAAGGCCGGATGCGCCTTGGCGGCTGGAGCGAACGGCGCTTCCACTCCGATGTGCAGCTCGTAGCCCTCACCGCGGAACCACACCCCTCCGCGCTTGGCCAGCTCAGGCGGTTTCTCCACCTCAGCCAGCCCGAGGAGGCCGGCGTAGAAGCGGCGTACCGCTGGCTCGCCACCCGTCGGGCAGCTGACCTGCACGTGGTGAAGCATTGTCATGTCTCTCCTTTGCCGGATCCCGGCCCAGTTCTCGGTGGGTCAGGTGGAACTTCCACGCCAACTAATGGCGCCGAAGTTCCACTCGGCGTCCGCAGGACAAAGGGTGGTGAGCAGGGGGCGCACCGTAAAGATCTCGGGCTCGGGCGTGAAGCGGCGCCTTTGCCAAGTGTCATGACGCCTTCTGCGCCACTACGAAGACCCGGCGGAACGGCAACAGGACGCCGAAGTCTCGGGTGGGATACGCGTCTCGCAGGAGAGCCTTGTACTCCGACTCGAACACCTTTCGCTCTGGCGCCGACAACGCCTGCAGGACCGGCCGTGCCCCGGTGCCCGAGATCCAGGTGAAGACAGGGTCTGGGCCCTCAAGCACATGCAGGTATGTCGTCTCCCACGCATCGACTTGGCATCCCAAAGCGGAGAGGTCCGCGAGATAGGTGGCTGCGGCGGATGCCGACGGGCGCTCCACCTGCCGAGTCGCCTCGGCGAATCGAGGGTCAGCCGCCAGCTCGTGGAGCAGTCGGTGGCTGGGCTCATCGAAGTTTCCCGGCACTTGAAACGCGAACCAACCGCCCGGTGCCAGTGACTCGACCAAGGAGGGCAACAGCTCTCGATGGCCGGGCACCCATTGCAGGGCGGCGTTGGAGATGAGCACGTCAGCCGGCTCAGCGGGCCGCCACCGCCGGATATCGCCAACCTCGAAGCGAACGTGCGCTGAGGCGTGCGCCGCGGAGGCCTCGATCATGGCGTGTGAAGAGTCGATGCCGAGTATCTCGGCGGTTGGCCACTTCTCCGCAAGCGTTGCTGTCAGTTGGCCCGGTCCACAACCTAGGTCCACCACTCGCGCCGGTTCCTCAGCGCCCACGCGAGCGAGCAGGTCGGAGAACGGGCGGGATCGCTCCTCGCTGAAGTGCAGATAACGTCCCGGGTCCCAAGTAGGCATCTCACGCGACCTTTCCATTGAGTAAACTGTCTTGACGTCAAGATACCCCCCTGAGGCAATTATCTCTATGTCAAGACTCTTGACGACTAGAGTGATTCCATGACTGCCAAACGGGATGAGGTGGACCAACTCGTCGCGGCCTGGCAAAGAGAGCGCCCCGACCTCGACGTCGAGCCCATGCATGTGCTGAGCCGGGTCACTCGGTTGGCCCGCCACCTCGACCTGGCCCGCAAGTCGGCCTTCAGCGAGCACAGCCTCGAGTCCTGGGAATTCGACGTACTCACCGCGCTGCGACGAGCCGGCGATCCGCATACGCTGTCGCCCGGTCGGTTGCTGCGCGAGACGATGGTCACGTCGGGCACGATGACGAACCGCGTGGACCGGCTGGCTGCCAAGGGCCTCGTCGAACGGCTTCCTGACCCTGACGACCGCCGAGGTGTCCTGGTGCGCCTCACCGACTCCGGTCGCATCCGCGTCGACGCGGCACTCGAAGGATTGCTGGCGCAGGAACGCCTGCTGCTCGCGGAGCTGACAGATGATCAACGCTCGTCGCTGGCGGCGCTCCTGCGCACCGTCGTCGCCCCCTTCGACCGCTGACCTGGTAGCTGCAATGACCGCGCCAGGCTCGCTGCGGCTCAGCCGTCCAGCAGGTCGACGGCGCAGAGCCACCTTAGCTGGCCGCGGCTCAGCCGTCGAGGAGTTCGGCGGCGCTGAGCCACTCGAGCTCGAGGCGGTCGCGCTCGGCTTCCAGGTCGGCGAGCTGGTGATCGAGGGTGGCCAGCAACTCGTAGTCGCTGGCGTGCTCAGCCATGGACGCATGTACGGCGGCGACCTTGGCGTTGTGCTTGGTCAGCTGTCGCTCGATTCGCGACAGGTCCTTCTTCGCGACACGCTCAGCAGTCGCATCCAAAGGTATGCCGGCCTGCTGGTCACGTGAACCCCGAGCCGAACTGGTGTCCGTTCCCGGGTCATCGGGCAAGAGAGCAAGGTGGTTCTTGGGCGCGGCGCTGGCCGCCATACCACCCGAGGGAGCAGCCGCGAGCACAGCCGCCCGCCGCGACAGGTAGTCGTCGACGCCTCCGGGCAGCATCGCCAAGGAGCCGTCACCGAGCAGTGCCCACACCGTGTCGCACACCCGCTCGAGAAAATAGCGGTCGTGCGACACCACGATCAGCGTGCCGGGCCACGAGTCGAGATAGTCCTCGACCACGTTGAGCGTCTCGATGTCGAGGTCGTTGGTGGGCTCGTCCAGCAGCAGCACGTTGGGCTCGGCCAGCAGGAGCCGCAACAGCTGCAGGCGTCTGCGCTCGCCTCCCGACAGGTCGCCGATCCGGGCCGTCAGCTTGTCACCGGTGAAGCCGAAACGCTCCAGCATCGAGCTGGCCGTCAGCTCCCGACCGCCCGCGACTGAGGCCAACCGCTTGATCGACTCGACCGACGGCAGCACCCGCTCGGCCGGGTCGAGCCCGTCGAGCGTCTGACTCAGATGGGCCAGCTGCACGGTGCGCCCGGTTCGTAGTCGGCCAGACTCGGGCGGCGCATCGCCCGTCAAGACCGACAGCAAAGACGTCTTGCCGGCACCGTTGACGCCGACGAGGCCGATCCGGTCACCGGGCCCGATTCGCCAGGTGAGGTGGTCGACCAGGTCGCGCCCACCGCGGGTGATGGTGGCGTCTTCCAGGTCGAACACGTCCTTGCCGAGCCGTCCGATGGCGAACCGCTGCAGCTCGACGCGATCCCGCGGAGCCGGCTCGTCTTCGATCAGCTCGTTGGCGGCGTCGATGCGGAAGCGCGGCTTCGCCGTGCGCGCCGGCGGGCCTCGGCGCAGCCAGGCCAGCTCCTTGCGCATCAGGTTCTGTCGCCGGATCTCCGCGGATGAGGCCTGACGCATCCGCTCAGCCTTGGCCAGCACGAAGGCCGCATAGCCGCCCTGATAGCTGTCGACGACCGCATCATGCAGCTCCCAGGTTGTGGTGCACACGGCGTCCAGGAACCACCGGTCGTGCGTGACGACAGCCAGCGCCACCCGCTTCGACACCAGATGCTCGGCCAGCCAGGACACCGCCTCGATGTCGAGGTGGTTGGTCGGCTCGTCGAGCAGCAGCACGTCGAGGTCGGTCAACAAGAGCTTCGCCAGCGACACTCGACGGCGCTCGCCACCGGACAACCCCTCCACGCGACGCTCGAGATCAAGCCCGCTGAGCAGGTGCTCGACCACGTCACGTGATCGGATGTCGGCGGCCCACTCGTGATCGGCCAGGTCACCCAAGACCACATGACCGATGCTGTCGTGGTCACGCAGGTCGTCGCGCTGACTCAGCAACCCGAGGTGCAGGCCGCGATTCTGGGTGACGCGCCCTTGGTCGACCGACTCGAGGCCAGCCATCAGGCGCAGCAAAGTTGTCTTGCCATCGCCGTTGCGACCGACGATGCCCACCCGGTCACCACGCTGCAAACCGAGCGAGACCCCGTCGAGCAGCGGCCGAACGCCGTACGCCTTGGAGACCCCGTCGAGGTTGATGAGATTCGCCGCGGGGGTGGCCATGGTGACGTCAGAATGTCACGTGACGATGCGAGCCCCCGGGACTGGCCCGTTGGCTCGTTGGACCGAGCGGCATACGCCTGAGCTGGACAGCGCCACCGCAATGTCGATGGCGTGCTCGGAGTCGGCGGCGAGAAACAGGCACGTGGGCCCCGACCCCGACACGATGGCGCCGAGGGCGCCGAACTCATCGCCGAACTCGAGGGTACGACGAACCGCGGGTCGCAATCGGATCGTCGCCGGTTGCAGGTCATTGCGCAGCGCCATGCCGACGGCGTATGGGTCCCCTGTCCGCAACGCTGATATCAGCGCCTCCGGCACTTCCGGCTCGTCATCGGCCCCGGCGGCATCGAGTCGATCGAACTCGGCGTAAACCTGCGGCGTCGACAACCCGGTCGCCGCATAGGCGAGCACCCACTCATAGCTGCCACGCGCGAGCACCGACGACACGGCCTCTCCGCGCCCGGTGCCGATCGCGTTGCCACCCACGAGGCAGAAGGGCACGTCACTGCCGAGCTCGACCGCCAGCTCCGCCAGCTCCTCGCGGCTGCTGTGCAGGCCCCAGAGTGCGTCGCAGGCAAGCAGCGCGGCGGCGGCGTTACTGCTACCCCCCGCCAGACCACCGGCCACCGCGATCAGCTTGTGAATGCTCAGAGCGACACCCTCGTCGACCTGAGCACGCTTGGCGAGCAGCTGGGCCGCCCGCACGGCCAGGTTGGTGTCGTCGAGGGGTACGTCGTCTTGGCCCTCACCCGTGACGCTCACCGTGAACTCACCAGCCTCCGCTGGCCGGGCCTTGACCTCGTCGTAGAGCGCGATCGCCTGATAGACGGTCGCCAGCGGGTGATAGCCGTCGGCCCGTGGCCTGCCGACGCTGAGCCCCAGGTTGATCTTGGCCGGCGTCCGCACGGTCACAGTGGTCACCCGGGCAAGGTTACGGGCTCACGCGGTCACGGTGTCCTGGACAATCGCAGCCCTGACCGGTGTGACATCCCCCCGACAGGTAGGCGCTGTGGCAGAACCGTTCACATGAACGAAAGTACGACCGAATGCCGCGCCTCCTGCCGCAGAACCGTTCACATGAACGGTTTCGCGACCCCGTACACCTCAGCGAGGGCATGATTTGAGCCGAACCTGCGCGTTCAAGCCCCGAGGCAGTCGGCGACTCGGGCGAACTCCTCGACCTTCAGTCGCTCCCCCCGAGATGTGGGGTCCACTCCGGCGGCGGTGATGGCTGCTTCGGCTGCTGCCGTCGAGCCCGCCAGACCGGCAAGCGCAGCCCGCAACATCTTGCGCCGTTGGGCAAACGCGGCATCGACCACCTCGAACACCCGTTGGCGGCCCACCACGGAGGCTGGCGGGTCACGTCGCTGCATGGCGACCAACCCGGAGTCGACATTGGGGGCGGGCCAAAAGACATTGCGCCCGATGAGTCCGGCCCGCCGCACGTCGGCATACCAGGCGGCCTTGACACTGGGTATGCCGTAGACCTTCGAGCCCGGCTGCGCCGCCAACCGATCGGCAACCTCGAGCTGCACCATCACCAAGACCCGCTGCAGCGACGGCAGCAGTGCCAGCAGATGCAACAGGACAGGGACAGCCACGTTGTAGGGGAGGTTGGCCACCAGAGCAGTCGGCGCGGGGCCAGGCACGGCAGCCAGCTTCAGCGCGTCGGCCTCGACGACAATCAGCTGATCCGCGAGAGAAGGGGCGTACTCAGCCACTGTTGTCGGCAGCGCGGCTGCGAGCACAGGGTCGAGCTCCACGGCAGTCAGGTGCGACACCGACTCGAGCAGGCCCAGGGTCAACGAGCCCAAGCCCGGACCGATTTCGAGGACCACGTCGGACGAGTCAAGCTCGGCTGTGCGCACTATGCGCCGCACCGTGTTGGCGTCGATGACGAAGTTCTGGCCACGCCTCTTGGTGGGCCGGACGTCATACCGCTCAGCGAGCAAACGCACATCCGTCGGCCCGAGAAGTCTCGGGCCGGCGGATGAAAGGGGTGAGGTCAGAGCAGACCCAGCGATGCGGCACACGCCGGCCACGGGCCGTAGCCACCGGACGAGTCACGCAACTTGGTAGCGATCTCGATCTGCGCCTCGCGGCTGGCGTCGCTCGGCAGTTGCGCGTAGGCGCCGCCACCGTAGGCGAGCCAGGTCGACTGCAGGAACTGAAGACCGCCGTAGTGGCCGTTGCCGGTGTTGATGGCCCAGTTGCCGCCGGACTCGCACTGCGCCAATGAGTCCCAGACCGAGCCGTCGGAGGGCGGGGGGACCGGAGCGGGCTCAGGTGCCGGCTCCGGCTCCGGCGTGGGTGCCGGTGCGGGAGCGGGCTCAGGTGCGTGTGCCGGTGCAGGCTCCGGTTCGGGTTCGGGTTCGGGAGCGGGCTCAGGTGCCGGAGCGGGCTCCGGCTGGGGTACGGGTACGGGTACGGGCTCAGGCTTCGGCTCCGGTGGCGGCCGCTCCGTGGTGCCTTGCAGCTCGATCCTGGTCACCGGGTTGAGAACGCGGACTCTCTTGATCTCGCGGGTCTTGATGGCCTTGCCGTTCGCCCGGACGGTGAGGTAGGTGACCTTGGTCTTGCCAGCCTTGCCCTCGCGCCTCAAACCCGTCTCGTCGACGTACAGCTTGTCGGTCAGCTGTACCACGGTGTCGTAGCCGACCGCTCTCGCGACGGTGCGCTCGGTCTTGCGAATGCGGGTCACCGTGATGCGCGTGCCATCGGCGAGTTCCGTCTTTGCAGCCGGTTCGACGATGTCGTCGCGGTCTACCTCGACCCCGAAGTCGATCAGCGCCTCCCCGACGGTCAGGCCGGTCGTGGTCACCTTGCGGAGATCTTTACGACCGACCTTGAGCAACAGGTCCTTGGGCGTCTTGATGACGATGCTGAGACCCTGGCGCCCGATGGTGGCCGAACGGCTCGTCGAGAACTCAGTGCCGGCGGCGAATCGCTCCTCCGCCTGGGCGAGAGCGTCGTCGACGCTGGTCGCCGTAGTCCAGTAGCTCTGCTTGTCACCGTCAACGGTCAGGGTCAGCTTGCGGCCGTAGGAGACCGCGATGCGGGTGCCCTCTTCGAGGCTGCTGTCGAGAGCAGGCGCGACAACGTCGTGCGAACCCAAGTTGATCCCCTCGGCTTCGAGCACCTGAGTGACGTTGTCGTGGAATGTCGTGACGGTTTGTTCCTTGCCGTCGACCGAGACAGTGACGGTCTTGCGCTCGAGTGCGAACGCCACACCTCCGGCCACCAGGCCAGCCACCAAGAGGGCAGCCAAGACGGCAGCAATGATTTTCTTCGGCACGTGACTCCATACATCGGAAAACTTTCAGGCACAGCAGCTGGCCAGGCTCGTTCTCCAGCCAGCTCGGCGGCCTTATCGGGCAAGTGACCGAGGATGCCAGATCGTTATCAAAGATGCAAAACGTACTGAGTGTCACCGTTGCCAAAAACTCACTTCGGTGCTATGAGAAGGCCGTTGATCGGTTCCCCGACTCCTGCTCACCCTGGCGTGTGCTGTGGCGAGTCTCACCAGGCGCCACCGAAGGCGGCTTCGGTGTTGGCGTTGATCGCTCTACACAGGGTTTCCAGGTCGTCGCCTCGCACGTCGGCCATCGCCCGCACAGTCGTCGGGACCAGGTATGACGCATTGGGCCGTCCGCGAAAGGGCATGGGCGTGAGGAAGGGCGCATCGGTCTCGACGAGGACCCGGTCGAGTGGCGCGGTGACCAGCGCGTCCCGCAGGTGCTGGGCGTTCTTGAACGTGATCGTCCCGGCGAACGAGAGGAAGCCACCCCGGTCGAGACACTGCCGTGCGAACCCGGGATCGCCCGAAAAGCAGTGCAGCACCGTGCGCTCAGGTGCACCGTGCTCGTCGAGCATCGCGATGACGTCGTCGTGCGCGTCCCTGTCGTGTATGACGAGGGTCTTGTCGTGGCGGTGGGCCAGCTCGATGTGCGCCGCAAAGGAGCGTCGCTGTGCCGCCACGCCGTCAGCGCCGGTGCGGAAATAGTCGAGCCCTGTCTCGCCAACCGCCCGCACGCGCGGACTCGAGGTGACAAGCCGCTCGATCTCGGCCAGTCCCGCATCGAGACCACCGTCGGCGTCAAGACGCGGCGCCTCGTTGGGGTGGATCGCCACCCCCGCCACGATGGCGTCGAACTCGTCGGCCGTCTCGACCGCCCAGGCCGCGCCCGGCAGGTCACAACCGATCTGGACGATCCGGGTGACGCCGACGCTGCTGGCCAGTTCCAACGCCTGGGCTGGGTCCAGCCAGCTGTCACCATCGTCGATGTCGAGATGGCAGTGGTTGTCGACGACCGGTGCCGGCAGCGGCTCCGGTAGAGGTGGCCGGCTGATGTCGCGCTTGACGCCGAACTCCTCGTTGACCCGTGATCGAGACGGCCGCGGTCCCTGAGACAGACCAGACATCTGCGCACCATCTGTCACTCGGCTACCCCCTCTGCCGCCTCGAGCCGGGGGAAGAGCGATTGGCCCTTCGTGAGCGTCACTCCCGCCGGCAGCTGCCCCCACTGACCCGTCTCCTGGACCCGCTGCGCAACCAGCGCCCCCAGCGCGTCCGCTCCGAGCGCGGCCCACAACGTCGCACACGTCTTGGGCATCACCGGATTGTGCAGCACGGCAACCGCGCGCAGCGAGTCGGCGGCCGCATAGAGGATTGAGGCCAACCTGGCCCGACCCTCCTCCGAAGTATCTTTGGCGACCTGCCACGGCTCTTGTTCGGTGACATAGCCGTTGATGTCGCTGATGAGGTCGGACACGGCGGTCACGGCTTCATGGATCGCAAGCCGGTCGATCGCTGCGTCTGCTCGCTCGACGGTGGCGGCGAGCGTTTCCGCAAGCGCCTTCTCGGCAGGCCCGTCGGCCGCCGGAGCCGGCAGTTGTCCGTCGAAGTACTTGCCGACCATGGCCGTCACCCGCGACGCGAGGTTGCCCAGGCCGTTGGCCAGCTCGCTCGTGTAGACGGCACTCATGTGCTCCCAGGAAAAGCTGCCGTCGGAGCCGAACGCGATGGTCTTGGCGAAGTAGTAGCGGTAGGCGTCAGAGCCGAAGTGGTCGGTGATGACCTCGGGCGCGATGGCCGTCGCCTTGGACTTGCTCATCTTCTCGCCACCCACCAGCAACCAGCCGTGCGCGAAGACCTGATGCGGTACGTCGAGTCCGGCTGCCATCAGCATGGCGGGCCAGATGACTGCGTGGAAACGTAAGATGTCCTTGCCAACGAGGTGCACGTCGGCCGGCCAGAGTCCGGCGAAGCGCTCCGGGTCCGTCCCATAGCCGGCCGCGGTGACGTAGTTGAGCAGCGCGTCGATCCAGACATAGAGCACCTGCGACTCGTCCCACGGCACCTTGATGCCCCAGTCGAAGGTGGACCTGCTGATCGACAGGTCTTCAAGCCCCTGCTTGACGAAGGCGATGACCTCGTTGCGAGCCGACTCGGGCTGCACGAAGCCGGGTCGGGTTTCGTAGAGCTCGAGCAGCTTGTCGGCATACCGCGACATCGAGAAGAAGTAATTCGCCTCACTCACCATCTCGACGGCGGTGCCGTGGATCGAGCAGGAGTCGACTCCGCCGACCGTCACGAGGTCGGCGGGAAGCTTGAACTCCTCGCAGCCCACGCAGTAGGGACCTTCGTACCGGCCTTCGTAAACGTCGCCGCCTTCTTGGAGACAGCGCCAGAACTCCTGGACCCGCTCGGTGTGGTCGGCGTCGGTGGTGCGGACGAACTGGTCGTTCGCCACGTCGATGGTGCTCAAAACCGGCTTCCAAGCCGTCTCGACGAGGTGGTCGGTCCAGGCCTGGGGCGTCTGGCCGTTCGCCTCGGCAGCCCGCATGACCTTCTGACCGTGCTCGTCGGTACCGGTGAGATACCAGACTCGCTCCCCGCGCTGGCGGTGCCAGCGGGTCAGCACGTCGCCCACCACGGTCGTGTAGGCGCTCCCGATCGACGGCGCGGCCGTGACGTAGTAGATCGGCGTCGTGACGTAGTACGCCTTGTCGGGGGATTCGGGCATAGGCCCAATCCTAGGGCGGCGGCACCACTGCATCCTCGCCCGTCTCGGCGCCTCGATGGGCTGCGTCGTAGACGGTGCGCCTCGCCATCCCGGTTTGCCGTATGACGGCCGCGACCGCGTCTTTGCGGGACAGGCCCGTGGATGCCGCCTGGTCGACCAGCCGGCGCAGCGCCTCCGCGTCGAGGTCGTTCGACACTGGGGCGGCGCCGCCGACCACCAAGGTGATCTCGCCCCGCACACCCGCCTCAGCCCACAAGGTCAGCTCGGCGAGGCCTCCTCGTCGTACCTCCTCGTATGTCTTCGTGAGCTCCCGGCACACTGCGCCAGGGCGGTCGGCACCCCACGCGTCCGCCATCGCGCGCAGGGACTCGGCGGTGCGATGCGGGGACTCGAAGAACACCATGGTTCGGGACTCGGCCGCCAGCTCAGCGAGCCGACGCGACCGCTCCCCCGCCTTGCGCGGCAGGAACCCCTCGAAGCAGAAGCGGTCCACCGGCAAGCCCGACACCGCCAGGGCACTCAGCACGGCAGAAGGCCCCGGCACGACCGTGACGCCGACGCCAGCAGCGATGGCCGCTGTCACAAGCCGGTATCCCGGGTCAGACACGCTCGGCATGCCGGCGTCCGTGACGAGCACGACCCGCTGCCCCGCCTCGAGGGCCGCGATCAAGGCCGGCGCGCGACGCTGCTCGTTGCCTTCGAAGTACGAGACGACCCGTCCGCTTATTTCGACGCCGAGGTCTTCGGCCAGTCGCCGCAGTCGGCGGGTATCCTCGGCCGCGACCACGTCAGCGCCAGTCAGCTCGGCGGCCAGCCGCGGCGAGGCATCATCGACCCGTCCGATCGGCGTCGCGGCCAGAACCAACGTCATACCGGCATCCTCGCAGGCCTCGATCCGTACCATGTCTCGCGTGGCGACCGCGACCGACACCGGGATCTCGAGCGACAACCCGGGTGCGACCTCGAGCGAACTGACGGCGAAGCGTCGCGGGACGGTTGCGCTTCTCGGCGAGACGGTCGACGGCGATCCGCTGCCGCGACTGCGACGTCGCCTGACACCCCCGCACTATGGCAGCGACGTGAAGTGGGGATGGTTGGCGCCGCTGATCGTCACCTTGCTGGCCGGCGTGCTGCACTTCTGGAACATCTCCAGCCCGCCCAAGCTCACCTTCGACGAGACCTACTACGCCAAAGACGCTTATTCGTTGCTGGTCAAGCAGTACGCCGTGGAGTTCGTCAACGACTCAGAGACTGATGAGAACGAAGCCGACGAGATCATCAACTCCGGCTCGACCGAAGGTGTCTTCGCTGAGGGGGATCTCCCGAGCAAGGTGGTCCACCCTGAGGTCGGCAAGTGGATGATCGCCTTCGGCGAGTGGATCTTCGGCATGACTGCGCTGGGCTGGAGGTTCTCCGCAGCGCTCACCGGCACGCTGATGGTGCTGGTCATGTGCCGTCTCGTACGCCGGCTGACCGGGTCGACCCTGCTCGGCTGCGTCGCCGGCGCGTTGCTGGCGCTCGACGGGCTGCACTTCGTGATGTCGCGGCTGGCTCTGCTCGACATCTTCCTCACGTTTTGGCTGCTGTGCGCCGTGCAATGCCTGGTGGCTGATCGTGACTGGGCGCGCTCCAAGCTTGCCCGCCTGCATGAGATGTCGCCCGTCCGGAGCCTCGACGGCTTCGGCGACTTCGGACCGGTGCGGGGGTTCCTGCTGCGCCCGTGGCGCCTTCTCGCCGGCGTCTGCTTCGGTCTGGCGGCTGGCACGAAGTGGAGCGCTGTATTTGTGTTGGGCGGGTTCGGTCTGCTGATCTGGGCTTGGGACTCGGGGATGCGGCGCTCCGTCGGAGTGAGATGGGCGCCGGTCAAGTCGCTGCTCGTCGACGCCATACCGTCGTTCTTCTCAATCGTCGTGGTGGGTCTGGTGGTCTATGTCTTGTCGTGGGCGAGCCTGCTGACACATGTTGATCAGTTCGAGGACCAGTTCGCGGCGGCCACCGGCGGCGATGACAGCCGCGCCTGGACCTCAACCGATGACAACCCCGGCAACCCACTCGAGCACGCAGCCCACGGTCTGAACGTGTTATGGAACTACCACCACGAGGTCTATGCGTTCCACACCGGCGACTACCTCAAGAACGTCGACCCGCATCCCTTCCAGTCCCACCCCGGCGGCTGGTTGGTGCTCAACCGTCCACTCGGGATCGCGGCGACCAGCGGCGACAGCTCAGTGGTGCCGGAGTGTCCCGAGGGGGAGTCGTGCGTCAAGCAGGTGATGGCGATCGGCACTCCGCTGCTCTGGTGGGCCGGTGTGATTGCGCTTGTTGTCGGGCTCGGCTACTGGCTCACCCGGCGCGACTGGCGCTTCGGCGTGCCTGTCGTCGGTGTGCTCACGACCTGGTTGCCATGGTTTCAGTATGCCGACCGGCAGATCTTCATCTTCTACGCCGTCTCCATCGTGCCCTTCACGGTCATCACCGTGACTCTCGTGCTCGGCAAGATCCTGGGTAGGAGCGATTCGACCTACAGCCGAAGGCTGACCGGTCTGGCGGTGGTCGCGGCGCTCGTCGCCTTGGTGGCGATCAACTTCGCCTACTTCTACCCCATCTTGACGAACGGTCTGCTCAGCAACGCGGAATGGAACGACCGGATGTGGCTGCGCTACTGGATCTAGCATCGAGCGGCTCCCCCACCACCACTAGATGCGCGACCGGCCGTCGTAGCCGCCACGCGGGGCCGGCAATCCGAACACGTGGCCGATGGTCGGTGCCACGTCGAGGGTATAAACCGCCAGGCTCGACGTGGTGCCGTGCTGGACCACTGGCGAGCCGCCCGCGATGAAGAAGGGGATCGGCCTGGTGGCGGGGTGCCCGTGGTTGCCTGGGATCGGGTTGGACACCGGCACCGGGTCGCTGAACCGCCACCTGGCCCTGCAGTAGGCGACCAGGTCACCGGCGAGGGAACTCAGGTGCAGCTGTCCCGGCGCCCATACGGCGAGCACCCCATCGGTCGCCGCGGCGAGCTCCCGCATCCGCTTCACCGCCGAGCGAAGGTGAGTGTTCGGACCGGTCCAGTACAGCAGGTCCGCGCCGCCGTTCTGCGCGATGACCACGCGACCGGCGAGCAGGGGGTCACTGTCGAAGACGGGTTGCAGGCTCACGATCCGGTCGGGGAAGGACCAGTCCATGGAGTGGTCGGCGAGCACCATCAGCACCGAGTTGGCCCACCGCCCGGTGTCTCTCAGGTGGCTAACCAACCGACCGACCTGCTGATCGGCCGAGGCGAGGGCGGCGCGGCGAGCTGCCGCCGCCGTCGTCGTACCGGTGAAGTCGCCGTGGCCGGCACGGTCGCAGTCGCCGAGGTTGACGAAGATGAGGTTGGGGTCGACCGAGTCGATCATCGCGATCGTGGCGTCCATGGTGGCGATGTCGGGCGCGTGGTCGGTGATCGGCCACAGGGGG
>JACCXO010000007.1 GCA_013696975.1 Nocardioidaceae bacterium | reverse complement strand
ACGTTTCGAAGTGCGCCGCCCTCGACGATGGGTCCCACCAACCGGTCGTAGATGCGGGGGGCGAGCCGATGCGCCCAGGCACCGAGGTGGTGCGCCCGTCCCACCACGATCTCAGCCTTCGGGTGGTCCACGGCCCGCACAACCGCCGTGACGACACGCTTCGGAGCTGTCACGGGAGGCAGCGGGCGGATCTGGCGTCCGACGTAGTTGGCCGCGTGACGGTAGATGGGCGTATCGACCGCACCGGGCAGGATGGTGCAGACCGCGATGTTCGGGGTGTCGCGCAGCTCCTGTCGCAGTACTTCGGAGAAGCCGAGCAGCCCCCACTTGGACGTCACATAAGGCGCAACGTACGGAGTGGCGACCCGACCGTATAAGGAGGCAATGTTGACCAGCACGCCGTGCCCCTGGGCTCGAAACTGCGGCAGCACCGCCCGGGCGGCGTAGATCTGACCAAACAGCGTGGTGTCCACTATCTGCCGGAACACCGGCCCGGGCGTGTCCTCGAACCGTCCGTAGCTCCACACCGCAGCGGCGTTCACCCAGGCATCGATGCGCCCGAACTCCTCTACCGCACGTTCGACCAGGGTCCGCACCGCCGCCTCGTCGCTGACGTCGGTCGGAACCGCCAGGGCGCGTCCGCCCCGCTCCTCGCACTCGCGGACCACTTCGCCCAGCGTTTGCACGCTGCGTGCCGCTAGGACGACGGTGGCCCCGCGCGCAGCGAAGGCGTGTGCCGCCCCCCGGCCGATGCCACTGGAGGCGCCAGTGATGACGACGACCTGACCGGCTGCGCGGTTCAGGATCGCCGGACCGGGTCGAGGAAGCGGTCGAAGATGAACCCGGTCGCCTGCGCCTGCACGTACTTGTCGACGACGTCGACAGCCCAGTCCTTCGCCGACCACTGCGTCGGCTGGTAGAGCCCCAGCGCGGTGTTGAGGAGAACGTCGCCGGTGTAGACGGTGGCGAAGACCGCGTTGACCGCCTTCTGCCCGTGCAGCCCCGCTGCAGCCGCGATCCCGTAGGCGGTCCCCCACATGCCACCGAGCGCGAAGTGGGTCACGTTGTTCAGCCGCTCGCGCCCCTGCGCGCTAGTTGGGTGGACGGGGAGGATTCGCTCCGCGAAGTCCGCCGGGGCGTAGCTGTCCTTTCGCCCGGTGAGTGGCATCTCGATGAGCTTTTGGAAGGCGGTCATCACGACGGTGCCCGCGACACCGGCCAAGACCCCTCGGCCGATCGTGGCCGCACTACTCGGTCGTTCAGTTATTTCCATGAGCGTTCTACCTCCATTAGGTGGGTTGTGACGATAGACAGGCGATTTGTCCGGTCGAGCCGTGAAGCTGTCGTCTGAGCAGCGCAGCGAATCGCTAAAAAGGCTGCGGCTGCTCGATGGCGAAGGGATCGGAATCGTCCCGCGGATCACGACTTGCGATGATTTTTCGGCGAACATCGAGCACCTTATCGCTAGCGGTGTAGTGCCTTCCGCGTTTTGCACCGTGCGGTATCAGGAATCCTGTGTCGACAAGCTGGCGCAGATCTCGCCCCGCTACTTGGTCCGAGACCTCTTCATCGGCTTGTTCAAAGTTGGCTCGATAAGTCGCATTTCTGATGCGCAGACCTAGCGATGCGTCAAATAATGCCGTGACCGTTCGCTCTGGTAACCCCGCTTGCGAAGTCATGTGTTCCAGCGCCACCCACATACGTTCGCTTTCACGCATTCTTATAAGCATAGTTCGAGCCTGCCTTAGGTGGGCTGTCAACATGAAGCGCAACCACGGCCGTGTGTCGCGGCCCGGCTGCCAACGGCCTCCGCCCACAGTGGCCAGTACGTCGAAATATTTAGTAGTGTTGCGCCCGAGATATTCCTCGACGCTCATAAAGATCGGACTCGATACACCGCTTCGAGCGAGAACTAGGCTTTGGAGGCATCGAGCCATCCGGCCATTGCCATCCCTGAATGGATGAATCATCACGAGATTCAGATGAGCCATGGCGGCGCGCACAATAGTTGGCTGGCCGGGATCATTATTGAGGCTATCAACGAACTTCCTCATGAGGTCAGGCACCACCTCAATGTCGGCGCCGTCATACACTATGTCGCCTGTCTCATCATTCCGGACGTAAATTGTTCCCGCGCGCCATCGACCTGGCCGGTTCTTAAGATCGTAACCAGTCATCATGAAATGAAGACTTTTCAATAGCTGCTCGTTGTACTCAAACCCTGGTTCGTCAGCGAGTTGAAGCACGTAGGTCATTGCCCTTCTGTACCCGTCAAGGGCCAGCGTCGTTTCCGTCGTCGCATCCAGTGGCTCTTCGCCCACGGCCACGGCCGCCGCATCGTCCAGCGCGGCGTCATAGCCTTCGATGCTGTTAGACCCTTGGATGTTGCGAGCGAAAGACAGTCGACGAAGCGAGCCGATCCAGCGGCGGGGTTCATTCAGGTGGAGCCGAAGTCGCTCCTTGAGGGACTCGATCTCTTGTATGACCTCCTCCTCGCGTTCGGTCACGGGCGGGGTGGCGAACAGGTCGGGGGGCCGGGCCACGATGATCACGATGGATATATCCTTTCGAACCGTCACTGTGATCAATACTATCTCTTGTCATGACGGTAGACAACCTTATATTTTTCCAGCTGATAGTCACTATGGACAGGTTGGGCCACAGAGCATCGCGCACGCAGCGTTGGGCGTTGGACCGAGGTCAGCCGACTTTTTTTCCGAGTACGACGTCCACGCGCTCGATCTCGCGCCCCCGTTGCACCGTCAACGTGACCTTGTCGCCGGGCTCGAAAGACCTGATGCTCACGATCAGCTCGACTCCGTCGTCGACGATCTCACCCTCGACCTCCCTGATGAGGTCTCCGGTCTCGATACCAGCGTCCTCGGCTGGACTGTCAGCGGAGACTTCTTGCACTTTGGCTCCGCCGAACCCGGTCACCACGCTCACCTGTGCGCCGATCACCGGGTAGGCCGCCTCACCAGTTCCGATGATCTCGTCGACCGTGCGGTTGACCTGGTCGATCGGAATCGAGAATCCGACGCCGATGTTGCCGGCCTGCTGTTCGCTCGACCCGCCTACGGTGGCGATTGCCGAGTTGACCCCGATGACGAAGCCGTCGAGATCGACGAGGGGGCCGCCTGAATTTCCTGGATTGATCGCCGCGTCCGTCTGCAGCGCGCTGATGTAGGACGTCTCGCCCTCGCCTCCGGCAGTCACAGGTCGTCGGGTCGCGCTGATGATGCCGGACGTGACGGTCGCGTCAAGGCCGAGCGGTGATCCGATCGCCACCACTGACTGACCGATCTGTACGCTGCTCGACTCGCCCAATGTGGCCGGAACCAGGCTTGATGTGTCCTCGAGCTTGATCACGGCGAGGTCATAGGAGGGACTGTGACCCACGATGCTGGCCGAGCGGCGGGTGCCGTCGGACAGGGAGACCCTGATCTGTCCACCCTTGGCAGCCGGCTCGATCACGTGGCTGTTGGTGACGACGTGGCCGTTGTCGTCGTACACGAAACCCGAGCCGGTGACTTCTGCTGTCTCACCACGTACGTCGATCGACACGACGCTCGGCAGCACCTTGTTGGCCACCTGGACGACAGGGCTGGCGCCCGGACCGCCAGCCACCGGACCGCTCGCCGTGATCACGGGGCGCACCGCCGTCGGTTGCACCGAGTCGGTGTTGACACCTTGGTTGAAGAGATAGGAGCCAGCGACACCGCCGGTCACACCAAGCAGTAGTGCGATGAGAGCGATGGGCAGGAGGCTCCACCTACTGCGGGAAGGTGCGCCAGCCTGACGCTGAGGGCCCAGCGGTGACGGCGCGTAGGGCGCCGGCGCGAAATTAGCTGGCTGCTGCCAGTTCTGGTCACCGCGCATAGGAGGTGACTGCGGCACCGGCTGGGGCGACCACTCACCGTAGGGCCGTTGCGCGGCTGGATACGGGGGCCACGGGGAGGGGGTTTCCGGTTGTGAGCCGCTCGCCTCAGCTGAAGTGGGATGCCAGATCGGGCGTGGCCAACCGAAATCTCCCGTCGCGGCCGGCGCCTCTTGATCAGGCGTCGACGGATCGTTCGCTGAACCAGGCTCTGGCACTGATTACTTCTCCTCGCTGTGAGGTTTCAAGGATGCCCTATGTGGCCGACGGCGGGGGCCACTCCTTGCGCACCGGTGGCAGGGATGAGCGTCGGCCGATCGAGCCGGCACCAGTCAGTCGGGTTAACTCGTGGGGTCGAGCAGAGCCCAGATGCGCCCGAGGCCAGTCCTCAACCGATTGCCGTTTCCCTCACTTGCCACCGGTTCATGAGGCAGCGCTGATAAGACGTCCTCAGCCGCGCTGGGCACGGCATCCGTGATGACCGTGTAGGTGACTTGACCCGACTGCCACACTGCGACAGTGGGGAGCCCGCTCCTGAGATAGACAGTGGATCCGCCAAGCCGGGTCCGGTCGAACGTCTGTGCGAGCACATTGGCCGACTGCGGGTCGAGCCCGCCTCTTTGCTCGAAGACCGACGTCGTGACCAAACCGTCCGTGTATGTCGCTTGCACTCCCTCTTCGACTCCCTCGAGCCGACGCAGCGAAATCAGCGAGCCACCACCCGGCAGGGTCTGCGGGCAGGTCCACCCCTGGTCTTGCAGGACAGACGACACCTGTATCGGCAACGCCGTGGCGGCAGGCGCCGAGACCTCCGGAGGCAGGTGAGACAGAAACGCGGAGCGAGTCACCTGCAACGAGGTGAACCGGGAGGATCTCATGAGCCGGCCTACGTCATACAGGTCGCGACGCAGCAAAAGACCGCTCGCCTCATCGACCCAGAACCGCGCGGCCAGCCGCCCCTCGCGGCGTGCCTCGATGACCACCGTGGCACGGCCCAGCAGGCGCGTCGACCCTCCGACGCTGACTTCGAAGGTGTCCAACAGGTGCGTCAGCGAGTTGGTGCTGAACCGATCAAGCGCGGCACCACCCGCTTCGACGAAGGACGCCGAGGAATCGGACAGACCGCTTGGGTGAAAGCTCGTGCCTTGGCCGGGTGCATGGTTGACCTCGACCTGCGTCGTCACCGGCTCACCGTCATCGGCGACCCAGATCGCCCGAGTGCCTCGGTAGGCAGAGGTCAGAGGCGCAGCTACCGCCGACTGGAGCAGAGCCACTGCCTGCGGGTCGTCCGCGGCGCTCGTCCTCGCCCACTGTGTCGACTGATTCGGTGCGTAGTCGGTGGCCAGCGACTCACCGACCGCCGCCGTCGCCGTCGCCGAATGATGGGGATCGGCATCGGTTTGCCCCGAAGGGGTGAACATGCTGACGGCGGAATCAGCCAAGGCGGTGCGGCTCGAGTCTCGGGCGAACTGGGCGGTGTAGTCCTCGAGAGGTGGAGACACGAGGGTGCTCACCGGCTCGTTAGGCGCTCCGACGGCATACGCGACGGACAAGACGGCCAGGGACACCGACCCCACACCCATCAGCAGACGCCGCGGCACCGCCCGAGCGCGAAGGGGTGCCTCACGCAAGCGCCCCTGCGGCACCACCGGTCCGATGGAGCTGAACAAGTTCGCTGCCGGCTCGGCAACGGGTAATCCGAGCAACCGCTGCTTCAGAGCGATCGTCGCTGCTATCTCCTCTCGACACATGCGGCAGTTGTCGGCATGGGCGAGGGCACGGTCGCGGGCTCGGCCTTGCAGCTCACCATCGACAAGTGCTGACACCCTGTGGTGGAGGTGACTCATCGATCGACCTGAATGGGTGCGTCGTCGAGAAAGCCCCCGATGCTCGCCCGCTCGGGGGTGGGTGCTCGGTGAGCCAGAGCGTCGCGCAACATGGCACGTCCTCGGTGAATCCGCGAGCGCACGGTGCCGATCTTGATGCCCAGCACGTCGGCGATCTCGTCATAGGACAAGCCCTCGATGTCACACAACACGACGGCGACGCGGAAGTCCGGCTTCAGTGCGGCGAGGGCGAGCTCGATGTCGGCGTCGAAGAGCTCGTGCGCGAAGTCGCCCTCGGGGGATGCGAAGTTGCCTGGCAGCTTGTCGTCGAAATCTTGGGGCAAGGCATCGAAACGGATGCGCTGGCGACGGCGAGCC
>JACCXO010000105.1 GCA_013696975.1 Nocardioidaceae bacterium | reverse complement strand
TGCGCGGCAGAATCGTCACGGTTCCCATGGTGCCCTCCAAACGTCATGGTTACCAGCATGGCGGCATTCAGGCCGGGCCGTCCGGCGCTGTCCACAGGCTTGGCTGGAGTCCGACGTGTCGTGGCTCTCACGGTGCACTGCCCAGCGTCGCCTCCGACGGCGAAAACTACCGAGGTGTCCGAATCTCGCAGGCGGCCCCGCAGGTCCCGGCCAGCGGTGATCGAGCGTCACAAGGGGTGGATCGAGGTGCTCGGCGAGAGCGACGTACGCGGCGACGTAGCAAGTGATCGAACCACGAAGTCGCCATACCGATTGAGCCATAGGCGCATAGGGCCACAGCGTCATGCGGAGGTCAAGCAGGTCGGAATGGGCATGGCCCGCCTCTGCCGACGGGAGCCCGTCGGTCAACTCCAGTCGGCGCAGGATATTGGCTGTCTCGAACATGATGAGCTCGGGGGCGGCCAGATCTTTCCTCATGAGCTGCTCTGCTGCCCATTCGCCGTCCGTACCGGCGTCACAGAGCGCGGCCACTTGTGCAGAGGAGTCGACTACGAGGACAGAGGTCAACGCCGGTCGTCGTCGCGTGCCGCGAGCACGTGCTCGGCATCGATTCGGGTACCTGTGCGGAGACTCGAGCTCTGACGCCGTCGAGTACGTCGTTCGGGTGCGGTCGCGAGGCCAGATCTGTGAGTTCGGCCGACAGGTACTCCTGCAGTGAGCGTCCTGACTGGGACGCCCGCGCGGCAAGCTGATCTCGTACCGAGGAGGGGACGTTCCGAATCGTGATGGCAACCATGCATGCATTATGGCGGCACGGGCATGGTCAGCAGACTGCGTCGAAGAAAAACAAGCAGTGGCTGCCCATGCATGTCAGCTACCGATAACGGACTGGTCGCAGCCGCGGAGGTCCCGGTGGCTTGATCGACATTGGAAGAAACGAAGTATGCCGTGGCTCTCCAAGGAAGCGTGTGGGCGTCGAGAGCTGTCAAGCTGTAGCGGTGGCGACGAAACATAACCTCAAGGGCGGGGTTCTGGAGGCACTGGCGGAGCTTGGAGGCCAGGCTCAGGTTGTCCATGTGTTCAGCTCAGCGCCGACCGAAGGCCGGTCTGGCTGAAGTCGTCCCCATCGAACAGCAGCGGCTCGCCCGTTGCCACGGCCAAGGCGTACGAGAAGCAGTCACCGTAGTTGAGCTGCGCCGGATGGCCGCTGCCCTTGCCGAAGTCTTGGTAGGCGGCGCGGGCGATGCGCACATGGTCGGCGGTGGTGTCGACGATCTCGATGTGGAGAGCCTGGATCAGCCCGTCGAGGCGCCGCGACTTGATTGGATCGCCTAATCCGTCGACGACCAGGGCGGTCTCGAGAAACGTGGCTGCGGCCATTCGGGCCTCCGCTCCAGTCTCCACGCTCGTTCGCACGAAAAGCCCCTGCTCAGGCTCAGCTGTCAAGATGGCGATGATCGCCGAGGTGTCGACGATCATGCAGGCAAAGGCCGCGTTCGTCATACAACTCGTCGCTCGATAGGCGTTTGCGGTCTTCGGCGGACAACCGCTGTTCGAAATCGGCTGCGATCTCCAAGGCCGCGGCGAGCCGTTCGTCGGACTTCGACGGTCGCTCCAGCCCGTTGAGGAACTTGGTCAGCGCCTCCTCGACCACACTGGTCTGGGACATCCCGGTGCGGCGGGCTGCCTCGCGGACAAGAGCATGCACGCGTTCATTCTTGATGTTCAAGCTCATCTACTAGACTTTCTACCGTTGGAAGGCAGAGGTCTACCATGTGCGCGCTTTCGGGAGGCTAGTCGCCGACACCCATTTGCCGTGCCTGAGCGTGCGGATTGAGAAATAGCAGCTGGCCAGCCACACGCGAGTCGGTCGCCTTCCCGACAGTGGCAAGGTACGCCCTGATCTGGGGCGCATAGAACTGCGATCTGGTGGCGACCGCGGCGGACGGAATGGCATCGGTCTTGTAGTCGACGACTACCAGGCTGCCGTCGTCTTCGCGATAGATGAGGTCGACGAGGCCTTCCAAAATGGTGCCGTCCTCCTGCACAGTTCCGACGTAGGACTCGCGCCAGTGCGGACGAACAGCCGCGCGCTTGACCACATCCGAGTCGAAGGCCGACCGGACGAGTGCCGTCACCACCTCCGAGTACTCCACCACACCTTCGGCGATGCACTGGGAGCTGACGGCGGCGTCGAGCCCGGAACCGTCAGAGAGGTTGATCGTCTGCAGGACACCGTGCACCGCCCGCCCGATGGCCGAGCCGTAGCGGCCCTTCGACCAGGGCGGCAACTCGATGTCACGTCCGCCTTTCGCTGCCCCCGGCGGGTCGTCATCAGCGAGAGCGACCGCGGGCTCTGTCCCTTCCAGACCCGACGCGCTCACGGCGGACACCAACCGCGACTTCGCGCGGATCACCTCGATTTGACTGAGCCATTCCGCCCAATCCGGCACGCCCCCGCGGATCTCCGCCCTTGCAGGCAACGGCGCATTGGACGCCGAGCCACCAATGAACGCGGTCGCCCCGACAGCCGTCCCGGCGCCTGCGTCGGCGAGGAGTTCTGCGTTGGTCGAGCCGCTGCCCTTGCGGTGCAGGGACACGACGAGGTGGTCACGGGCACGCGTCGTCGCGACATACAACAGCCGGCGCCGCTCATAGGCGTCCATCTGCTCATCGAGGGGCGCGACGTTCTCGAAGTCGTTGGTCTGCACGCTCTTGGTCAGCCTGACCGCGTAGCCGTCGTTGGTCCACAGCACCCGCACGCCGCTGTTGTTGCGCGACGCCGAGCTCAGGCCGGACAGCACCACCATCGGGAACTCGAGCCCCTTCGCCGCGTGGACGGTCATCACGCGGACGGCGTCGACGTCGGTCTCCGGCAGCACGGCTTCGGCCACCCGCGCGGTCTCCTCGCCCTGTCGGGCCGCCCAGGCCAGATAGGCCCGCAGCCCACCGTGCTCGGTCTCCGACCACGCTCGCGCCTGATCGACGACGAACCGCAGCCGACGCCACTTCTCGGGCGACCGCTGACCCGTCGCTGCCACCTCCAGCATCCGCCGGTCGGCGATGACCGCGCCCAGCACCTCGCTGGGCGCCATCCAACGGGCCTCGTCGTGGAGCCCCTTGAGGTAGGCGACACCTCGCCCGACTTGATGGTCGACGAGCTTGTCCCGCACTGGGGCGAGGATGTTGAACGACCCACCGGCCCGCTTCCACGACCACAGATCGTCGTCTCCACACCCGAACAGCGGCGAGCGCAGCGCCGTCACGCACGCCAGCAGGTCGCTCGGATCGGCCACGACACGGGCCGCAGCCAGCAGGTCGCGTACCTCGCTCGCCTGGTAGACCAGCGAGCTCGACTCCGCGCGGTACGGGATCTTCGCCGTGTCGAGGGCGTCCTCGAGGAACGGCAGCGACGTCCGGGCCGGCACCAGGATGGCGATGTCGCCGAGTTCGAGCCGACGCCAGGTCTGCTTCCGCTCGTCCCACGTCATCCAGCCTTCGGCGAGCGCCTGCCGGATCACCGCCGCGACGTCAGAGGCCTCCCGCTCACGCAGCACCGCTGCGTTCGGCTTGTCGTCGTGGGCCTCTGCGCCGAGGACCACGACCGGGGCGCCTGTGCCGTTGTCGTCGCGGGTCGCCTTCAAGGCGACGTATGCCGGCTGGGCCCGTTCGACCGGCTCGATGACCCGGTCGAACACCTCGTTGACCCAGCCGAGCACCGGCGCGACGGTCCGGAAGTTCGAGCTCAGGGTCACGGTCTGGTCGACGCCGATCCATTGTTGGGCGTCGAGGTACATCCCGATGTCGGCGCGGCGGAACCGGTAGATCGACTGCTTCGGGTCGCCGACGACGAACAGCGACCCGGCTGGCATCCGGACGTCGCGCCAGTTGGCCGCGGACGCATCCGCGCCTCCCGCGATCCGGACGGCTATCTCGATCTGGATCGGGTCGGTGTCTTGGAACTCGTCGAGAAGTAGCCGCGGGTATTGCTCCCGCAACGCCGCGCGGACGGATTCGTCCCGGCGCAGCAGGTCGCGGGTGACCACGAGCAGGTCGTGGAACTCCAGCCGGCCCTCGGCGGCACGGGCGAGAGCCGCCGCGCGGACCTTGTCTGCAACCCAGTAGGCGAGCGGCCGAAGGGTGGCGTCGGTGAACGCGACCAGCACCTCAGCGGCCTGCTGCTGCCACCCCTTGCAGCTGTCCCTGATCTCGGTGAGCGCCCCTCCCCAGTTGCCCTTCCGGCCGTTGCTCCAGCCGAGCCGTTGCGCCGAGAGCAACCCTGCCAGATGCAGCTCTGGCTCGGTCGCGTCGGCATACTCGTCCGCCCAGGCGGTCAGCGTCGTGAGCCGAGCGAGGAACTTGTCGTCCGGGTCGGCGCACTCGCCCCCGCGGGCGGCGAGGAGCCGTGCCTCGTCGAGCAGCCGTCGTACGTCGGGCAAGGTGACAGTCGGCGGGCCGCCCGGCAGGACACGGTCCTCGATCAGGTCCCAGTCGGACTGGAACGCCCGCGCGAGCGACCGCAGGTGCTCCAGCTTCACCCCGGCGGCGAGCGCGAGCCGCACCGATTGCGCCATCGACTCGTCGTCGAGCATCTCGCGCTGCATGACCGACCAGCGCCCGTCGAACGCTACCGACGACCCGACCTCGTCGAGGACCTCGACCAGCGGCGGCAGGCCGGCCTCGATCGGGTGCATGGTGAGGATCCGCTGCGCGAACGAGTGCAGGGTGCCGATCGCGGCGCCGTCGAGGTCGTCGAGCGCTGCGGCGGCGCGCTCCCGGTCCTCTTCTGAGCTCGGTCGCTCCGCTGATTCCCCCTTCCACACCTTCTCGAAGTTGGCGCGCAGCCGGTCGCGCAGCTCGGCACCGGCCTTCTCGGTGAACGTGACGGCGGCGACGTTGCGCAGCGACACCCCGTCGACGAGGGCGAGCGTCGTCACCCGGTCGATGAGCGACTTCGTCTTGCCCGAGCCGGCACCGGCGTCGACGAACAGTGTGGATCCGGTGTCGTTTCTGATCCGATCGCGAGCCGACTGGTCGGTGAGCGTCGCCGTCATCACGCCTCCCCACCCGGCACGGATTCGGCGGACACAGACTCCACGGCCCCAGGATCGATGAGGGTGACGAGGTCACGCAGCGCCGGGTCGTGCCGCTTCTTCAGATAGCGCTCGCGCGCCTCGCCATGCCCGATGCCGTCGGGGTTGCAATACAAACACTTCACCCGGGAGAAGTCCGGTTGTTCAGGCGCCTTCGCGGGAAACAGCCCACCTGCGATCGATGCCACCAGCGTGCCGACGGTGTCGGCATACGTCTGCTCGACCTCATCGGTGAGCTCGACCGAAATCCGGTCGCGTTTGCCATGACGGATGAACCAGTACGACGCCTCCGCGCGCTCGTGGCCGAGGATCTGTCGCGCGGCCTGGGCGTATGCCGGCAGCTGCAGCTTGGTGCCGGCCGCCACCGGATCAGTCTTGAGTGCCTTGTAGTCGAACGTGCCGCCGGTCTTGATGTCGGTGACAATGATCGTGCCGTCGCGAGCCTCGTCGACCTTGTCGGCGCTGCCGCGCATGAGCACGGTGCCGTCGGCGACCTGGACCTTGACCGGTTCGGTGCCGTCCATGCCGAAGGACAGCTCGCTGCCGATGACGCGGGCGTCCCCGTCGGCGCGCCACCGGTCGTCCTCGGTGAGCATCCAGTCTAGGTCGGCGATGATCCGGTCGCGCTCTGTCTGCCACAGCCGCCGGTGGCCGGTCGACCCGTGCTCTTCGAACTCGGCCGCCTTAACGATCGCGATCTCCCGCAGCCTTGCCCGCTGCTCGGCGGTCCACGGCTGGCCATAGTCCGGGAGCGAGCCCTCTGACTCGGTGATGAACTCGTCCATCGTCGCGTGGATCAGATTACCGATGTCGAGCGGACTGATCTTGATGATCTCCTCGGGCGACTCGACCGGCTCGACCCGCAGCAACCGCCTCACGAAGTACGCGTGCGGGCAGACGGCGTACGCCTCCAGGGTCGTCGGTGCGACCATGCGTCGGCCGTCGGCGAAGTCGGGCAGACCGTCGACGCCGGCGAGGTTGCCGTCGTACCGGGTGAGGCTGTCGCTGGCTCGCGCCGCGACCATCTCGACTGCGGCGTCGACGGGCTCGTCGTCGAGGCGCTGACCGGACGCGGCGACGCGCGTGCGCCACTCCTGCTCGCTCACCGGCATCGGGGCTGTCTTGATGCCTTCGGCGTACGAGGCGGCGCCGTTGATGCGCGGCGACTCTGCCGACTCCCACTCGGTTGCCGCGAGCTGGCGGTTGCCGCTGAGGTCACGCAGTGTCGGCAGCAGGAAGCGGCTCGGCAGCCGGCGGGTGCTGCGGCGCAGGTCGCCGCGCGGGAAAGACGCGACGACACGGGGTGCTGCGCAAAACGCGGCCAGCAGATGACGGTGCTTGGCGTCGAGAGTGTCGCGGTACGACGCCAGCTCGCCGTCGCTGCGGTCGCGGACCCGCTCGAGCAGCAGCGCGTCCTCATGCAATCGGCCGGGGTAGGTGTCCTCGGCGAGGCCGACGACGTAGACCACGTCTACGTCGAGTCCGACCGCCGCCGACAAGGGGGCCACGAGGACGCCATCACCGAACCGGCCCACCCGAGCGAGGGCGGTCTCGAGCTCTAGGGACAGCACCTCGATAAGCCGTGCCAGGTGCGCGGTTGGCTCGAACTCGTCGAGCCCCGCGAGTCCGCCCAGGGTTGCCTGGACCGTGACGGCGGCGTACTGCTCTTCCTGTGGGAGCTGGGCGAGCTGGCGGTCATCGCCGTTCAGGTCGGTGAAAAGATCGAGGGCCCATGTGCTCAGCGTGGACCAGCGGGTGAGGGTCAGGCCGTGGGTTAGGCGCTCGCGCAGCGTGGTGGCGAACGTGCGCAGGGCCGTCGCGCCGGCGACATCGCGCTCGTAGGCGTCGAGGCGGGACTGCCAGGGGTCTTCACGCTGCAGCTCGTTGTCGATCGCGGCCTGGAGCCCGGCGGCGTACGTGCCGAGCCTGTCGTGCCAGTCTTCGCCGACAACAACCGCGGCGCTGCGGGAGAGGCGTTCCCAGCGGGAGGCGGGGACCCGGCTGCCGGCGAAGTCGCGGGTAGGGGTTTCGGAGACGGCGGTGAAGAGGTCGGCGCGAGGGACGTCGTCGGCAGCGAGCTGAAGGATGCCGAGGAACCCTCGGCCGATCGCTCGCTCGTTGACCGGCCGGGTGCCCGACCCGTTGATGGTGATGCCAGCCGCCCCGAGATGCTCATGGACGAGCCGGGCGTAGGGGTTGGTGCCGCCATACAGGACGGCGACCCGGTGGGCGGGCGTGTCGTCGAGGGTAACGACGACGTCGCGGACGACGCGCCGTATCTCGTCGTCTGAGTCTGACGCGTGCATGACCTCGGAGGCCACGCCGGGTTTGGGTTTGGCGGCGTCGTCGGGGAGGCCCATGCGTGTGAGTGAGCGACGAACGACTCGATCGGCCCTGTCGACCCCGGTGAGCCCAACGACGGCGGTGAGTTCGACGCTGTCGGCGAGCACCCGGCCGAAGCGGGACTCGGCGAGGCTGAGTGCCTGGGGAAGGTAGAGCGCGACGTGGCCGAGTTCACCAGAAGCGGTCACGTCAATCTCGATGCGGCCACTTGCCGCGTCCAGCAGGTCGGTGGCGTCGTACCAGTCAAGCTGGAGCGAGGCAGTGACGGCGCTCTGGAGCCGGACGAGATCGGCGGAGAGCTTGGAGGAGGTCGCGACCCGGTCGAGCGCGTCCTCGCTGAGGTCGCGCAGCTCGCGGTGGGCCTTGACGAGTGCGCGGATCGTGGCCGGGTGTTCCTTGACTGGGTCGAACACGCTGGTGTGGGCGTCGAGGACGCTGCGCCAGGCGGAGCTGACGATCGCGCTGGTCGCCGGCTTGCGAGGGGCGAGGGTGTGGGCGGCGATCTGCTCGGCCAGCCGGGGGAGAGTGGCGAGATAGATGCCGGCTACGCCGGGGTGGTCGTCAGTCAGGCCGTGCGCCAGGTGTCGGCGCGCGACGATGCCGGCGATGTTGTTGGGCACGAGGATGGTGACCGGGGCCATAGCGTCTTCGGCCTTGGCGCCGGCTACGACGTCTCGCAATGCGTCTAGCGCTGCGTGGCCGTAGCCGGTCGAGACGACCCGTGCCCCCATGTGGATCTCCTGTCGATTGGCAGCGTTTTTCAACGTAGCGGCTGATGCCGACATCCGCGAGGGCTCGAGGTCCGCCGGTCCACGGCATCCCTGCCTGATCCGCCGTGACACGATCTGGTCATGGCCATCCCTGGTGATCCGACTCATTCCACCGTTGCACCCGCGGCACTCGCGGATACCGAGTTGTTCGCGGTCGATGCCTACCGCCGCAGCTTCGACGCAGACGTGCTCGACGTCGATCGCGAAGCCAACCGCGTCCTGCTGTCGCGTACGGCGTTCTACCCCGGCGGCGGAGGCCAGCCCTTCGACACCGGAACGCTGACCGGACCGGCCGGACCGCTGACGGTGGAGAGAGTCAAGCGAGAGCCAACCGGCATCTGGCACTGGCTCGACGACGACGCAGACCTGCCAGAGCCGAAGACCCAGATTCACGGCGAGCTCGACTGGAAGCGCCGCCACCTCGTGATGCGCACCCACACTGCGCTGCACGTCTTGTGCGGAGTCATCTGGGAGGAATTCCACATCCCCGTCACAGGAGGCAACATGGAGGTGGGGACTGGGCGCCTCGACTTCCCCCTCGAATCAATGTCGGCCGAACTCGGTGCCCGCATCGAGACGCGAATCAACGAAGAGATCGCCGCCGCTCACGAGATCGTCGTCGAGTTCCTCGGGCGCAGGCTGGCTGATGCCGACGCGGCGCTGATCCGGACCGCCGCCAACCTCATCCCTCGCGAAATCGACCCGCTGCGGATCATCAACATCGTCGGACTCGACAAGCAGGCCGACGGCGGCACTCATGTCATGAGCACCGCCGAAGTCGGCAGGGTGCGCGTGACCGGCACCGAGTCGAAGGGCAAGGGCAACAAGCGGATCCGCATCGCGGTCGAAGATCTCCACCCCGAGACGTGAAGGACCACTCCTCCGTCGTAACCGTCTAGACGGCTGTCTCCATGAGCGGCCGGACGTGGCGGTAGTCACTGCCAAGCAGCGGCGAGGAGATCATCAGGTCGGCGGTCGCGACGTTGCAGGCCACGGGGACATTCCAGACCGCCGAGATGCGCAGCAACGCCTTGACGTCAGGGTCGTGCGATTGCGGCTCCAGCGGGTCCCAGAAGAAGAACAGCATGTCGATCAGTCCTTCTGCGATCCTGGCACCGATCTGCTGGTCACCACCGACGGGTCCGCTCAGGAACCTCGTGACTTCGAGGCTGAGTTCGTGCTGCAGCAGCGTCCCTGTGGTGCCGGTCGCGTAGAGCGTGTGTTGGCGAAGCGTGTGCGCGTTGAACTCGGCCCACGTGAGCAGGTCGACCTTCTTGTTGTCGTGGGCGACCAGGGCGATGTGCCGGCTTGCAAGACTCATGCTGACCTCCCGGTCAGTGCGGTTGACATGACGCTTTCAGTGTCAGCGCCGCGGATGTCTTTTGGGTTACAAGGACAAGATGCCGAGCGATAGAAAGCTGACGGCGCAAGTGAGGTGCGCCACGTCTCAGAACTCCTCGTGGGTCAGCGGATCCCCGCCGAGCCGGTCACCAGAGTCGAGGGTCGCAAGCGATGCCATCTCGTCGTCACTCAACTCGAATGTGAATACGTCGAAGTTGGCCGCGATCCGATCGCGGTTGGTCGAGTGCGGGATCGGTACGACGCCTGACTGGATGTGCCAGCGCAGCGCCACCTGACCGGGATTCACACCGTGTTGCCCACCGATCGACGTCACCGTGGAGCTGTCCAGCACCGGACCCGCCAGGCGCAGCGGGCTCCACGCCTGCGTCACGATTCCGCGCTCAGCTTGATACTCGCATTTCTGAGCTTGCGGCCATTCCAGGTGCCGTTCGATCTGGTTGACGGCCGGGAGAACCCCCGTCTCACGCTCCAGCCGGTCGATGTGATCGGGGTTGAAGTTCGAGGTTCCGATCGAGCGGATCAAACCCTCGTCGCGCATGGCGATCATGGTCTCCCAGCTTTCGACGTACTTGTCGATGCGGGGGAGCGGCCAGTGAATGAGGTAGAGGTCGACATAGTCGAGGCCCAGCCGCGAAAGCGACACCTCCAGTGCCTGTCGTGCAGTTTCGCTCCCATGTTGTGAGCCACGCAGTTTGGTGGTCACCATGATCTCAGCGCGGTCGACCGAGGATTCCCGCACACCTCGGCCTACACCGACCTCATTGTCGTAGCGGGCGGCGGTGTCGAGCAGCCGATACCCGCATTCGAGCGCGAAGGGCACCAGATCGGGAGCGTTGTCGTCGGTCAGATGCCCCGTGCCGTAACCGATGGCGGGGATCGTGTGGTTGTCGTTGAGGGGGAGAGTCGGCGCTATCGATGACATGACGACACCCACCGTATGCCGTCACCGTTCAACGTGAGATGCGCCAGTTGCGTGCGAGGCCTGTGCCGCCACGCGCCATAGGCCGGCTGCTTCAATCGGTGTCCACACTTTCGGGTGCGGGGGTCACTAGCTGATGGGTGTTGACGACCGTTGCGAACTCCCTATGCAGGTTGGTCGCGGTCACGCGGGCGAGTTCGTCAGCGCCCACTACGGTGCCGTCAGGGCTGTGCCGGTCGAAGGTATGGGTGGCGTCAAGCGCGAACAGCACGCGGTGGTGAAGGTTGCCTCCCACCCGAGCGGTGGTCTCGCAACAGTGATTGGTGCTGATGCCGGCGAGAACGAACCCCGAAAGGTCCCGAGCGCGCAACCAGGCATCGAGGTCGGGGTCGCCGTGGAAGCACGAGTTCACGTCCTTGGTCACCAGGAGATCGGGCTCTCCGGTCATCAGCGCCTTGAACTCGTTCCCAGGCTGCCCGGGACGCAGTGGGGACGCAGCCTCGATGGAATCGTGCCGCACGAAGACCACCGGACGTCCCTCTGCCCGCCAAGAGGCGAGCAGCGTGGCGATGTTGTCTTCGCAGCCGAGGTTGTTGCGCGGTCCCCAGTAGCCAGCGTCGTCAAAGGCCTGCTGCACGTCCACGATGACCAGGGCCAAGCGATCCAGGTCCGGCAGATTCGAAGCGGGAAGGTCCATGTCCAAAGTATCCGGCAACATTGCTGCCCGATCGGATCCGTGTCCATGCAGCGCCCCTCGACCGTCGCCCAGTCTGCGCTATAGCTTGGCTCAATGAGACCTCGGAGGAGTTGATGGGCCAGCTGTCGTGGGCTGATGTTGGAGGCGCCCGAGGAGGTGATGCGTGTGCACGGACTGAGCGGCGATAACTTGTCGGAAGCTGGCTGGGACCGCTTCCGGAGCGAGTTGGTAGGTCGGCTGGAGGCCATGGCTGACGGAGACGCCGTCGTCGTCGAAGTAACTCTGCCCGCGGCTGCTGCCGCACCGGTTCAGGCTGAGCGGTCGTGGCTTTCCAGGACGTTTCGATCGAAGCCGGCGCAGTCCGGTCAGCCGTACATCCAGTTCGCCGCCATGGAAGACGACTGGTTGCATCTGGAGGCGTCCAGCAACCAGTGCCTCTCACCGCAGTTCCAGCTCGACCACGCGGCCGTTGCGGCCCTCGATGGTCTCGGCTGGTCGGCACCGACCGTCGTTGAACCCGGCGGCTTCACGGCGCCCAATTACGCCATCGATCAGCCAGGTGCTGACGCACCGGAGTTGGCGGCCCTCGCCGTGAGGACGTTGATAGAAGTGTTCGGCGTGACCGAAGTGGCGGCGTTGTCCATCAAAGCGGTTTGACCAGCGGCCAACTGCGGCAGTGACCGGCTGAGGTCAGCTCCAGATCGAGGAGCAGTCGAGTTCTTGGTAGCCGGCTAAGCACGGCTGCCCCTCCGACAACCAGACCCGTCGCTCGGTCAGGTCGACGATCGCACTGGCGACGGTCGCGGTCTGCTCGGCGGCAGGCAACACCGGGTCGGGGTGGCGGCAGACACTGTCCGGAAACTGCTCGTGGTCGCTCAGGGCAGCGAAGTACGTCGCGACGTCACCGCCGCCGGCAGCCGAAGCGACCACGTCGGCGACACGCTCGAGCCGAAAACGGCTCGTCGACGGCACCAAGTCCGCCAGGTCCGTCGAGTCGAACTTCGGCGAGCAGAAGTGGTTCGTGTGCAGGAGCACGCCGCGCTCATCAGGCTCGAGCCGATGCAGCGTCGACGCGTCGCCCGGCCGTGCCTCAACATTGACCGCCGAGCCGCTCTCGTCTACCAAGAGATAGTTCGCCGACGACGCCCGGGTCGCCTCACCGAGCCGCGCCAACGCTTCCCCGGTCGAGCCGCAGGCGAGCAACGCCCGCAGCAGCACGTGATAAGGCACGGCAGCATCACCCACATCCTCGGTGCAGGCCATCGCGTTCGTCATCACGGCGAGGCCCGCTGAGTTGAGCCCGAACTTCGCCACCAGACCCGCCTCCACGACGGTGACGAACGCCGGTCCCTCATCGGGCACCGACTGGAGCACCACCACGGTGTCGTGCGCAAAGGGCAACCAGTCCCAGTTCTGTCCGACGACGACGTTCCTCCCGGGGACACTGCTGGCGAAGGCAGAGCACTCCCCGGGGGCAGGCGGCACCCTCACCGGAGCCGCGGCGCGGATGCGGGCCGAGTACATGATCTCCGTGCGTACGTTGACCGCCAAGATGTCGGCCAGGTCCACGTCCGCGCCGGCCGCTGTACCGGCCATCTCCTCGAGACACTCGGGGGCGAAGTCCGCGATGGCGGGCACGAAGCGCTCTGCTTCAACTGTCGTCCGAGCCCAGTCCCAGGACGCGTAGTGCTGGAAGACGCCCGCGTACTCCGCAAGAGACCTGCGGATCCGCGTTCGAGCCTGTACGCCGTACTGCCGACCCCGCTCGTGCGCCGAGCCGCTCACCGTGATGACTGGAAACATCAGCACCCTTCCCGGGCGATATAGATGTGACAGCCATGCTCTCATCTCCAGCCAGCTGGCCAGCTGCCGAGACACGGGCAGCCCCACTAGCGGCGGCCTGGCTACGAGGCAACGCCGCTCCGCACTGCTGTAGCCGCGTCGGCGCTAGCGTTGTCGACCACCTCACGGGCGATCTCACGCAACTTCACATTCCTCATCTGAGACATGGTGACGAGTCGGGCGAAGGCATCCTGGGACGTACACCCGTGCAAGGCCATCATGATGCCAACGGCGTGCCCGATGGACGAACCGCCGCTGACGGAACGCGCTAGGTCGTTCGTCATCCGAGTCATCTCCACGGCTGTGGCCGCCTGGTAACCCAGCAGCTTGGCCTTCTCGACGACGTAGGTGTCGAGTCGGCCGATTCGAGTCGAGTAGAGGTTGAGGGACCCGATGATGCCACTGGGCCGGCGCAGTTGAAGCGCAGTCTGCGAACGGAGGCCGAGCTGCGTTGCCTGCGCGCCGTACGCGGGCCACGAGGAATCCGTCACCAGGTCAGCGCACTGAGCTATCACATCACCGCGAGCGACGGCGACCATGGGCCCTTCGCCGAGCTCTGCTTGCAGGAGATCGGCCTTGAGCGCCAACGGGTCCGTCGAGGTCACCGTGCCTAGAATCTGTCCCGGCCGGAGAGTCACGATGCTGGCGTAGTCGACGCCTTCGAGCAGATTCGTGGCCGCATGCGTCACCCACGACAAGGTGTCGTCAGCGTAGGTGACCAGGGTCGAGCTGAGCCAAAGCGCGGGGGGATCGTGCGGCTTGGCCGTGATGGTCGCGTCCTTCATGCCTGCGGTTCCTGTCTTGTCGCCGACTGAGGTGGAGAACCCGTCACCCTCCACTGAACCGCAGATATGCCCTGACGGTCTAGGATGAAACTTATGCAATAGTGAGCAGAAACTGCATTCACCTCGGGATGTGCCACGCTGGAGACCGCCCAGAGCAGTGCAGAAACCTGTGCATAACAAGCGAAGCGTATGCAGTGCAGATGCAGATGCAGGAGAGTCAGCTCTTTGACCAAACCACCCAGCGCCGACGCCGACAGGGTTCCCGACGAATCGGACGCTGTCGAAGGACTCTCGATCCAGGCCACCAGTCGCCTCCTGCAAGTACCGGCGCCGACAATCCGTTCCTGGGAGCGTCGATATGGCGTCCCGCGTGCCAGCCGCAGTAGCGGTGGGCACCGGCGGTACTTGCCCGCCGAACTGAGCGTCACCCGGCAGATGCGCGACGAGATCGCGAGGGGACGCCGGGCAGCCGACGCCGCCGCCGTCGTCAAGGCCGCAGCGGAGTCCCCGTCAGTCCATCAGCCCCTTATCGACGACTTTCTGCAGGCGGTCTGGCGCCTTGAGCCGAGGAGCATCGACGCCCTGCTCGAGCACGCCAACGAGCAGCTGGGCCTCGACACCGCGGTCAGCGATATCTTGCTCCCCGCGATGCGGCAGATCGGCCACTGGTGGGAGAGCGGCAAATGCGACGTCGTCCACGAGCACGTGGCTACGGAGGCCTCCCGCGCCTGGCTGAACCGGGTGCTCTATCTGGGGCCGTCTCCATGGCGGACCGAAACGGTGCTACTCGCCTGCGGGCCACGCGACTTCCACACGCTGGGTCTGGAGTCGATGGGCGTGTTGCTGGCCTCGCGCGGCTGGCCCTGCCGCATGCTCGGAGCTCGTACGCCGGCGCAAGCCCTTGCCTCGGCGGTCCGAGGCACCGGCGCCGCCGCTGTCATCGTGGTCTCGCATCTGGCCGTCGGACGCCGGTCGGCGGTAGACGCGCTGCGAGCAGCGCAACCTTCGGGAGCGGCGCTCTTCTACGCCGGCAACGCGTTCCTGCCGCCCCGAAGCCGTTCCGGTGTGCCGGGGACCTACCTCGACGTCGACCTGCCCAAGGCAGCCGAACTCATCACCAAGGCCTTGACGGCTCGATATCGCGCAGACCACCCAGGGTGACCGACCGTGGGCTGCGAGCTTTGGCTCAGGCGCTGGCGGCCAGCAGGTCGTCGGGGGAGATGATCCGGATGTCGGTGTCGGTTGCGAGGTAGATGGGCCGCAGCGGTATGCCGCACGAGCCGGCGGCCTCGGTGAGCGCCGCCGCCCACACCACGTCCGACCCGGTCCGGCGGTCTGGGCCAGGGCGTGCCAGCAACAGGGCGAGTGACCCGTCGACGGCGCGGCTGTCGAGGAGCTGCCGGTTGATCTCCATCACCCGGTCGAGCAGCTGCACGTCCGGTTCGGCAGGCAAATCTTCGAGATGGGCGAGGAACGAGGTGGGTTGTCCACCCGGGGCGAGAACATTCAACCAGAGTTGTGGGCGGGCGAAGCCGAGCGGCCCCATGAGCAGCCGCCAGTGCCGCTCGAGGTCAGCCTGGCTGCGGATCGGCGCCATCTCGTGAGGTGGCTTGGGCGAGGAGTTGAGCGAAGGCTTGCGGAGATTCGTCATACGTTCACCCTGACGCGCCGACGAGCCACATACGCGGTTATCCACAGCGATTTCTCGACCGGACACGTGACGGAATACGAAGGAGTGGTCCGCCTAGACCCAGGAGGGCTGATTGACTAGCTGACGTCCATGATCGGGGTATGGACATACTGCCAAACGGCTCATGGTGAGCTGATCGGAGGCATGAATGCGGGCGGGACTATCGCAGCCGGCGCGAATCGTGCCGGTGGCGTTCCTCACTGTCGTGATCGTCGGCACGTTGTTGCTGCTGCTGCCGGCGGCGACCCCGGGTCCGGAACGGGCCAGCTTCTTGGCTGCGAGCTTCACCAGCGTCTCGGCGGTCTGCGTCACTGGACTGACCACCGTGGACACTGCGACGTACTGGACCCCCTTCGGCCAAGCTGTCATTCTGCTGCTCATCCAGGTGGGCGGCTTCGGCATCATGACACTGGCGACTCTGCTCGGTCTGCTCATCAGCGGGCGGATGCAGCTGCGCACGTCCTTGATCGCTCAGCGGGAGACGCGCTCCGTCAACATCGGTGATGTGGGTGACATCCTCCGCAGGGTGGCAGTCACGATGCTTGCATTCGAGACGGTGATAGCGGTGATATTGACCGGCCGCTTCCGGATGAGGTACGACGACCACTGGGGCCAGGCGCTCTGGCATGGCGGGTTCCACTCGGTGTCTGCGTTCAACAACGCGGGTTTCGCCCTGTACAGCGACAACCTGATCGGCTTTGTCGACGATGCCTGGATCGCCTTCCCGATCTGTGTCGCCATCATCGCCGGGGGCCTGGGGTTCCCGGTGCTGTTCGAGCTGCGCCGTCGGGTCCGCGACCTCCGGTCTTGGTCGGTGCACACCAGAATCACCGTCTACGGTTCCGCCGTATTGTTGCTGATCGGCACGCTCGGTTTCCTGGCTTTCGAGTGGAGCAACTCCGGCACACTCGGGCCGCTGTCCCCGTGGGGCAAGATCGTCGCCGGCATCACCGGAGGAGTGGTGCCACGAACCGCTGGCTTCAACAGTGTCGACTATGGTCAGATCACGCCCGAGACGATGGCCGTCAACTACTTCCTGATGTTCGTCGGCGGGGGCAGCGCTGGAACGGCCGGCGGGATCAAGGTCACCACCTTTTTCCTGCTTGCCTATGTCATCTGGTCCGAAGTTCGCGGAGAGCCCGACACCGACATCGCCCATCGACGTATCGGGAGTGCGACCCAGCGACAGGCACTCACGGTCGCACTGCTGGGCCTTGGGGTGATCGCGATTGGCACCATGATCATCTTGACGGTGACCGACTATGCCCTCGACGTAGTTCTGTTCGAGTCCATCTCGGCCTTCGCCACCGTCGGTCTCTCCACGGGCATCACACCGGATCTACCGGCCGCCGCTCAGCTCACACTGATGGCCTTGATGTTCGTTGGACGCGTCGGGACCATCACCGTAGCCTCGGCGTTGGCGCTCAACACCCGTCACCGCCACTACCGCCTGCCTGAGGAGCGACCGATTGTTGGCTAGGAAATCCAAGCACAACGACTCCATCTCCGTGCTGGTCGTCGGACTTGGCCGGTTCGGGACCGCGGTGGCTGAGTCCTTGGTCCGGCTCAACCAAGACGTCATGGCCATCGACGAAGACCCGGCTCTGGTGGAGAAGTGGTCCGATGAGCTGACCCACGTCGCCCAGGCGGATGCGACCGATGAGGAGGCGCTGCGTCAACTGGGTGTCAGCAACTTCGACCGGG
>JACCXO010000042.1 GCA_013696975.1 Nocardioidaceae bacterium | reverse complement strand
CCCCAGCGAGCACTTGACCTGTTTGACCAGGCGGCTGCGCTGATCGCAGACCCAGCTGTGAGCAGAGGGGACGAACCTTCTGCAGCGCAGCCTGGCGAGCCCGGAACGACAGCGGGCCGCCCCGCCTCCCGCAGCGACTCCCGCCCGCCGGCAACTCTCTACGTTCATCTCGATCAGAACTCCTTCACACGCGATAGCTCAGGAATGGCCAGGTTCGAAGGCGTCGGGCCGGTCACGATCGATCAGGCGCGGCGCTTCTTAAGTCACTGCCACGTGACGATCCGACCTGTGATCGATCTGGAGCAGACAACACCGGTTGACTGCTACGAGATTCCTGACCGAATTCGTGAAGCCGCGCATCTGCGCAGTCCCGTCGACGTGTTCCCCTACGCCACCAACACCAGCCGAAGACGCGACCTCGACCACACCGAGGCCTATCAGGATCCCGGCGAAGGCGGACCCCCCGGACAGACCAGGCTCGACAACCTCGGGCCGATGACCAGATTCCATCATCGGATCAAACCCACAGCCGATGGCAGGTCCGACAACCCTTCAACGGCGTCTTCGTCTGGAAATCTCCCTCCGGACGCATCCTCACCGTCGACCACACCGGCACCAACAAGGTCCGCAAAGCCGCCTGATCAGCTTGGCGCGCGAACTGATTCAGTCGCGGGTGCAGCACGAGAGTGATCTCACACGGACTGATGACGGCTTCCCTACCTTCGCCCGATAACCTGTGGACAAGACTGCGTGACAACTCCGCGGCGGGAATTTCGCCTTCGAGCCGCGCAGCCCGGCCCATCAATGTCGGATTGAACAGGAGTGGCGACTCGCGTGGCCAGCATGCCAGCAGGAACGCTTTACCGAGGCCACGAAGGCATGTGGTCGTGGGTGGCTCACCGCGTCACCGGCGTCTTGATCTTCTTCTTCCTCTTCGCTCACGTGCTCGACACCGCACTCGTACGGGTCTCGCCCGAGGCATACAACGACATCATGAGCACCTACAAGAACCCGGTCGTCGGCGTTCTCGAGGCGGGCCTCGTCGCCGCCGTTCTCTACCACGCCTTCAACGGCTTGCGGGTAGTGCTCATCGACTTCTGGTCACAAGGGCCGCGCTACCAAAGACAGCTTTCCTACGGCGTGGTCGGTGTCTTCTTGCTGTTCTTCATCCCGTTCGCAATACGCCATCTCTCGATCGTGTTCGGACACTGATATGACGACCTCCACCCCGGTAATCCAGGCGCCCCGAAACCGCGCCAGCAAGAGCAACTTCGAGCTCTACTCGTGGATCTTCATGCGTCTCTCCGGTGTGCTGCTGGTGGTGCTCATCATCGCTCACCTTTTCGTCAACCTCATGCTGGGTGACGGTATCCACGCCGTCGACTTCGCGTTCGTGGCCGGCAAGTGGTCCAGCCCGTTCTGGCAGTCGTGGGACCTGATCATGCTGTGGCTCGCACAGCTCCACGGCACCAACGGCCTCCGCACGATCATCAACGATTACGCCCAACGCGACGGCACCCGCTTCTGGCTCAAGTCGCTGCTCTATCTCGCCTCGATCGTCGTGATCGTGCTCGGCACCCTGGTGATCTTCACATTCGACCCATGCATCGACCCCGACTCGACGCTCAGCGTCTGCCAGTAAGGCGCCGCTCATGGACATTGAGTTTCACTCGTACGATGTCTTGATCGTGGGCGCTGGTGGCGCCGGGATGCGCGCTGCTCTCGAGTCTTCGAGCCGAGCGCGGACCGCCGTACTCACCAAGCTGTTCCCGACTCGTTCGCACACCGGAGCGGCGCAGGGCGGCATGTGCGCAGCACTCGCCAACGTCGAGGACGACAACTGGGAGTGGCACACCTTCGACACCGTCAAGGGTGGCGACTACCTCGTCGACCAGGACGCCGCCGAGGTGATGTGCAAAGAGGCGATCGACGCGGTGCTCGACCTCGAGAAAATGGGGTTGCCCTTCAACCGCACCCCCGAGGGTCGCATCGACCAGCGCCGCTTCGGTGGGCACACCCGTCAACACGGCGAGGCACCGGTGCGCCGCTCGTGCTTCGCTGCCGACCGCACTGGTCATATGATCTTGCAGACGCTCTACCAGCAATGCGTCAAGCAGGACGTCGACTTCTTCAACGAGTTCTATGTGTTCGACCTGCTGCTGACTGCGGGCCGGGCGTCTGGCGTGGTGGCCTACGAGCTCGCCACCGGAGGGATCCACGTCTTTTCCGGCAAGGCCGTCGTGCTCGCGACCGGAGGCTTCGGCAAAGTCTTCCGCACGACGTCCAACGCCCACACGCTCACCGGTGACGGCATGGGCATCGTATGGCGAAAAGGCCTGCCCCTGGAGGACATGGAGTTCTTCCAGTTCCACCCGACCGGCCTGGCTGGGCTGGGGGTGCTCTTGTCAGAGGCCGCCCGTGGTGAGGGTGGAATCTTGCGCAACAAGGACGGCGAGCGTTTCATGGAGCGCTACGCCCCCACCATCAAGGACCTGGCGCCTCGCGACATGGTGGCGCGAGCGATGGCCAACGAGGTACGCGAAGGCCGCGGCTGCGGGCCAGAAGGTGTCTACGTCATGCTCGACCTGACTCACCTGCCCAAAGAGCAGATCGACGCGAAGCTGCCCGACATCACCGAGTTCGCTCGCACCTACCTCGGGGTCGAACCGTATGACGAGCCGATCCCCGTCTTCCCCACCGCGCACTATGCGATGGGTGGAGTCCCCACTAACATCGCCGCCGAGGCACTGTCCAGCAACGAAGACATCGTGCCGGGTCTGTATGCCGCCGGCGAGGTGGCCTGTGTGTCGGTGCATGGCGCCAACCGGCTTGGCACCAACTCACTGCTCGACATCAACGTCTTCGGCAAACGGGCGGGTATCAATGCCGCGATCTATGCCCGGTCAGCTCCCCAGCTCGACCTGCCCGAAAACGCGGCGGCGTTCGTCGTACACCTCATCGAGTCGATGCGCGATGGCGCGGGCAGCGAGCGGGTGGCCGCTATCCGGGGCGAACTGCAGGCGACCATGGACCTCAACGCGCAGGTGTATCGCACCGAGGGGTCACTCAAACAGGCACTGTCAGACATCGAAGGGCTCAAGACGCGCTACCGCAATGTCTCCGTTCAGGACAAGGGCAAGCGCTTCAACACCGACCTTCTCGAGGCGGTTGAGCTCGGCTTCTTGATTGAACTCGCGGAGGTGCTGGTCGTCTCGGCGCTGGCTCGCAACGAATCGCGTGGCGGTCACTTCCGCGAGGACTACGCCACTAGAGACGACGTCAATTTCATGCGGCACACGATGGCCTACCGCCAGGTCGGCGATGATGGTTCGGAGTCGATCCGGCTCGACTACAAGCCCGTCGTGCAGACCCGATACCGCCCCATGGAGCGCAAGTACTGATGGATGTCACCCTCAAGATCCGCCGCTACAACCCCGAGGTCTCCGAGGATGCTTCATGGGAGACGTTCTCGGTCGTGCAGCAGCCGACCGACCGCGTGCTCGACGCCCTGCACACGATCAAGTGGGACCAAGACGGCACGCTGACGTTCCGCCGGTCCTGCGCCCATGGAGTGTGCGGCTCGGATGCGATGCGCATCAACGGTCGCAACCGGCTGGCCTGCAAGACGCTGCTCAAGGACGTCAACTCGGGCAAGCCCATCACGGTCGAGCCGATCCAGGGCCTGCCAGTGCTCAAAGATCTCGTCGTCGACATGGAGTCGTTCTTCGCCGCCTACAAGTCGGTGATGCCTTTCCTCATCACTGGTGGCAACGAACCGACTCGCGAGCGCATCCAGTCCCAAAAAGACCGCGATCGCTTCGACGACACCACCAAGTGCATCCTGTGTGCAGCGTGCACCACGTCCTGCCCGGTCTACTGGGCTGATGGTCAGTACTTCGGTCCTCAGGCGATCGTGGGCGCCCACCGGTTCATCTTCGACAGCCGCGACGAGGGCAAAGACCAGCGGCTCGAGATCCTCAACGACAACGAAGGCGTTTGGCGTTGCCGCACCACCTTCAACTGCACCGAGGCATGCCCGCGCGGCATTGAGGTGACGAAGGCGATCCAAGAGGTCAAGCGCGCCCTGATCTTCCGCCGCTGACCACGCTCTCAACCAGGACCGGGGATCGTTGTGTTGTTGCCGCCGGAGATGACGACGGCGGCGGTTTGCCCAGCACGTATGGCGGTCTGACCGCCCAACACCGAGGCCAGCGCCACACAAGCACCGGGCTCGGCCAGGATGCGCAAGCGTTGCCACAAGAAGAGGCGGGCGGCCGTGATCTCCTCGTCAGCAACCAGGACCGGCTTCACCCCTGACTCCTGGGCAGACGCGAAGGCGATCTCACCAACCGAAGCGGCGCCCAGCGAGTCGACGGCGACCCCACCGACGGCGACCTCGACCCGCTGACCGGCCGCGAGCGCCGCTGCCAGGCACGGGCAACGATGAGGCTCGACCGGCTGCACCTGAGCCACTCCCTCGAGCGAGGCGGCCAAGCCGGCATACAAGCCCCCTCCTCCGCATGCGACGACCACCAGGTCAACCTCCGGCACTTGCTCCTCGAGCTCCAGTCCCAGCGTGCCCGCTCCAGCCACTGTCTCGAACGCGTCGTAAGGGTGGATAAGAGGCGCATTCTCTGCCTGCGAGAAGTCCAGACAGGACGTCAGCGCTTCCTTCACCGTTCCCTCGACGAGGTGGACACGCGCGCCGTAGTCACGGATGCGTTCGACCTTCGTCGCCGGAGCGGTGGCCGGCACGAACACGTCGGCGGCGATGCCCCTGCGCTGCGCCGCCCACGCCACCGCTCCCCCGTGGTTGCCACCCGAGGCAGCGCACACGGCCGCAGTGCCGGGTGCCAAGGAAAGCACCGAGTTCAAAGCCCCGCGTGCCTTGAAAGACCCGCTGTGCTGCAACAGCTCGAGCTTCAAGGCCACCTGGCCATCCAGGCCGGTTTCCTCCGGGGCAAGCGTCATGACCGGGGTACGACGAACCGCGCCACCCAGACGAAATGCCGCCTCCTCGACATCTGCGCGTCGTAGCCGACGACTCATCATCAGCGGTTCACTCTCGCCGCCAGAAGAACGCAGCGGCAACGAAGGCAGCAGCCGCACCCATCACCGCACTGCCGGCGTCGAAGCGCCCGGCCGGCCCGGCGTCCGCATCTCGCAGCGCCATGGCTGCCGCGGGGGTGACGCGCGCCTCCTCATCGGCGAAGTCCGCCCGAGCGACTGCTGCCGAGGACGCGTCACTACGACGTTCGATCGTGTCGTGTGCGAGCGGCGACGTCACGGCCCACGACGCGCCGTACACGATGAGCCTCGTGAAGTAGTTGATCCAGATCACCAAGGTGATGGCGATCGCAAGCGGCGCAACTGCCGATCCGCCGGCAGCACCAAGCACGTTCACGGCGATCAGCTTGAGCGCCTCGAAGCCGGCGGCGCCAAGCAGCGCGCCTTGCCACAGCGGTTTGGCTGGCAGGTTGGGACGGCCGAGCAACTTGTACATGACGACGAACAAGACCGTGCTGGACGCGACCCCGAGCACGACTGCAAACACCCTGATCAGCAATGGGCCGAGCAGCGTGTCCGTGAGCCCTATCCACCCGAGCACCGTGTCCGCGAAGCCTTGCACGACGCCAGTGATACCGACGGAGACGATCAAAATGGCACCAATGACCACCAGGGCCATCAAGTCGATTCCCTTGCCTACGAAGAAGTTGCCCTTCTTCTCCCGAGGGATCTCGAACGCGTCCTGCAGGGCTGTGCGCAACCCGGAAATCCAGTTCAGACCTGAGTAGAGGACTCCGAAGAAGCCGATGATCCCGGCGGCATCCTTGGAGTTCTCGATGTCTGTGAGGCTGATCGTGCCCTCTTTGTCGCTGGAGCTGACGATGCCGGGGAAAATCTGCTCGATTGCCTCAACAAGGTTCTCCTCCGCTTCTGGGTAGGCGACACTGACATAGCCCACCACTGCAAACGCCAGCGCCAGGATCGGAAAGAACGAGAGAAAGCCGAAGTAGGTCGCAGCGCCGGCGAGAACGTTCCCTTCGACCTTGTTGTAGTGCCCGACCATCGCAATCAGGTGATCGAGGAAGGGGAAACGCTCGCGCGCGGCCTGCACCCGCGCCTTGATCCGGGTCATCATGTCTGGCTTGTCCTCGGCCATGGATCTCCCTTTTAGTTCCTCGAGTTCAAACGCCGGCGCTTAGCATAAAGCCGGAGACGGGACGCCAGACGCCGTCAGCGCCGTGCTCGTAGAGCTGAAAGGACTCAACCGCAAAGGACGCGTCATAGTCGGAGAGCTTTTCATAGGCGAAGTCGAGTGCAGCGTCTTCGACGTGGTGAGCGATGGTGACGTGTGGATGGTAGGGAAATGAGTAACGCTGCTCGAGTGGGCCTCGTCTGATGTCGTCGGCGAGCAGCTCGCAAGCTGAGATCCCCTCGATGACACTGACGAACACGACCGGAGAGATCGGTCGAAAGGTCGCCGTGCCACGCAGCCGCATGGTGAAGGGAGCATGTCGGCAAGCCACAGCACCGAGGTGCCTGAACACCACGTCGAGGGCATCGCCGACGTCCGTTGGAGGCACCAGCGTCATATGCGTGGGAATCGACGCGGCTTGCGAGTCTCCGAACGCCGCACGGTGAACCTTCAGCTCGGTCGCATAAGGCTCAGGAACGGCTATCGCTACGCCGATCACGGACATTGTTGCGACCCTACCGCTCTGCCACGTGTCATCGAGCCCGCACGAAGCCAACGCGGTCGTAGACGTCGGCCAGCGTCCCACTCGCCACCTCGCGAGCCCGGTCGGTTCCCTCGATGAGAACCGATTCGAGCTCCGCCCTGTCGTCGAGCAGCTCAACCGTGCGCTGTCGGAAGGGCGTGACGAAGTCCTCGACGATCCCGCCCAGGTCTGCTTTGAGATCGCCGTAACCACGACCGTCGTACTCGTTGATGATGTCGTCGATTGTGCGCCCGGTGAGCGTGGAGTAGATGGTCAGCAAGTTGGAGACTCCGGGCTTTGTCTCCGGGTCGAAGTTTACCTCGCGACCGGAGTCCGTGACAGCTGAGCGGATCTTCCTCGCCGCTCGCTGAGGCTCCTCCAGCAGCTCAACGAGACCGGCTGGCGAGGAGGCCGACTTGCTCATCTTGGCTGATGGATCCTGCAGGTCGAGGATCTTGGCGGTCTCTTTCAGGATGTGTGGCTCCGGCAGCACGAAGGTCTCGCCGAACCGGGAGTTGAACCGTCCCCCCAGGTCCCTGGTCAGCTCGAGGTGTTGGCGTTGGTCCTCGCCGATCGGCACGCGGTTCGCCTGGTAGAGCAAGATGTCGGCCGCCTGCAAGACCGGGTAGGTGAACAGCCCGACCGACGTACGATCCTGACCGCCCTTGCCCGCCTTGTCCTTGAACTGGGTCATGCGGGCCGCCTCACCGAAACCTGTCAGGCACCCCAGCACCCAGGCAAGCTGGGCGTGCTCAGGGACCCGTGACTGCACGAACAGCGTGCACTGCTTGGGGTCCAGTCCCAAGGCAAGCAGCTGGGCGGCAGCGCCGAGGGTACGTCGCCGAAGCACTTCGGGATCGTGCTCGACGGTGATCGCGTGCATGTCGACGATGCAGTAGAAGGCGTCGTGGTCGAACTGAAGAGCCACCCATTGCCGGACCGCCCCCAGATAGTTGCCGAGGTGGAGGGAGTCAGCGGTGGGTTGGATCCCCGAGAGGACCCGCGGACGCGCAGGGACGGGGGCAGGCTCTGGCATGCCGGTCATTGTGCCAAAAGACTCCGGTGGTGCACATTCGCCTGCGCCTCGGCAAACCAGGCGCGGCCGTCGCGTGTTGTCTTGTTGTGACCGTCACTACAGCAGACTGGACTCGGAGGTAGGCCGGCGTGAGCAGCCAGGAGTTCGTCCGCGAGGTGTACGACGCGTCGTACCGTCGCCTGGGACCGGATCTCAGGTGTGCGTCTCGACCGACGCCGAGCGTTCGTTGCCAGAGACACCCGCCCGATGATCTCCGTCCGAAGGAGTGGCGGTAGCGCCGTTGAGAGCGGGGCCAGCCGGTGCAGGTTCATCGCCGGTTGCCTCGACCTTGACACGGGAGATACGTCGTCCGTCGAGCTCCAACACCGTCAGCATGTGGCCGTCGATCGCTGTCGACTCCCCTGTGTCGGGCACGTGGCCGAGTTGCTGCACGATGTAGCCGGCCACCGTTTCGTAGGGCCCGTCGGGCAACACCAGACCGGTCTCATCCTTGAAGTCGTCCAAGTTGAGCAACCCGTCGAGCTCGAGCTCTCCGGTGAGCGATCTCGTGATCTCCGGTTCTTCTGCGTCATACTCGTCCCGGATGTCGCCGATGAGCTCTTCGACGAGGTCCTCCAGCGAGATGATGCCCGCCGTGCCGCCGTATTCATCCACGACGATGGCAAGGTGCGATCCCTCGCGGCGCATGTCGCTGAGCGCCGAAAGGATCGGTCGCGTGGACGGCAGCAGGAGCACCTCACGCGTGATCTCCTGAACGCGCACCGAGCGTCCCACCAGGTCCGGGTTAAAGAGATCGCGAACGTGCACAAAGCCCACGACGTCGTCTGACGACTCACCGATCACCGGATAACGCGAGTGCGGTCGTTCTAAAGCGAACTGCGCCGCCTTATAGGCGGGCGTCCGCACATCGATGAAGTCGACTTCGGTGCGCGGGACCATCACCTCACGGATCTGTCGGTCACCCGCCTCGAAGACGTCCTGCACGATCTGGCGCTCCTCAGCTCCCAATGTCTCAGACCCCGACACGAGGTCCCGGATCTCCGCGTCACTGATCTGTTCACGCTGCGCCTTGGGGTCGCCTCCGAGCAGACGAACCACGACGTTGGTCGAGGCGGAGAGTATCCAGATCACCGGACGAGCGAGTTTCGCGATCCGATCCACCGTCGGCGCCACCAGTAGCGATACTGACTCCGCTCTTTGCAGACCGAAGCGCTTGGGCACCAGCTCTCCCACGACGAGCGAGGCGTAGGAAATGATGAGCGTGATGAGAACCAGAGCCGTTGTGTTGGCCCAGTTCTCCGACAATCCCCACCCCTCGAAGACCGGGGCGAGCCTGCCGCTCAGTCTGGCACCTCCGAAGGCGGCCGAAAGGAAGCCGGACAGCGTCACACCTACCTGGACGGCGGCCAGGAATCGGTTGGGGTCATGGTGCAGCGCGGCAACAGAAGCACCTCGGCGGCCCCTGTCCGCAAGGGCTTTGGCTTGGCTGTCACGCAGCGAGACGAGCGCCATTTCAGCCAATACGAAGAGACTGCCGACCAAAATGAACGCTGCGACGAGAGCGATGTCTCTTAACGTGCCGCTCACCGCGTAACCTCACTCACGGGAGGCTCGGCACAGCGGCACTCAGGTCTAAGAGGCTCGTCCAAACTGCCAAGAGGGTCATCTGGGCTACTCCCGAAGGAGTCGCCCGGCGAATCGTTGCCGTCCATGGCGTCAAGCGTATCGGCTGACTACTGCGCACTGACCCAGTACACCCAGCCGAGCCGACACGGGTTTAGCGTTTCACCCCTGCGCTGATCTAAACGACTTGAGCGGTCGATCCTTGCAGGGCAGGGTATGGCGATGAGGTTCCCCGAGGACGTACCCACCCTCACCCAGGGCGACGTCGTCCTTCGCGCCCACCGTTTGGACGATGTCGGCGGCATCGTCGAGCAGTGCAACGATCCGGTGTCGATCGAGTTCACGACGGCTCCCTTGGGATACGACACCGCGATGGGCCGAGAATGGGTGACACAGCAGATCCCCGAGGCTTGGCGTTCCGGCAAGGGGCGGGTGTTCGCCATCGAGTCGACGCATCCCGACGGGCAGCGCCGCTTCAGCGGATCGATCTCCCTGCGCGACGAGGGTGGCGGCCGGGCCGAGATCGCCTTCGGCGCACACCCAGACATCCGGGGACGCGGAGTCGTGACCACGGCAACGAAGCTGTTGCTGGACTACGGCTTCGCCGAATGCGGCTTCGAGAACGTGATCTGGATGGCGAATATCGGCAACGAAGCGTCCCGCCGCGTGGCCTGGCGAGCCGGATTCACCTTTGGCGGCACCCTCACCGCCTGGCTCGACCACCGAGGTCAGCTGCTGGACGGATGGTTCGGGATGCTCCACCGTGACGACTCGCGCGAGCCGAAGACTCGCTGGCTGGAGGTTCCCCGACTGACCGGTCCCGACGTCGTACTGCGGGAGATGAATTCCTTCGACGAGCAACGGTTCATCGAGAGCGCGACCGATCCTGAGTCGATGCGGTGGCTCGCTACCATCCCGTTCCCACGCACACCTGGGGCCTACCGGCGCGCGCTTGCCGAGCGGTGCGTAGGGCCGTCGACCGGAGCGTCTGTGAGTTGGACCATCGCCGAACCAGTGACGGACCGATATCTCGGCAGCCTCAGCATGTTCGGCTTGCGGAGCCTCGACTACAAATCGGCTGAGGTTGGCTATCGCACGCATCCCGACGCGAGAAGACGAGGCCTACTGAGCCAAGCGTTACGGCTCGCCACCACCCACGCTTTCACTCCAGAGGACAAGGATGGGTTCGGCCTCGAGCGCCTCAGTCTCGGCACGGCCGAAGGCAACGCCGGCTCGCAGGCCGTTGCCCGAGCTTGCGGCTTCACCGAGACCGGACGTGACCGCAGGTGCTATGACCTGTACGACGGCTCGGTGGTCGGCTTGATCCGCTTCGACCTGCTCAAGTCCGAGTGGGAGCAGGGCTCTTCATGAGAAGGGGCACGTGGCGAAAACGGCCTCTGGCCGATGACCGCCTCGTCGGTGGGTCGACCTGTCAGGCGTCCAGGACTGCGTTGCCTCGTCGTACGACCGGATTCTTGTCGCTCCACGGGAAGTTGATCCAGCGGTCAGTGCGTCTCCATACATAGTCGCATTTCACCAGCGAACGACTCTTCTCGTAGATCACGGCGGTCCTGACCTCGCCAACCTTGCCGGCACAGAACTGCTGCACGCTGCGAAGCGTGTGACCGGTGTCGGCGACGTCGTCGGCGACGGCCTGCGCCAGTTGGCGGCTCGCCGATCCAAACAGCTCCCAGATCAAGATCTCGCGTTCACTCATCACCGTCACCCTAGCCACGCCGGCGAAAGTCAAGAGGAACGGGCGTGCGAACCCGCACGCCACGCTCTAACCTCGCGACATGACGAGCACCTGGGCGGCTCCCGGCCGCGTCAACCTGATCGGCGAGCACGTCGACTACAACGACGGCTTGGTCTTGCCCTTTGCCCTGCCGTTCGTCACCAGGGCCCGCGTGAGCACCCGGTCAGATGATGCGGTGCGAGTGGTGTCGGAGGACGTCGGCGGCGTCGAGTTCGCTACGGCGATCTCCCCCGGCGAGGTCGAGGACTGGGCCGCCTACGTCGCTGGTGTCGTCTGGTCGCTGCAGCAACGAGGCGCGACGCTGCCGGGCCTCGACATCGCGTTGTCCAGCAACGTGCCGCTGGGAGCGGGATTGTCGTCCTCGGCTTCGCTGACCTGCTCGGTTGCGTCGGCGATCAACGACGAATGCTCGCTCGGTCTTGACCCCCGCGAGCTCGCTGACGTGTCTCGCGTCGCCGAGAACGACTTCGTCGGGGTGCCGACCGGCACGATGGACCAGCTCGCCTCGATGCTGTGCGAGTCCGAGCACCTGCTGCTGCTCGACTGCCGCTCGATGGAGACCCGATCGATTCCGTTCGCTCCCGCCGCGGCCAACATGACGTTGCTGCTCATCGACAGTCATGCCCGGCACTCGCTCGTCGGCAGTGAGTACGGCGACCGGCGCAGCGACTGTGAGGCGGCTGCAGACGACCTCGGCCTGGAGTCGTTACGCGACGCGACGCTGGAGCAGGTGGCCTCGCTGCAAGACGACCGCCAGCGTCGCCGCGCCCATCACGTCGTGAGCGAGATCGATCGGGTGCAGCGGGTGGCCGCAATCCTCGACTCCGGCACCCCGGCCGACATCGGCGCCTACCTGACCGCTTCTCACGAGTCGATGCGAGACGACTTCGAGATCTCCTGCGAGGAGTTGGATGTGCTCGTCGACGCCGCGCTCGACGGCGGGGCGCTCGGCGCTCGTATGACGGGCGGCGGGTTCGGTGGTTGCGCAGTTGTATTGTGCCGGGCCGATGACGTCGAGTCGGTGACGAGTCGGGTCGAATCGTCGTACGACGCACACGGGTGGCAGCGGCCGACGATCTGGACACCTCAACCCGCACAGGGCGCGCACCGTCTCAGTTGACTGCGAGTTGTACGCAGTCCGTGCTTCGCGGGTAGGTCAGGCCATCTTCTTGTGCAGGTTGTCGTCGAGGGCAGCCAGGAACTCCTCCGTGGTGAGCCAGTTCTGGTCGGGTCCCACCAGGAGCGCCAGATCCTTGGTCATTTTGCCTTCCTCAACGGTCTGCACGCAGACCTGTTCGAGCGCCTCAGCGAACCCGGTGACCTCGGGAGTGCCGTCCAGCTTGCCGCGATGCTTGAGACCACCGGTCCAGGCGAAGATCGAGGCGATGGGGTTGGTCGAAGTCGGTTTGCCCTGCTGGTGCTGGCGGAAGTGACGCGTCACGGTGCCATGCGCTGCCTCGGCCTCGACGGTGTTGCCATCCGGCGTCATCAGGACCGAGGTCATCAGTCCGAGTGAGCCGAAGCCCTGGGCGACGGTGTCGGACTGCACATCACCGTCGTAATTCTTGCAAGCCCAGACGTAGCCCCCCTCCCACTTCATGGCGGCCGCCACCATGTCGTCGATGAGGCGGTGCTCGTACGTCAGTCCGGCTGCGTCGAAGTCGGTCTTGAAGTCCTCGTCGAAGACGCGCTGGAAGATGTCCTTGAAGGTGCCGTCATACGCCTTGAGGATGGTGTTCTTGGTCGACAGGTAGACGGGATATCCGCGCTGCAGGCCGTAGGAGAACGACGCCTTCGCGAAGTCCTCGATCGACTTGTTGAAGTTGTACATGCCCATGACGACGCCACCGTCCGCGGGCATCTGGACGACCTCCATCTCGATGGGCTCTGAGCCGTCCGTAGGCGTGTAGGTCAAGGTGACGGTGCCGGCGCCGGGGACCTTGAAGTTGGTGGCCTTGTACTGGTCGCCGTGGGCATGACGACCGATGATGATCGGCTTGGTCCAACCGGGCACGAGGCGCGGGATGTTGCTGATGATGATCGGCTCGCGGAAGACGACTCCGCCGAGGACGTTGCGGATGGTTCCGTTGGGAGACAGCCACATCTTCTTGAGGTCGAACTCAACGACCCGCGCCTCGTCGGGGGTGATGGTCGCGCACTTGACGCCAACGCCGTGCTTGTTGATGGCGTTGGCCGCGTCGACGGTGATCTGGTCGTCGGTGGCGTCGCGGCTCTGGATGCTGAGGTCGTAGTACTCGAGATCGACATCGAGGTAGGGATGGATCAGGCGGTCCTTGATGAACTGCCAGATGATCCGCGTCATCTCGTCGCCGTCGAGTTCGACGACCGGATTCTGCACCTTGATCTTCGCCACGTTTCACTCCCGTGTTCGGCGTCCGAATTATTCTTGACATCAAGATAGCTGATGCCGGAACTGATATGAGCCACCGTTGTGCCCGTTGCTCAGTGGGGTACGCCGTACCAGGCACAGCCACTGCAACTAGACCCGGACGATGCTCAAGCCGCCTATCTCGGCGATCGCATCGAAATCCGTATCCTGCGTGACAACGGGGAGGTCATGAGCGATGGCGTGGCGGCAATCCAGATGTCGTTCACATTTATCCGCCGATTGCTTTGGGCAAGCTCAGCTCTAAGCAGAGCCCAGTGTCTGGCCACCTGCTCATCGATGTGCAGGACTGCCATCTCGGACACCGAGTCAAGCGTGACCAGCCTTCGAGCCGTGGCCTTGACGTCAGCGGCGAGAAGCACGCCGACTTCCAACTCGGCGAGACTCACAACCGAGATCGATCCATGTGCCGGCAAACCCTGCGTGTCGAGCGGACGACCCGTTTCGTGAGCGAGGAAGACAGAGGTGTCGATAATGCCTCTCAGTGGCGCTGTGTCAATCACAGCAGATGATCGAGATCATCGGTTGTATCTCGATCCAGAGCCGCAAGGTCAGCCCTTAGTCCGGGGTCCGCCTGAGCCAACCGACGTATCAACTCTTCCCGCGTCAGCCAGCGACGTCGCGGCGGCCCGGTCAACGCTGTCAACCGAGCGGCGGGGCGCCCACGAACCGTGATGACAATCTCCTCGCCGCTAGCAGCACGGCGGACCAGCCCCGCGGTGTCATTGCGCAGATCCCGAGCACCAACATCCGTCATGCTACATACGTAGCACCTTGCGACTGCGGACCCTGGAGCGACGTGGGAAGGCGGCCTTGCTAGCGTCGCGAGTACGTCGCCGTACCCCCTCTTCATCAGGAGCCAGCAGTGAGCGCAACTCCCGTCAAGGTGGCCGTGACCGGTGCGGCCGGCCAGATCGGCTACAGCCTTCTCTTCCGTCTCGCCAGCGGTTCGCTGCTTGGTCCGGAAACGCCGATCGAGTTGCGCCTGTTAGAGATCACTCCGGCGTTGAAGGCCCTAGAGGGCGTGGTCATGGAGCTCGATGACTGCGCGTTTCCCACTTTGGCCGGCGTGGAGATCGGCGACGACCCCAACACCATCTTCAGCGCAGTCAACTTGGCCTTGCTCGTGGGGGCGCGGCCACGAACGAAGGGCATGGAGCGGGGGGACTTGCTCGAGGCCAACGGGGCGATCTTCACCGGCCAGGGCAAAGCGCTCAATGACAACGCGGCCGACGACATCCGTATCGCCGTGACCGGCAATCCAGCCAACACCAACGCCCTGATCGCTATGAGCAACGCACCGGACATTCCGATGGAACGCTTCTCCGCGCTGACCCGGCTCGATCACAACCGCGCGCTGGCGCAGTTGGCAGCCAAGGCCGGTGCGACCGTCAACGACATCAAGAAGATGACGATCTGGGGTAACCACTCCGCCACGCAGTATCCCGATATCTTCCATGCTGAGGTCAATGGCCAGAACGCCGCTGAGATGGTCGATGACCAAGCCTGGCTGGAGAACGACTTCATCCCGACGGTCCAGAAGCGGGGTGCGGCGATCATCGAGGCACGAGGAGCATCAAGTGCGGCCAGCGCGGCCAGCGCCACCGTCGATGCGGCGCGCGACTGGTTGAAAGGCACACCCAGCGGTGACTGGTCTTCCATGGCGGTCGTGTCGGATGGGTCTTATGGAGTACCCGAGGGACTCGTGTCTTCTTTCCCAGTCACGACCAGCAATGGCGATTGGGAGATCGTGCAAGGCCTGGACATTGACGACTTCTCACGAGCCCGCATCGACGCCAGCGCCGCTGAGCTGGCGGAGGAACGGGACGCCGTACAGGCATTGGGTCTGATCGGCTAGCAGCCCTTACTTCAGCGGTACTCGAGCGAAGCGTCGATGATCCACGCTGCCAAATAGCGTGCGAAGGACGCCCGCACCCACACCCGGTAGGCATCGACATCTGTGCGCGCCAACATGACACCTGCTTTGGCCAGCAAGGTCTGAGTGGTCGCCCCCACGGCGAAATGATCAGGGTGTATGTCGAGAGAGCACCCATGCGAGATCACGTCTCGAGCAGCTGAGCCGGCCAGGTCCAGCGGCGTGCGCTGAGCCGAGACGTCGACGATCGACACCCGCGCCGATCCCGGCAGGGTCGGCGTGTCAGCTGGTGAGTCCGTCATCCACCAGCCGGGCCCAAGGCCGAGCACCAGAGTGCCCCCCAATTCCGCGGTCAACCCGATGCTGGGGAGCTCGGCGCCCACGATCTCAGCCGCCTCCTGCTCAGCACCGTCCGCACAGCGAAGTTCCGTGAGCTGGCGGAAGGCATCCTGGTGACATGCGAAACGCTCCCCAGCGCAGACCCGCTCGAGCTCCTCGGCCAGCGGCCCGAGCGGCGCACGGCGCCGCAGTGCCTCAGTTCCCATCGCGGCGTGCCCCCTCGGGGTCATATGGCACCGGACTCGTCACCCGCACGCGGGTGCCGACGAGCTCGTCGACAGCTTGCAGCTCCTCGCCGTGACGGTTGGCCCCGTCGGCCAACAGGGCAAGGGCAAACGGTGAGCCCAGCGACACTGAGTCGTACGCCGAAGTGACGTGGCCGACCATCGGCACCGGCACTCGAGTGAGGTCGACGCCTGTCTCCACAAGTTGCGCGCCTTCCATCAGCGGACTAGAGCCATCCGAGGGGATCAGGCCGACCAGCTGCTTGCGCCCCTCGCGCGCGGCGTCGGCACGTGAATAGGAGCGCTTGCCCACGAAGTCCGGCTTCTTCTTCGACACGACCCAGCTCATGCCGAGGTCCTGCGGAATCACCGTGCCGTCGGTGTCTTGACCCATGATCGGGTAGCCCTTCTCGGCACGCAGCACGTGCATGGTCTCGGTGCCATAAGGCGTGATGCCGTACGGCTGCCCGGCCTCATAGATCACCTCCCACAGCGCTTGGCCGCGCCAGCCGTCGACGTTGACCTCAAAGGCCAGCTCCCCGGAAAAGGAGATGCGCATGACCCGGGCCGCACAGTCGCCGACCATCGCGTCGCGCCACTCCATGAAGCCGAACGCCTCGTTGGAGACGTCGAGACCGGGAGCGATAGCCGCGACCACCTCACGCGACCGCGGACCCACAACCGCAACCGTCGCCCAGTGCTCCGTTACCGACGTGCAGCGCACATCGAGATCGGGCCACTCGGTCTGCAGCCACTCCTCGAGCCAGTCCAACACCTTGGCCGCATTGCCGGTCGTCGTGGTCAGGATCCAACGGTTGTCGGAGAGCCGAGCGACCGTGCCGTCGTCGAGGACCATCCCGTCCACGGCAGCCATCACGCCATACCGAACCTTGCCGACCGCGAGGGTCGACATCAGGTTCGTGTAGATGCGGTCCAGGAACTCACCGACATCGGGGCCGTACATCTCGATCTTGCCGAGAGTCGAGGCATCCATCATGCCGACACTCGATCGGGTGGCGGCGCACTCGCGCGCCACCGCGTCGTGCAGCGACTCGCCGTCGTACGCAGGGAAGTACCAAGGTCGCTTCCACTGGCCCACGTCCTCGAACGCAGCTCCGTGCGCGACATGCCAATCTTGGATGGGACTGACGCGCTCCGGGTCCGCGAGGTAGCCCCGATCGCGGCCCGCAAGCAGTGCGAAGGTGAGAGGCGTGTAGGGCGGCCGGTATGTCGTCGTCACCCCTTCGGTCATCGGGACGCCGAGCTCCTGACACAGCACACCGACTGTCAGCACGCTCGAACTGCGTCCTTGGTCGGCTGCGGTGGAGATGGTCGTGAAGCGCTTGACGTGTTCGACCGACCGCATGCCCGCTGCGACAGCTCGGCGAAGGTCAGCCAGCGTCGCGTCGCGCTGCAAGTCGAGGAAGATGTCTGCCGGGTCGCTGCCAGGGCCATCGACACAGAAGAGCGGCTCAGGCCGCAGCGCAGCTGCGAACTCCCCCGAAGCCTTGCCCACCACGCGCACATGCTGGGGCCTTTGTGACGGCACGAAAGCGGCCGCCTCGTCCGCCCAACGAGTCCGCCCCCCCGTGTGGGTGAGCAGCTGAAGTGCTGGGTTCCATCCACCAGACACGGCCAGGAGGTCGCAGGCGACTGTTTCGACGGAACCGTCGCGAGCTTGGATCACTGCTCCTGACAAGGTGCCGTCCGGCAGGCTCGCGGTGCCGATCACCACACCCGCTCGCACATCGAGACTTCCTTCCTCTGTTCCTTGTTTGACCTCGTCCGCAGCCCACGGACGGGCGTCGACAACGCGCGCGATCTCCACCCCCGCTTCAGCCAGCGCGCGAGCGGCGTCCACTACACCGTCATGGCAGCCGAACACCACAGCGCGCCGGCCGGGCCGGACGCCGAAGCGGGTGACGTAATCCACAGCCGAGGCAGCGAGCATCACCCCGGGGACATCGTTGCCCGCAAAGGCGATGGGGCGTTCGTGTGCACCCGTGGCGAGCACGATCTCATTGGCGCGGATGTTCCAAAGGCGTTGCCGCGACCAGGTTTCGGGAGGCACCGCGAGATGGTCGGTACGCCGTTCGACCGCCACGACGTACCCGTGCTCGTGCAGACCCGTCGCGGTCGTCCGCGTCAGGATCGTGAGTCCGCCCATGCCCACCACGGATTCGACGCCTTCTCCGCGAGCGATGGTGGCCCGGTCGTGCACGAGGAGCACGCGGCCGCCGGCGCGTGCCGCCTCGGCAGCGGCAGCAACGCCAGAACGGCCGCCTCCCACCACCAACGTCTCCACATGGATGAAGCGTTTGTCATAGCGTGATGTATCGGGAAGGTCGAGCAGTCTTCCCTTGCTGGCAAGGGATTCGGTCACCAAGCCGTCATACGCCTCGATCTCGGTTGCCCGCACCATCGGCTCGCCGGCGCCGCTGACGACCTGGACGAAAACATTCGCCTCTTCGGATCCGCTGGACATCAGCCCACGTGGTCGGCCGGCATAGATGCTCCGCGCGCACACCCTGACGCCGTTGGCCACCAGGATGGACGCCAATGTGTCGCCCTCGAAGCCCCCCAGATCACGGCCGTCGAAGGAGATGGTCAAGGGCCTGTCGCGGAAGATGTCGCCACCGCTGCTCAGCCGCATCGGTTGTGTCACCTCACCACCTCGACAGGCATCTCGGGAACGGGATCGCCGGGCCGGTAGAAGGCAGCGAACTCGTTGGTGACCGTATGCCGGATCGCGTTGAACCACATGCGACAGCCAGCCGTATGCACCCAACGCTCACGGAACCATCCCAAGGTGTTGTCGCGGAAGAAGATGTACTCCGACCAGGACGCATCGTCGAGTTCAGCAGGATTCGCAGGGTAGGCGACATGCGCCTGGCCGCCATACGAGAACTCGAGTTCGTCGCGCCATCCACACCACGGGCAACAGATCGACAACATCAGTTTGGCCTCTCAGTGGGCCACGGCGGCGGCGCCGTGCTCGTCGATCAGGGAGCCGTGCTCGAAGCGGGTCAACGCAAACGGCTCGCCGAGCTCGTGCGGTCGATCATGTGCGATGGTGTCCGCGTACACCCAGCCGACACCCGGCGTCGCCTTGAAGCCGCCGGTTCCCCAGCCACAGTTGATGAACGCGTTGTCGAGGGGAAGGTGACCGACGATCGGGGAGGCGTCGGGGCACACGTCGACGATGCCGGCCCACGTCCGCAGGACATGGGCCCGCGCGAAGATCGGGAAGAGTTCGATCGCCGCAGCCATTTGGTGCTCGATGACGGGAAAGGAGCCTCGCTGGCCGTATCCGATGTAGGAGTCGATGCCGGCGCCCATGACCAGCTCGCCCTTGTGCGCTTGAGAGACGTAGACATGGACCGTGTTGCTCATCACGACCGTGTCGAGCACCTGGTCGAGCAGCTCAGACACCAGCGCCTGCAGGGGATGGCTCTGCACCGGCAGCCGCACGCCAAGCTTGGCGGCCAGCCCGCTGGAATGACCCGCTGCGCACAATGCCGTCCGCCCCGCGTTGATCCTGCCCCGGTTGGTTTCCACTCCGACGACACGGTTTCCGTCAGTGACGAAGTCGAGCACCTCACAGCCTTGGACGATGTCGACACCCATCGCGTGGGCCCCTCTGGCGTAGCCCCACGCCACCCAGTCGTGCTTGGCGATCCCGGCGCGCGGCTGGAAAGTGGCGCCCCACACGGGATAGCGCACGTCATCGGATGCGTTGAGGATGGGGACGAGCTTGCGCACCTCTTCAGTGGTGAGCCACTCGGCGTCCACACCGTTGAGCTGATTTGCATTGACGCGCCTCTTGGCCTCTCGGACGTCACCGAGGTTGTGCGCCAGGTTGAGCACCCCCCGTTGGCTGAACAGCACCTCGCAGCCAAGGTCATCCTCGAGACCCTCCCAGAGCTTGAGTGAGTGCTCGTAGATCGCCGCGCTCTCGTCCCAGAGGTAGTTTGAACGGATGATGGTGGTGTTTCGGGCCATGTTCCCGCCACCCAGCCACCCGCGCTCCAGCACGGCCACGTTGGTGATGCCGTGGTTCTTCGCCAAGTAGTAGGCGGTGGCGAGGCCGTGGCCACCGCCACCGATGATGATGACGTCGTATGCCGACTTGGGTTCGGCGTCTGCCCATAAGAACTCGGGCAGGTTCGGCAAGCGCTCCGGCTCATTCATCGAAAGTCCCCACCCGTCTCAAGAGCGCAGCCGCGACATCGACGGGTCGACGATCGGCTCCGTGGTCACTGTGGCCTTGACCCGGTCAGCGAAATAGCCGATCTCCACGGACCGGCCGAGGGTCGCCGACTCCGCCGGCAACCAGGCGTAGGCGATCCCGACACCGGCGGTGTAGCCGTATCCGGCGCTGGTGACGTAACCGACCACATCATCACCCGCGAATACGGGTTCCTTGCCCATCACGACGGAGCGCGGGTCGTCAATCGTCAGGCAGGTGAGGCGTTTCGCTGGCTCTGAGCCGGACAGACGCTCCAGCGCTGTCTTGCCGATGAAGTCGCTCTTGTCCATCTTGACTGCGAACTCCAGACCGGCCTCCGCTGGCGTGTGCTCTGAGGTCATGTCCGCACCGAAAGACCGGTAGCCCTTCTCGAGCCGAAGACTCGTGAACGCGCCGCGCCCGGCGGCGAAGATGCCGTGCTCTTGGCCGCCCTCCCACAAGGTGTCCCAGAGTTTCAAGCCCATGTCTGCCGTGGTGTAGAGCTCCCAGCCCAGCTCTCCGACAAATGACAGGCGCATGGCGGTGACCGGCACCATGCCGACATACAGCTGTTGGGCACGGAAGTACTTGAAGGCTGCGTTGGAGACTTCGGTGCTGGTCAGGGGTTGCAGCAGGTCGCGGGCACGAGGACCCCAGAGTCCGAGGCAACAGGTGCCTGGCGTGATGTCACTGACGAGGACCGAGCCGTCATGGGGCAAGTGGCGTTCGAACCAGTCGAGGTCGAGGTTCCCGTTGGCCCCGACCTGGTAGTGCTGCGGCCCAAGTCGAGCCACTGTGACATCGCTGTGGATGCGGCCTCGCTCGTCGAGGAGCAGGCAGTAGGTGACGGCCCCGATGGACTTGTCGACGTTGCCGGTCGACAAGCGCTGCAGGAACTCCGTCGCGCCCCGCCCGCGGACCTCGAGGCGTTTGAGCGCGGTCATGTCATAGAGCGCGACGGTTTCGCGGGTGGCCTGCGCCTCGGCTCCGACGATCGGTGACCAGTAGCGGGCGGCCCAGTCGTTCGGGGTCGGTATGTCGCGGCCCTCGAGCAGGCCGGTGTTGGCCTCTAGCCACTGGGGCCGCTCCCAGCCGGAAGCCTCCAACATCTGCCCGCCGAGCTCGAGGTGCCTCGCATAGAAAGGACTCGTGCGCAGGGCCCGCGGACTCTCCATGGGTTGCAGCGGATGCAGGATGTCGTAGACCTCGACGAAGTTCTGGCAATCGCGAGCTACCACATAGTCAGGCGCGAGATGATGCGGCTCGAAGCGGTTGACGTCGCACTCGTGCAAGTCGTATGACGACTGCCCGTCGACCAACCACTCCGCCACGGCCCGCGCGACCCCGGCTGAGTGCGTGACCCAGACAGCCTCGGCAACCCAGAAACCCTTGACCTCCCGCGACTCCCCGATCAGGGGGAACCCGTCGGTGGTGAAGGAGAACAAGCCGTTGATGCCTTCGGCGATCTCTGCCTCGTCAAGGGCGGGAATCAACTTGCGGCTCTCCTGCCATGCCGACGCGAAGTCGTCGGGAGTGAACTCGAGCACGCTCGGCATCACGCCGTCGCGGAACTGCGTTGCGATATCGGACACGTCGACCGGCATGGGGTCGTGGCCGTAGTAGCCGACGATGAGCTTGTCGTAGTTGTCCCGGTAGTAGAGGTCTTGGTCCTGATGGCGCAGGATCGGGCGGAGCACCTCCGCCTCTTGGCCGGCCAACTCAGGGACCGGCCCCGTCCAGGCAAGCTGGTGCGCCAACGGAGTCAACGGCAGCGTCATGCCGACCATGCCGGCGACCTTCTGCCCCCAGATCCCGGCGCAGCACAGCACGATGTCTGCGACGAAGTCTCCTCGGTTCGTGGAGACACCGGTGACGGCGCCGTCCTCGGTGTTGACAGCCAGCACCTCGCACTCGGCCACGAATCGGGCACCGCGCTCCATGGCTCGACGCCCCTGCGCCTCGATGGCGCGGACGGACTTGGCCAGGCCGTCCGTCGGGATCAGCAGACCGCCGAGGATCCGCGCCTCGTCGAGAAGCGGGTAGAGCTCCAGGCACTCAGCGGTGCTGAGGATCGTCGACCCGACACCCCACGAGGCCAGCCAACCGTGTCGTCTGCGGAGGTCTTGCAACCGCTCCGGGGTGGTCGCGACCTCCAGCCCTCCCACTTGTAGGAAGCAGGGCTCGCCGTCGAGGTCGAGGCTGCACAACTTCTTGACGGTGTAGGTGGCGAACTCGGTCATCGTCTTCGAGCCGTTGGCCTGGAACACGAGTCCAGGCGCGTGGGAACTCGAACCTCCGGCCGCCCACAGCGGTCCTTGGTCGAGCACCGTGACGTCGGTCCAGCCGCGCGCAGTCAACTCATCTGCGACGGCCGCACCGACGACACCGGCTCCGATGACGACCACGCGCTGCTGGCCGGCCATGTGCACTACTTCCTTATCTCAGGGCAGAGACGAAACGGTCACGCGCCCAACCAGGCGTCGACCTTGTCGGGGTTCTCCTCGATCCACTGGGCGGCAGCGTCCTCTGGCGACATGCCGTCCGCGGCGATGTACTTCGCCACCAAGTTCTGATCCTCGTTGGTCCACTGGAAATTCTTGACTAGGTCGACGGCGGGGTTGCCCGACTCGGCCCATTCGGTGGCCACGATCTTTTTCAGATCGGTTTCCGGGTAGTCGCAATCGACCTCGGAGGCTACGTCTTGGCAACCCGGCTCGTAAGGAGGGAGCTCCACCTTGACCATCGGCACCTCGGACATGAACCACTGGGGCTCGTAGAAGTAGCCGATCAGAGGCTCCTTGTTCTCCTCAGCCTTCTGGAACGCCGAGATCGTCGCGGCTTCGCTGCCGGAGAAGACGACCTTGAAGTCGAGATCAAGGTTCTTCACGATGGCTTCGTCAAACTGCACGTATGACGGATCACTGCCCAAGAACTGGCCCTTGCCGTCCGACTCCGACGTCTCGAACATGTCGGCGTACTTGTTGAGGTTCTTCCAGTTGGTGATGTCGGGGTACTTTTCCGCGAGCCACGGTGGCACGTACCAGCCGATGATGCCGACGTTGCCGGTGAGTCCCAGGTCCATGGCGCTACCGTCGCCGGACTTGGCGAAGTACTTCTTCTCGAGGTCCGGGTGCCCCCAGTCCTCGATGACGACGTCGACCTCACCGCTGCCGAAACCGGCCCAGGAGACTTCTTCTTTGAGGTCTTTGTACTCCACCTCACAGCCGAACTCCTCTTCGGCGAGGGTGCCCACCACGTAGGCATCGGCTTCGTAGCCGACCCAGGGGTTCACGGCCATGTTGAGGCTACAGTCGCCCCCTTGCTCGGCGGCGACGGATTCGTTCTCCTTCGTCTCCTCGGTGATCTCACTGCTGCCACAAGCTGACAAAGCGAGGGTGGCCGCGGC
>JACCXO010000063.1 GCA_013696975.1 Nocardioidaceae bacterium | reverse complement strand
TACGTCGACCTGCGCCGGGTGACGTTGGACGGCTCTGCCGCACCTCTCGTCGGGCAGGTGATGCGCGAGGTGACAGCAGGGATCCGGTATGACGCGGTGGGCGGATTGACGCTAGGCGCCGACCCGGTCGCGGCCGCCATGCTCCACGCCGCCGCGTCGACAGGCGGCACGCTAGACGCCTTCGTGGTGCGCAAAGAGGGCAAGGCGCATGGGATGCAGCGGCGCATCGAAGGACCAAACGTGTCTGGTCGCCGCGTGCTGGCGGTTGAGGACACATCCACGACGGGCGCCTCGGTGTTGGCTGCGGTGGAGGCATTGCAGGAGACAGGAGCCGAGGTGGTCGCAGTCGCGGTGATCGTCGATCGGGGGGCTCGCGCGGCGGTGGAGTCAGCCGGTCTGCCTTACGTTGCCGCCTACGAGCTGAGCGACCTGCAATTGGCTTGACCGGATGGCTGAGCAGCAAGATCGGTCTAGGGCGTTGCCTCAGCTACGTAAAACACCAATGCTTTCGCGACACCGACGGGGGTCAGGAGGTGAGGGAGGTGCCGGCTGCCCGGAGGTTCTCGCAGGCCTGAGCCACGCGAGCCGCCATACCCGCCTCGGCTGACTTGCCATAGGAGCGGGGGTCGTAGACCTTCTTGTCACCGACCTCGCCGTCGACCTTGAGCACGCCTGAGTAGTTGCTGAACATATGGTCGACGATCGGCCTGGTAAAGGCGTACTGAGTGTCGGTGTCGACGTTCATCTTGATGACGCCGTAGTCGAGGGCAGCACGGATCTCCTCGATCAGCGAACCCGACCCACCGTGGAAGACCAGGTCGAACGGCTTGGCGTCGTCACCCAGTTCGTGCTTGCTCGCCACCGCCTGCTGGGCCTCCTTCAAGATCTCCGGACGCAGCTTGACGTTGCCGGGTTTGTAGACACCGTGCACGTTGCCGAACGTCAGCGCTGCCAGATAGCGGCCGTTCTCACCGAGCCCGAGTGCATCGGCAGTCCGCAGCGCGTCGTCCTGAGTGGTGTAGAGCTTGTCGTCGATGGCTCCGACGACGCCGTCCTCTTCTCCGCCCACCACGCCGACCTCGATCTCCAGCACCACGCCTGCGGCTGCCGCCTTCTCGAGCAGCTCGCGAGCGATGGAGAGGTTCTCCTCGAGCAGCACCGCTGAGCCGTCCCACATGTGGGACTGGAACACCGGCAGACCGGAGTCGGCCACCCGTTTGCGGGACTCCTCGAGCAGCGGACGAACGAAGCCATCGAGCTTGTCCTCGGGGCAGTGGTCGGTGTGCAGCGCGATGTTGACGGGATACTTCTTGGCCGCCTCTTGAGCGAACGCCGCGAAGGCCAGCGAACCGGAGACCATGTCCTTGATCGTCGCGCCCGAGAGGAACTCAGCACCCCCGGTCGATACCTGCACGATGCCGTCACTGCCGGCCTCGGCAAAGCCGCGCATCGCGGCGTGCAGAGTCTGCGACGAGGTCACGTTGATGGCGGGGTAGGCGAATCTCTCGGCCTTCGCCTTGTCGAGCATGGCGTTGAAAACATCAGGTGTGGCGATGGGCATGGGTGCTCCGTCAGCAGATTCAGGCGGCCTGGTCGCTGACCAGTATCGCGCTTCGCCGGCATCGATGCCATCTCGCCCGCGTGGTGGTCACACGCTCGGCCTTGGTGTCTGGTGGCCATCGTCGAGTACGGCGTTCTGCCGCGCCCACGTGTGCATCGCGATCGCTGCAGCAGCGCCGGCGTTGATGGACCGGGTGGACCCGAACTGCGCGATCGACAAAGTCGCCTCGCACGCCTCGCGCATCGCCTCGGTCAGACCCGGCCCCTCCTGGCCGAACACGAGCACACATCGCTGTGGCAGCCGCGCGGACTCGAGGGGCAGCGCACCTGGCAGGTTGTCGACGCCCAGCAAGGGCAGGTGCGCGGCCGTGGCCCACGACGCCAACGCCTCCGCCGTGTCATGGTGCCGAACGTGCTGATAGCGGTCGGTCACCATGGCGCCGCGCCGGTTCCAGCGTCTCCGGCCCACCACGTGCACCTCGGCAGCCAAAAAGGCGTTGGCGGTACGCACCACCGATCCGATGTTGAAGTCGTGCTGCCAGTTCTCGATGGCGACGTGGAAGCCGTGACGACGCTGATCGAGGTCAGCCACGATGGCTTCGAGGCGCCAGTAGCGATAACGGTCCGCGACGTTGCGCTGGTCGCCATACTGCAGGAGCTCGCGGTCCCAGCGGTCGCCGGTCGGCCAGTCGCCTTGCCATGGCCCGACGCCAACTTCAACCCGCGACCTCTCAGCGTCTCCGGAATCGGACGTATCGGATGGATTGAACACAGGGGCATCCCCTTTGCTTCCCGCTACCCTCTTGAGGTGCTCCACGATCTCCAACACGTCATGCTGCTCGACGGCCTGCTCGACCCGCAAACCTGGATCGACCGGTTCGGAGCGTACGCGTTGTGGGGGGTTGCGCTCATCATCTTCATCGAGTGCTGGTTGTTCCCCTTCCTGCCGGGTGACTCGCTGCTGTTCCTCGTCGGTCTCCTCATCTCCCAGTCCGATGCGGTCAATCAGCCGATCTGGCTGGCCTGCGTGGTGCTCACGGTCTCCGCTGTCGCCAGCAACATCGTCGGTTATCTCGTCGGCGCCAAAGCCGGTCCAGCGATCTTCAACAAGCCCGACTCGCGCATCTTCAAGCAAGAGCACATCGACCAGACGTTCGCGTTCTTCGACAAGTATGGCAACCGCGCGATCGTGCTGGCCCGCTTCGTGCCGATCGTCCGCACGTTCATCACCCTCGCCGCCGGTGTGGGCCGGATGCCGATGAGACGTTTCGTCACCTACTCCGCGATCGGTGGCATCCTGTGGGCCACCGGGGTCACCTTGGCCGGCTATTGGCTCGGGCAGATCGACTTCCTGGAACGACACATCGATTTGCTCCTGATCGCCATCGTGGGGTTGTCAGTTGTGCCCATCGCGATCGAGTTCCTGCGAGCCCGCTCGACCAAACGTGATGAGCGGTATGACGAGGAGCACGAGCGCATGCGGGTTCTACGCGACGAGGCCGCCGAAGACGGTGACTCACCCGCCAGCCGCTAGGAGATCGGGTCGCTAGCGGTCCGGCCCGCTAAGCGATCGGTGCCTCCGGATCACAGTCGACCAGGAACTGGCGGCAGCGCTCGGCCTCATCGACGTCGCCGATACGCTCCGAGGCATTGGCCAGTGCGGCGAGGCAACGCAGGAACCCTTGGTTCGGCTCATGCGACCACGGCACGGGACCAAAGCCCTTCCAGCCGTTGCGGCGTAGCGCGTCGAGCCCCCGGTGGTAGCCGACTCGCGCGAACGCATAGCCGGTCAAGTCTTCGCCGGCGGCGAGTGCCGACTCGGCGACGACCGCCCATCCGAGTGATGACGACGGGTTGTCCCGCGCCACCTGTTGCGGGTCTGCAGCCGCAGCCAGTGCCGCTGCTGCGGGATCTGGCGGGAGCAAGGTGGGCGGCGGACCGCCGAGCAAGTCGTCAAAGGCCATGGTCGCCATTGTGCCCTGGTGTCGTTACACACGACCGCGGTGTTCATCAACGGACACCTCACACTTGCCGAGGAGGTGGAGCGTAGGAGGTGTGAGGCTGGGACGTGGAGAGGGCGCGACCTCAAGAATCGTCCCCTGGTCGCTTCCGAAGCCGCGCCTCTCTGTGACTTATTCTGCACTATCGGTAATCATCTGCGTACGGTTAACTCGTCGAATTTTCGGTGACAACCAGGCAGGCTTTGCGTATTCCTTTGCTCACTAAAAGTTGCGTCTAGACAAGGGTGTCTCGCCTTGTTACGTTCCTTTTTGCCCCGTAGTCGACGGGGCCACTTCGCAAAGGGGACCCATCGTGCGGACCTTCGTCAGGCGCATGTCCATCTTGCCGGTCGTCACCGGGCTCGCACTCATCGGGACGATGTACGTGCCGGGTGTCGGCAATTCCGTCTACGTTCCGGGTGTCGGTAACTCCGCGGAGCCGGTGTCAGCGTCGGACCGTCCGGTGGCCGGTCAAACCCGGCAGAGCGACGAGACGCTTCGCCCGATGGGACACGGCAACCTGCGTGAGATCGCACGGACAGGGGCACGGCGAGCGGCGACGGAGCGGGCGACGGCGAATCCGAATCTGGAGATCCCGCCGGTCAAGCGGCCCAACGCCGCCCCGGACACCCGGACGACGCCGCGCCGGGCACCTCGCTCAGCCCTGACTCCGGTCAGTGACCGCTTTCCTGGGGCCCTGCCGTTCGAGAGCCTGACCGCCGCAGACAGCCGGTACGCCTTCGGCGGCAACCAGTTCACCAACGAGCCTCCCGACCAGGCGTTGTGCGTGGGCAACGGCTTCACCATGGCCAGCGTCAACACCGCCATCGCCGTCTACGACCGTCAGGGCGCCCAGTTGGCACCGACGGTGGCGATCAACGAGTTCTTCGGCCTCGCCCCGACCATCAACCGGGAAACAGAGACATTCGGCCCCTTCGCATTCGACCCGGTGTGTCTGTACGACCCCGAGATCAAGCGGTGGTTCTTTGTGGTCACCGAGCTGGACCAGTCTCCCTTCACCGGCGAGTTCACCGGTGAGTCGAATCTCTTCTTGGCGGTCAGTGAGACACCAGACCCGCTGGGCGATTACGCGTTCTACTCGATCAACACGACCTCGGGTGACCGCACGGACCGCGGCTGCCCCTGCTTCGACGACTTCCCGCACATCGGCTCGGACCAGAACGGTTTCTTCATCAGCGTCAACCGCTTCTCGCTGTTCCGCCCGTTCTACAACGGTGCCCAGATCTATGCGATCTCCAAGCACCGCCTCGCGCGGAACGCGGCCGACTCCGCGGTGGCGCCGCCGAGTCTGGTCAGCATCAACGCCGGCCCGATCGACCACGATCCGTCGTTCACCGTCCAGCCGATGACGGTGCCGCCCGGCGCGGACTACCCGGCCAACCGTGAGTACTTCTTGTCCACGACCGACTTCGACACTGTGCGGGAGGACAAGATTGGTGTGTGGGCCCTGTCCAACACGGACTCCCTGACGATGCGTGAGCCCCGGGTGCGGCTGACGCGCAGGACCATCCCCAGCCTGCCGTACGTGTTCGAGCCGAAGGTCGAGCAACGACCGGGTCGCAATCCGCTGGGCAAGTCGGTCGGCGAGCCGCTGAACTCGCTCGACAGCGGCAGCAACATGAACGAGGTCAAGTACTCTCGCGGGCGACTGTGGGGAGCGATCGGTACGGCGGTCGGCACCGGGCCGGACCAGCGCGATGGGGTGCTGTGGCTGCAGGTGCGCCCGTCGTTCGCCGACGGTCGAGTCGACGGTCAGGTGGTCGAACAGGGTTACCTGGCGACCCGGAGGAACAGCCTGATCTATCCGGCGATCGGGGTCAACGACGAAGGCGAAGGCGCCATGGTGATGACTTTGGCCGGTCCTACGGTCTACCCGAGCCCGGCATACGTGCGCATCGACCTTGGGGGCGTCAGTGGCCCAGTGCGGGTGCCCGAGTTCGGGCAGCGCCCCGACGACGGGTTCACCTGCTACGAAGCGTTCGTCGGCAGTCGGGATCGTGGGTGTCGTTGGGGCGACTATTCGTCCGCCGTCGCTGATGAGCGCGGCCGGATCTGGATGGCCACCGAGTGGATCCCGAACGCTTCGCGGCTTCCGCTGGCCAACTGGAGCACATTCGTGATCCGGCTCAACCTCGACAACGCCCCGCAGTGATTGATTTGCGGCTCTACCCCAGCCGGACGTAACGAGTCGCGGGACACGCCCTAGTCGTCTGCGGCTTGTGCTGTCGAGGGAAGCGCCATCGTGAAGGCCTGTGGCTCCACGGTCCAGGTCCGCTCCCGCAAGGGGCCGATCAGTTCGCCGTCGACGTTGCAATAGAACGCCTCGCCGCTCAGCTCGACCTGGTGAGCGCGGGCCGTCCCCACGTCGTGCCGCTCGTCGTGGGTGCCGCGTTTGAGATGGACGCCGTACAGGAAGCGCTCCCGCGGCGCCACCGCAAACGACACGAGTATGTCGGCCAGCCCGTCTGTGGGACTCGCGTCCGGGGTGAGGCGGGTGCCGCCTCCCACGCGCGACCCGTTTCCTACCCCGACCTGCAAGACCCGGCGACCTCCGTCGGCGAGCACCTGCCCGTCTGCCACCACTCTCAAGTGGTAGCCATTGGTCTTGAAGCCGGCGATGACGGCGCCAACGCCATACCCGAGCTTGCCGAGGTTGACCTTGCCCAGTGCGGACTTCCAGCCGCGCGCCTCCCGACCCGCGTCGGCGCCCACTCCCACGTGAGCTGCGTTGACCACGACACCGCCCGAGTCGTCGACCAAGATGTCGATCCGGCGGTCGCGACCAGCGGTGATCACGTCAGCAGCCTCGAGAGGATCGAGGGGGATGTGGGTGCCGCGGGCGAAGTCGTTGCCGGTACCAAGCGGGATGAGGCCGATGCGGGTGTCTTTCAAGGTGCCTTGGCTGTGCAGCGACGCCACTGCCATGTGCAAGCTCCCGTCACCTCCGGCCACCACCAGGTCTCGCTCACCCAGGGCGGCCAGGGCCGTGTCCACGTCGCCGCGGTCACACGTCGCCACGACCTCGACGTCGGTGCTCTGCCGCAGCCTGTCGGCGGCCGTCTCCACAGCCTCCTCATCGTTGGTGCCGGCCTCGACGTTGGTCATGACCAGGATGTCTTTCACGAGGACGAGCCTATGGCCGCTCGAAATCTTGGGCACTCGCTTCGGCCAAGTCGGATAGCATTCGACGCCACGGGCCCTGGCCTGGTAGGCAAGTTTTTTGCTCCCGGGACAGCTTCCTGAGTTGTGACGAAATTGCACCCCAGGAACCCTCAGAGTGCAGGATCGTCACATCTCGCGGGGAAGGGGCTCGCCGGTCTCTGCATTCCAGGGGTCCGATCTGCAGCAGGGGTTTCTTGTTTGCTGACGCCTGAGATTCATGTGACCGGAGGCAGAGAGGGGTTGCGCACGTGCCTGCGATCGTGATCGTTGGAGCCCAGTGGGGTGACGAGGGCAAAGGCAAGGCGACGGACCTGCTTGGCAGCCGCGTCGACTATGTGGTCAAGTTCAACGGTGGCAACAACGCCGGCCACACGGTCGTCATCGGCGAAGAGAAGTACGCGCTCCACCTGCTCCCGAGTGGCATCCTGACCCCCGGTTGCGTTCCGGTGATCGGCAACGGCGTGGTCATCGACCTCGGTGTGCTGTTCGAGGAGCTCGATGGCCTGGGACAACGCGGCATAGACACCTCCAAGCTGCTGGTCAGCGCCAACGCCCACGTCATCGCCGACTACAACCGGACCCTCGACAAGGTGACCGAACGCTTCCTCGGGTCGCGCCGGATCGGCACCACTGGCCGCGGCATTGGGCCAACGTATGCCGACAAGATCAACCGCATCGGCATACGTGTGCAGGATGTCTTCGACGAGAACATCCTGCGGCAGAAACTCGAGGGTGCGCTGGATCTCAAGAACCAGATCCTGGCCAAGATCTACAACCGGCGCGCCGTCTCGGTCGACGAGATCCTCGAGGAACTGCTGTCGCATCGCGAACGACTTGGCCCGTTGGTGGCTGACACCGGGCTGGTGCTCCATCAGGCGCTGGACCGCGGTGAGACCGTGCTGCTCGAGGCCGGCCAAGCCACGCTTCTCGACGTGGACCACGGAACCTACCCCTTCGTCACGTCGTCATCGGCGACGTCCGGCGGTGCCTGCACAGGTTCCGGCATCCCCCCGACCCGCATCGAGCGGGTCATCGCCATCGTCAAGGCCTACACGACCCGGGTCGGCGAGGGGCCCTTCCCTACCGAGCTGTTCGACGATCACGGTGAGTTCTTGCGCAAGGTGGGGATGGAGTACGGCACGACAACCGGACGCCCACGCCGCTGCGGGTGGTTCGACACGGTGATTGCGCGGTATGCCGCTCGAGTCAACGGCGTCACAGATTTCGTGCTCACGAAGCTGGACGTGCTGACCGGCGTCGACAAGGTGCCGGTGTGTGTGGCGTATGACGTGGACGGCGTCCGTCATGACGAAATGCCGGTCAACCAAACTGACTTTCACCACGCCGCGCCGATCTACGAGGAGCTGCCAGGGTGGTGGGAGGACATCTCGGGGGCGCGGACCCTCGAGGAGCTTCCGGCCAACGCGCGTGCATACGTCAAGGCGGTCGAGGAGATGTCGGGCGCGCGTATCTCCGCGATCGGCGTTGGCCCCGGCCGCCACGAGACAGCCGTCGTCCACGACCTGCTGTAGGACTGCGTCAGACGTCTTCTGGCGCTGGGGCTACTCCCGCTGCGGCACGGCGCAGCATGCGGCGGATCGCCTTGCGGCTGGACTGGACGAGCTCGAATAAGAATGGCATCGGGTCGCGCGCCGCCAGCACGGAGTGGACCTTCGGCCCCCGCATCGACGCGAACCAGTCGAGGGCCTTGAGTTCGCGTCTGCGCCAGTAGTAGAACGCGGACAGCAGGTCGCGGCGCAGATCCACCCAGGTGGCGCCGAGGAAACGCTGCTCCCGTTGCTCTGGGAGCGGCAGACCCACAGCGTCGCAGTACATCGTGTAGAGCAGTTCCACCTCGCCGGCCTCGGCAGTGGCGGATCGCCCCGTGGGTCGACCGATGTTGGCCTCCATCATGTAGTAGCGATCCGTGATTGCGTCGTACTTCATCTCCAGGTAGCCAAGCCCGCGAAAGGCAACCGTCCCGAAGAGCCGGAGCGTCTCAGCCACGAGCTGGTCGTTGCGGCATTCCTCGGCAAACGAGGCGGTTCCTACATGCGGTGGCCACTGGCGTCGTTTGCGGGTGGTGAAAGTGACAAGCGGACGATGTCGAGCGTCGAAGTAGCAGTTGCAGGTGTACAGCTGGTCATCCGCGCCGTCGATGTACTGCTGGGCCACCAACGCGTCCGCCCAGGGGGCAAGACGGTCGTAGGCGGCCAATAGCTCGGCCGGTCCCGAGACGGGCCACGCCTTGACGCCCGCGTTGCGTTTCCACGCCGGCGACTTCACCGACGGCTTGAGCAGGCTGGGGTAGGGCAGCGCGAGGGCGGCTCGCTCGGCGTCGGCCCGATCCAACAGGGTGAACGTTGTGGGCACGGGAAGTCCGTGCTGCTGCGCGTGAGCATAGAAGTTCGCCTTGAGGGCCAGCGTCTGCACCACGTCGTCGGAGGGCAGCACCACGTGATACCAGGGACGCAGCCGGTCGCAATGGGCGGAAATTGCGAGCACGGCCTGGTCAGTGCACGGGTATAGCACGGCTCGGTGCTCGAGTTCGGGGCCGAGTTTCTCGAGCACCTCGAGGAAGCCGTCGCCGTGGACATCGGCTTCAAGGATGCTCTCGCAGACACGAGTGCGGGCCGCGAAATGTCGTTGGTCACCGGCGATGCCGATGACGGATACGCCGCGCCGAGAAAGAATCCTCGCGGTCTGCAGACCGGTCACCGACGCCAGCCCGACCACGATTCCCTTGGGCCTGTCGGTCATCAATCTCCCCTCCCGCGGTCGGGTGTGAACCGACACGCCGAAGAGCTGGACACCCTACTCACCTTCGTCAAGGCGAAGGTGAAAGATCGGTGGCTCAGCACTGACCGACCGGGAGACGGAGACCTGACCTGTGAGCGGAAGACCGGGCGTTGCCCGCGCGGCGGCCGTGCTGGTTGCACTCACCGCGGTGAGCCAACTGCTCGGGTTCGTTCGAGATGCGGTGATCGCAGCGTTGTTCGGCGCGGGGGCTGCGTTGGACGCGTACCTCGTCGCCCAAAGCGTGATGAATCTAGTCCTCGCCCTGGTCGCCGGAGCCATGGCACGCGCGATCGTTCCGCCGGTCAGCCGCGCAGCCGCTGTCGACGACGGACTCCGCGCCAACCGCACCGTGCAGACCGCTCTGACCTTCACCGTCCTCGTGCTCGTGGGCGGCTCCATGCTCATGTTCGTCGCCGCCGACTTGGTCGTGGCTACGCTCGCGCCCGGTTTCGACCCGGCCACTTCCACCCTTGCAGTCGAGCTGACCCGGATCGTATTGGTTGCGACGGTATTCATCGCCGCCACCGACATCCTCGCCGCAGCCGCCCAAGCGCACGGCCGGTTCTTCCATTCCGGTCTCCAGGGCATCCCGTTCAACCTCGTGATGATCGGAGCGGCAGTCGGGTTCGGTGCCTCTCTGGGGATACACGCGTTGGCCATGGGTTTCGTCGTCGGCTCTGCGGTCCGTCTTCTCGTCCAGCTCCCGGCGGTCCGTGCGGCGCGGTTGCGGCTGCGGCCTCGTCTGGATCTTCGGGACAGCGACTTCCTCGAGGTCCGGCGGCTCGCGCCACCGATCCTGCTGAGCTCGGCGGTGGTCAACGTCAACACCCTCGTCGACCGCGCGGTCGGCTCGGCGCAGGGGGAGGGGACCATCGCCGCGCTGAGCTTTGGCTGGCGAATCGTCACCCTCGTCGACACCATGCTCGTAGTATCCGTGGCGGCTGCGCTCTACCCGGCATTCAGCGCCCTCGGCGCGCCGGATCGTCGGGACCACCTCCGGGCTCTGGTCGATCGGTCCCTGGGAGTCATGCTGGTGATCCTGGCGCCGGTAGTTGCGCTGTTGACCGTCGCCGCCGAGCCGATCGTGACCCTGATCTTCGGCCGGGGCGACTTCGACGCCACGGCTATCCGAATGACCAGCATCGCCGTCGTCGGTTACGCGGCTGGCGCCGTGGGGTTAGGTGTGCGTGTCATCGCCTCCCGCGCGTGCTTCGCGGTGGGTGACAGTCGGAGCCCTGTGGTGATCGCGATCATCAGCATGGTCGTCAATGTCGTCGGTGATCTCACCCTCGGCGTCGCCTACGGCATTCCTGGCCTGGCCGCCTCCACATCAGCCTCCCTGGCGCTCGGTGCGGCCATGCTGGTGTTCATGCTGGGTCGCAGACACCAAGGGGTCTCGCTGCGAGTCATCATGGCCGCCACCTTGCGGGTGGGCGCCGCAGCCCTGATCGCTGGGGTGGTCTGCGTCGCCTTCGGATTGGGCGCAGGTCAAGCCGGTGCAGACACCACGGCCGTGATCGGGCGGTTGGCGCTCACCGGCGCGGTGATCCTCAGCGTGTACGTCGCCGTGTTGGTGGCGCTGCGCAGCCCCGAGCTACGCGACCTCGTCTTCGTCGTGCGGGATCGGTTCCTGCCCGGCCGGGACCGATGAGCTATCGCGTTGAGCCCGACGCGCTCGTTCGACGGCCGCTGTTGCGCTCGAATGGCGCTGATGGGTAGCCGGTGTCGAAGTGCATGTAGTCAGGCACGTCGATGTTCTGCCAGATCCAGCCTTCTGCCCGGAACTCCCGCCACCCGACTCCGTTCCGAAGAATCCTTCCTGGCCCTGGCCTGCGCTCGGCGAAGCGTGACCCTGGGGACCAGCAGTCGCAACGTAGGTCCATCCACGGGTTCTCCTGCGGGTTGACGTCGATCGCTCGGCCGTTGGCGTGGGGCGAATCCAGAAACGGAGCATTGATCTGGGTCGGGCGTCGGCAGTTGAAGGCAGCGGTGTTGTCGGCGCGAAGACTGGCGGTGTTGTCGCCGGCATAGGCCTCGACGGACTGCATGCGCCGGATTGGGAATTCGGCCGCGAACAGAGCCGTGAAGACTCGCGAGGTGCTGGGTGCGACATCGGCGTTGACCACCAGCTGACCGCGACGTACCCGCCCGCGGAAGTCATAGTGATTGACGTCGACCCGGCGCAGCTGGCCCCGCCTCTGAATAGGGCACTCCGGCCGCACCATGCCTGCCTCCACTATCCGCCGCCACTGCAGCTTCGGGATCGGACGAACCACGGCGTTCGCGGTGACGGGAGGAGCCGGTGCGGTCGAGGTAGTCGGATCGGTGGATGTCGGCCGGGAAGACGCAGGAGTGGCCGGTGATGACGCCGCTGGCTCGGGAGCGGACGCGGTCTCGGCGTCTGGGGACGTGACCACTGTGTTTGACCGCTGCTGCGGCGGCTCTTCGTCGCTATCCGAGCAACCCGCCGTGACTGCCACGAGCAGAAGCGTCGTGAGTATCGCCGTGGTGGTTGGGTATGAGAAACCATTCATAGGCAGCGTCACCGGGTAAAGGTACCTAGCACCGAGCGCTCGAAGCCTCCAACCATCTGATGGTCGGCGAGTAGGGTCTGGCTCCATGAAGGTGTTGGTCATCGGCGGTGGCGGACGCGAGCACGCCTTGGTCCTAGCCCTGAATGCCGACCCAGAGGTGACAGAGGTGCACGCGGCTCCTGGCAACCCTGGCATGGCGACCCTCGCCACGCTGTATGACGACATCGACCCGGTCGATACCGGCGCCGTGCTGTTGTTGGCCAAACAGCTCGGAGTCGACCTGGTCGTCGTCGGGCCGGAGGCGCCACTCGTTGCGGGTGTCGCCGATCCACTGAGGATGGCGGGCATCGCCTGTTTCGGCCCCGATCGTGCAGCGGCCGCGCTCGAGGGGTCCAAGGCCTACGCAAAGGAGGTCATGGCGGCGGCCGGCATACCGACCGCGGTGTCGCGCTTGGGTGAGACGGCCGGCGAGGTGGCTGCCGCCCTGGATGCGTTCGGGCCGCCGTATGTGGTCAAGGACGACGGTCTTGCCGCCGGCAAGGGCGTCGTCGTCACGAACAACCGTGAGGAGGCGGTGGCTCATGCGGTGACGTGCGAACGCGTCGTCGTCGAGGAGTTCCTCGACGGACCAGAGGTGTCATTATTCGGCATCAGTGACGGCACCCGGGTATTGCCGATGCTGCCCGCCCAAGATTTCAAGCGTCTGCTCGACGGCGACGATGGCCCGAACACCGGCGGCATGGGTGCCTACGCTCCGTTGCCCTGGCTGCCCGACGGCTTTGCCGAGGATGTGACTGCGCGGGTGCTGCAACCGGCGGTCGACGAGATGCGACGGCGGGGCATGCCCTTCATCGGCCTGCTGTATGCCGGTCTGGCCTTGACTCGCGATGGGGTCAAGGTGGTCGAGTTCAACGTGCGGTTCGGTGACCCCGAGACGCAGGTGCTGCTCGAGCTGCTCGAGACGCCACTGGGGGGACTGCTTCACGCCGCCGCCACCGGGCGGCTCGATGAGTCCGGCCCTTTGCGGTGGCGGTCTGGCGCAGCGGTGGCGGTGGTGATGGCAGCAGGGGGATACCCCGACGAGCCCCGCACTGGAGAGTTGATTTCCGGCATCCAGGCCGCTGAGGCGCGGGCAGACATACGCGTGCTGCACGCCGGCACCCGATGGGCTCCGGGTGCTGGCGACGCTGAGTCCTCCCACTCCAGAAGGCTCGAGACGGCTGGTGGACGGGTGCTCGCGGTGACCGGGGCCGGCCCCGAGTTGGCTTCGGCGCGCCAGCACGCCTATGAGGGCGTTCGGCTGATCTCGTTCGAGGGGGCGCGGCACCGCTCGGACATCGCCCAAGCCGCCGCGAAGTCTGCCGACGCGGCACAGGGGACACCCGTTCATCGATCAAGCCAAGGAGACCTGTGATGGCAGCGAAACATCACCCGCTCGGGGTCGACATCGGTGGTAGCGGCATCAAGGGTGCGCCCGTCGACCTCGCTGCCGGCGCCTTCGCGAAGGACCGTCTGCGCATCGAGACACCGAAGGAGGCGACCCCCGACGCCGTCACCGACATCGTGGTCAGCATCGCGAAGCACTTCCAGTCGGCGACCGGGGACTCCCCGATCGGGGTGACAGTCCCGGGGGTCGTGACCCGAGGGCTGGTCCGCACTGCCGCCAACATCGACAAGAGCTGGATCGCTACCGATGCTGCAGCGCTGAGCAGCTCGAAGCTCGGCAGGCCCGTGACGGTAGTCAACGATGCCGACGCTGCCGGCGTGGGGGAACTGCACTATGGCGCGGCCCGTAACGTCGAAGGGCTGGTCGTGCTGGCGACTCTCGGCACCGGCATAGGGACCGCGCTGTTAAACCATGGCAGGTTGATACCCAACAGCGAGCTCGGACATCTGGAGCTCGACGGGGTCGACGCGGAGACGCGTGCCTCGTCGCTGGCCAGGGAGAGTGAAGAGTTGTCCTGGGAAGAGTGGGCGGGGCGCCTACAACGCTACTTCGCGCATGTCGAGGACCTGCTCTGGCCGGACTTGATCGTTGTCGGCGGTGGCGTGTCGAAGCACGCTCAGCACTATCTGCCCCTGTTGCACCTCCGGGCGCCGATTGTGGCGGCACAGCTCGGCAACGCGGCGGGCATCATCGGCGCAGCTTGGCTCGCCGCCAACGCATGACGCCACCCCCTTTCCAACCGAACACCCCTTGACCCGCGAACCGGTGCCATTCTGGAGCTTGAATGCGGGTTAGGCGGTGTTCGGAAGAGAGGGAGGGGGATGCGGTTTCTGCCAGCGCTGAGTCGGTTCGGGGATGTCGCAGCGGCTGGTCGGATGGTATGTCGCAGCGGCTGGTCGAACGCGCGGGCGCCATACGGGATAATCAGCGGCGTGACGCAGATCGCCGATATCCTCGCCAGCCGTTACGCGTCAGCGGAGATGCGCCACCTCTGGTCCCCCGTCAACAAGGTGATCGCGGAGCGCCACCTTTGGGTCGCCGTGATGAAGGCGCAGCGCCAGCTCGGCATCGACATATCTCAAGAGGCGATCGACGCGTACGAGCGTGTCGTCGACCAGGTCGATCTCGAGTCGATCGCTGCACGTGAACGCCGCACCCGCCACGACGTCAAGGCTCGCATCGAGGAGTTCAGCGAGCTCGCCGGGCATGAACAGATCCACAAGGGTATGACGAGCCGCGACCTCACGGAGAACGTCGAGCAGCTGCAGATCCTCCAGTCTCTGCACCACATCCGGGACCGCATGATCGCCGCGATCGCCAGGCTCGGTGAACTCGCGGTCCAACATCAGACACTGGTGATGGCTGGGCGTTCGCACAATGTCGCCGCACAGGCGACCACCCTCGGCAAGAGGTTCGCGACGATCGCCGACGAGATGCTCGTGGCCCTGCAGCGGGTCGAAGAGCTGCTTGCCCGTTATCCGGTACGCGGCATCAAGGGCCCCGTCGGCACCGCACAGGACCAGCTCGACTTGCTCGGCAACGAGCCAGCCAAGCTGACCGAGCTGGAGCGACATGTGGCCGAACACCTCGGCTTCAGTCAAGTCATGACGAGCGTCGGTCAGATCTACCCGCGCTCACTCGACTTCGACGTGGTGTCTGCGCTGGTGCAAGCGGTCGCCGGGCCGAGCAACCTGGCCACAACTATCCGTCTCATGGCTGGCGTCGAGCTCGTCACCGAAGGGTTCCAGCCGGGCCAGGTGGGCTCGAGCGCCATGCCGCACAAGATGAACACGCGGTCTTGTGAGCGGATCAACGGGTTGGCCGTCATCACCCGCGGCTACCTCTCTATGGTCGGCGAGCTCGCCGGCGACCAGTGGAACGAGGGTGACGTCTCATGCAGTGTGGTGCGCCGCGTTGCCCTGCCGGACGCTTTCTTCGCCGTCGACGGGTTGTTCGAGACGTTCCTGACCGTGCTCGACGAGTTCGGCGTCTTTCCCGCCGTCGTGCAGCGCGAACTCGACCGCTATCTGCCCTTCCTCACCACCACCAAGGTGTTGATGGCCGCCGTGCGCAACGGGGTAGGGCGCGAAGTGGCGCACGAGGCGATCTTGCATCACGCCGTGGCAGTCGCGCTCGAGATGCGTGAGAAGGGCACCGAACGCAATGAGCTCTTTGAACGGCTTTGCGATGATGAACGCCTCGGACTGACGGCGGCTGACCTGGCTGCCCTGATGGCTGAGCCGCTGTCGTTCACGGGTGCGGCGGTCGACCAGGTCGATGCCGTCGTACGCCGGATCGAGGCGCTGGCCCAGCGTCACCCCGAAGCCGT
>JACCXO010000061.1 GCA_013696975.1 Nocardioidaceae bacterium | reverse complement strand
ACGTCATGCGCAACGCGCTGTTACCCGTCGTCACCACGATCGGACTGCAGACCGGGTTGTTGCTGTCAGGCGCGGTCCTCACCGAGAGCGTGTTCGAGATCGGGGGCATCGGTCGATATCTCTTCGAGGCCATCAGCCAGCGCGACTACCCGGTCCTGCAGGCCTACATCTTGTTCATCGCCTTGATTTTTTCCCTCGTCAACCTTCTGGTCGACGTGTCGTACGGTGTCATCGATCCTCGGGTGCGGGTGTCATGACGACAACTCCGCAGATAATCAGTCCGAGCAACCCCGTGCTTGGCGTCGATGTTGAACACGGCACGAGTCTGTGGCGAGGCGCCTGGCGCCGGCTACGACGAAACCCGGTGGCCATCCTCGGTGCCTTCCTCGTGTTGGCCTTCGTCCTCGTCGCCATCTTCGCCGAGGCGTTGGCGCCCTACGCTGCCAACAGCCGGGAGTGGGCAAGCGAGGTCACACTGACGTCCGTCCCCGGGCCACGCGACGGCAACCTGCTCGGCATCGACAGATACGGGTCCGACCTCTACAGCCAACTGCTGTATGGCGCGAGGCAGTCACTGGTCATCGGAGTCGTGTCGACTCTGCTTGGGCTCACCGTCGGCGCCGTGCTGGGAGTCCTGGCGGGAGGGCTGGGCGCCAAGGTCGACATGGTGGTCATGCGCATCGTCGACATCCTGCTGTCCATCCCATCACTGCTGTTGGCGGTCAGCATCGTCGCCGTCCTGGGTCAGAATCGCTACGCCGTCATGATCGCGATCGCCTCAGCGCAGGTGCCAGTGTTTGCGCGACTGTTAAGAGGCACGATGCTGTCGCAGGCGAAGTCGGACTACGTGCTGGCTGCCACGTCGCTCGGTCTGCGGCGTCGGACGATTGTGATGGGGCACGTGCTCCCGAACTCTCTCGGTCCGACCATCGTGCAGGCCACGTTGAACCTGTCGACGGCTGTCATCGAGGTCGCCGCGCTGTCCTTCCTCGGACTGGGCGAGTCTGATCCCGCGGTGGCCGAATGGGGCCGCATGTTGGTGGCAGCCCAGGATCGGTTCGCCTCGTCGCCTCAGCTTGCCCTGTGGCCTGGTCTCGCCATCGCCGTGTCGGCCCTCGGCTTCACCTTGCTGGGTGAAGCTTTGCGAGAGGCACTCGACCCGAAGGGCCGGCGATAGCCTTGACCGACGACATCATTGGAGGCCCGGGCGTCCATCGAGACGACGTCTTGCATCGCGACCTGTCCGCTGAAGCACTTCTCACTGTTCGCGACCTGAGGGTCGAGTTCGGGAAGAAGGGGCAGCGGACGACGACAGCAGTCGACGAGGTGAGCTTCGAGATCAGTCGCGGCGAGCACCTTGGGATCGTCGGCGAGTCTGGCAGCGGCAAGAGCGTCACGTCGCTTGCCGTCATGGGTCTGCTTCCCGCCTCGGGCGTCCGGGTCAGTGGTCAGGTTCTCTTCGACGGGGAGGACCTGCTTGCCGCGAGCGACAAAAGGATGCGGAGCGTTCGCGGTCGTGACATAGCGATGATCTTCCAAGACCCCATGACGTCACTCAACCCGGTGGTGGGGATCGGGACCCAGATCAGCGAGGTCATCCGAAGCCACCGGGACGTGAGTAAGTCGGAGGCGAGCGAGCGAGCGGTCGAACTGCTGCGCAAGGTCGCCATCCCCGACCCCGGCCGACGGATGAAGGAGTACCCGCATCAGCTCTCCGGCGGCATGCGACAGCGTGTCCTCATCGCGATCGCCCTGGCCAACGAGCCACAACTACTCATCGCCGACGAACCGACCACCGCACTGGACGTCACGATCCAGGCGCAGATCCTGGAGATCCTGAAACAGGTGGTAGCCGACACAGGCACCGCGCTCATCATGATCACCCACGATCTCGGCGTGGTCGCGGGGCTGTGCGACTCCGTCCACGTGATGTACCAGGGGCGCGTCGTGGAGTCGGCGGAACGACGGCCACTGTTTGCCGACCCGAGGCACCCCTACACAGGTGGGCTCCTCGCATCGGTTCCCCGGTTGGACTCTCCGCGCGGGCAGCCTCTCAAACCGATCCCGGGTTCCCCGACCGACGTGCTGCCGTGGACCCAGGGCTGTGCCTTCGCGCCACGGTGCGCTAACCGGATAGACAAGTGCGTGGAGAAGGCCCCGACCCTGGAGACGGAGGGACAGCGCGCCTTGCGTTGCTTCAACCCTCTGACCGCGAGCCCCGTCGGAGGCGCGACGCCATGACGGACCAGACACATGCAGCTGCGGACGAGACGCCCTCGACGCCTTTGGACGCGGGCGCTGCGCCTGCGGACGAGACGCCCTCGACGTCCGCCTCACCCTCCGACCAGCTCCTCGTCGTTCGAGGCATGAAGGTCCATTTCCCTATCAAGCAGGGAGTCCTCTTCGACCGTACGGTCGGCGCCGTGCAAGCCGTCGATGGAGTCGACCTAGACGTGCCCCGGGGCAGAACGTTCGGCTTGGTCGGTGAATCCGGATGCGGCAAGAGCACGTTAGGTCGCGCCATCCTACGGCTGGTCGAGCCCACTGCGGGCAGCGTTTTGTTCGATGGGGTCGACGTGGCCTCGCTGCGAGGTGAGAAGTTGCGGTCCATGCGCCGCCGGATGCAGATGGTCTTCCAGGACCCGCTGGCTAGCCTTAACCCGCGACAGAGCGTCGAAACCATCATCACTGAGCCGCTGCGCGCCCATGGAATCGAGTACAGCAAAAGAAACCGTGTCCGCGAGGTGCTCGACCTTGTCGGTTTGCCGGCCAGCGCGGCGACAAGGTTCCCGCATGAGTTCTCAGGTGGTCAGCGTCAGCGCATCGGGATCGCTCGCGCGGTGGCGCTGGAGCCCGAGCTGATCATCGCTGACGAGCCCGTCTCGGCCTTGGACGTGTCGATCCAGGCGCAGATCATCAACCTGCTCGAGGAGCTCCAGGAACGCCTTGGTCTCACCTATCTCGTGATCGCGCACGACCTTGCGGTCGTGCGCCACATCAGCGAGGAGATCGCTGTCATGTATCTCGGCGGGATAGTCGAGCAGACCGATTCAGAGAAGCTGTACGCCACACCGCGGCACCCGTACACGATCGCGCTCATGTCGGCGGTGCCCGTGCCGGACCCGATGATCGAGGACCATCGTCAGCGGATCCTCCTCAGCGGAGACCTGCCGTCACCGGCCAACCCTCCACCAGGGTGTCGCTTCCACACGCGCTGCCCGTACCGACAGGAAGCCAAGTGCGACACAGAACGACCAGAGCTTCGGCTGATCGCCCCCGGCCACCGAGTCGCCTGCCACTACGCCGAGGAGATCATCGCCGGCACCGTGACCCCGAAGGCCGACGCTGCCCTCCCCGTGTGACGCGATCAGGCTGAGAATGGCTCAGGCTCAGCCCGATCGGGGAGCGGTGGTGGAGTGCCGCCCCATTCGGGGCACAGCGCCTGGTGGTCGCACCATCCGCAGAGCACCGACTTGCGGGGGCGCCATTCCCCACGGGTGGTGGCTTGCTGAATCGCCTGCCAAAGCGCCTCGACCTTCCGCTCGGTGGCAAGCAGGTCGCGCTCGTCAGGCTCGTAGCGCAGCATCTCGCCGTTGCCGAGATAGACGAGCTGCAACATGCGCGGGATGACACCGCGAGTGCGCCATACGACGAGGGCGTAGAACTTCATCTGAAACAGGGCTTTTGCCTCGAAGTGCTCGCCAGGCGACTTGCCGGTCTTGTAGTCCACAATCCGCAGCGCACCGGTGGCAGCGACATCCACCCTGTCGATGTAGCCGTGCAGGGTGAGGCCGGAGCCGAGTTGAGTGGCGACGTGGACCTCCCGCTCAGCCGGCTCGAGGCGCTGCGGGTCTTCGAGCGTGAAATAACGACCCAGGAGGTTGCGGCACTGGTCGAGCCAGGTGGTCAGGTCGGGAGTGTCGCCACCGAACATCTCGGCCAGCTCCGGCTCGCGCTCGAGCAGCTCCTCCCACACCGGGGCAAGCAGTAGGTTCGCCCGGTGAGAGGTGCGGTCAACCGCCGGCAGGTCGAACAGGTTCTCGAGCACCCGGTGAACCACGGAACCCCTGACGGCATCGATGCTTGGCGCCTCAGGTAGCCGGTCGATCACCCGGAAGCGATAGAGCAGTGGACAGGTCATGAAGTCGCTGGCCCGGCTCGGCGACAACGAGTTGGCCCGCGTCAGCCCAGCGAAGATGTCATCGACGGAGGCCGTCACGTTCTCGGTGGATGCCGTTGACGCGTCGGTCTTGAGGACAGGTGAACTCAGCTCTGCGGTCATGTCGTCAAGGCTAGGACAGGGTGCCGACAGAACCCGCTAGCGTTGTGGGGTGAGTCCACAAGCCCAGGAGCAGGTTGAAGGCCGCGCCCCCAGGCGACCGCTGCCGCCGGGCTCTTTTCGCTTGGTCACCTTTGCCGGAGTCGAGGTGCGGGTCTCGAACTCTTGGTTTCTCATCGTCGGGCTCATCGCTTTTGTGATGGCGCCCCGCATCGAGCGTGAAGCCCCCAACATCGGTGCATGGGCGTACCTGATCGGCGTCGCCGTCGCCGTCCTGCTGTACTTATCGGTGCTCTTGCACGAGATCTCGCACGCCGTTGCCGGCCTCGCTTTCAAGATGCCGGTGCACTCCATCAACCTGCACTTCCTAGGCGGTGCCACCGAGATCGAGGGTGAGGCGACGACGCCATGGCGGGAGTTCGTCATCGCCGTGGTCGGACCGCTGACCTCGTTGGCGATCGGTGGCTTGGCGCTGGCGTGTGTGGACTTGTTCGACCAAGGACTGGTGCGGTTCGCTGTCGCTGCCCTGGCCGGAGCCAACCTGATCGTGGGCGTAATCAACCTCGTGCCCGGACTGCCGCTGGATGGCGGGCGGGTCTTGCAGGCGGCCATCTGGGCTGTCTCCGGTCGGCGCGGCTTAGGCGTGGTTGTCGCCGCCTGGGGCGGTCGGCTGGCAGCCGTCGCAGCCTTCACGTACCCATTCCTGTTGCCGGCGTTCGGCCTTCGGGCTCGGCTGGTCGACTACTTCATGGGCTTTGTGATCGGTGCCTTCTTGTGGGCCGGGGCCTCACAAGCCCTGACGTCCGCCAAGGTCCGCAGCAAGCTGCCGAGCCTGGATGCCCGGAGAATGGGGCGGCCCGCCATCGGGGTTCCCGCCACCCTCCCGCTGGCCGAGGGGATACGTCAGGCGCAGCTCGCGCGCGCTGGCTCGATCGTCGTGGTCGCGGCGGATGGCTGTCCGATGGGCATCGTCAACGAGGCCGCCGTGATGTCGACCCCCGAGGGCCGGCGGCCGTGGGTGTCGTGCGGCGACCTGGCCAGACGGATCGAGGACGGCTTGATGATCTCGGCTGACCTCACCGGTGAGGCGCTGCTGCGCACGCTGAACACAACCCCCGCCAGTGAGTACGTTCTCGTCGAGCCCGATGGCTCGGTGTACGGCGTCCTGGTCGCCAAAGATGTCGACGCCGCGTATCGGGCCGCATAGCCCAGCCACCCCGATGGTGCTCCCTCACTAGGTTCGCCCTGATGGTGACCCCGAAGCTACCGAGCCTGTGGACGCAGGACCTAGTAAGCAGAAACTGTCGGTGTCTTGTCGTAGTGTCGAATGCATGTTCGAGGAGCGTGTTCGTGTGTTGAGGGACGGCCTTGTGTGTCGGGTGAAACGGTGCCGTTGTCGGGGTTCGCGGAGTCACGGTTGCCGGAGTTCGCGGCGGTGTTGTCGGCGCGGGTGGAGGCTCTGGACGAGGTCGACCAGCTGGAATTGGGTGCTGTGGCCACCTCATGTATCGCGACCCTGGACTGGCTGCGATGCAAGGCCGCGTCGAGTTTCGCGCTCAAGGACATGTTCTCCCCGGTGATGACGCATCAGCGCAGCCAGCCCGGCGCGATCCAGCTGCGTGCCTACGGCGGCGAAGGCACTCCGCGCGTCTCGGAGCTGGTGTCCACCGAGTTGGCGTTGGCTTGGTCGTGCAGCGAGTCCGAGGCGGCCCGGCTGATAGCGGTCGGTCTGGATCTGCGCTATCGGCTCCGTGTCACCAACCATCACTTCGGTGGTGGTCGTCTCACCTACGCCCACGCCCGGGTGATCTCCGAGACCACCCGGAGGCTTTCGGCTGACGTGGTCGGCACACTGGAGGAGCGCCTTGCCGAGGCGGCGTTGATCCGCACCCCAGCCAGGCTGCGGCTGTATGCGCGGCGGCTGATCGCCAAAGCCGACCCTGAAGGGTTGCGTTCTCGGGCCGCGCTCGCCCACGCCGACCGGTCGGTGTCGGTGTTCGCCCTGGATGACGGCGTGGCCGCGTTCTGCCTCAATCACCAACTGGAGACGCTGGCGGTCATCGACGACCAGCTGGAGGCGTGGGCACGGCAACGGCACCTCACCGACCCGTCGACGTGTCTGAACGCCCACAAGGCCGACGCCGCCGCGCATCTGCTGCTAGGCCAGCACCCCCTCACCGGGCAATCGTTGCGGTTAGCCGCTCCCATCGGCTCGGCGGTCGCCGACAGCCCAAGATCAGGCTCCTGTCCCGGCAGCGAGGCCGCGGGCAGGCCACCGGCACCGGCATCGGTCAACCCCTCACATGTCCCCAACCCGGCTGCCGTCAACCCGTCGCGGGTGGCGGACCCGTCGTCGTTTCTGCCGGCCCGCACCGAGCTCAGGGTCACCATGACCGCCGACACGCTGCTCGGGATCGATGACGCCACCGCCGAGTTGGAGGGGTTCGGGCCGATCACCGCCGCCCAGGCGCGACGGCTCGCTTTGCAGTCATCGTCGACGGTGCTGCGGCGGGTGTTCTGCGACCCCGCCGACGACTCGGTCCTGTTCCTCGACGCCAACCGGTACCGGTGGTCGCGAGATCAGACCGAAGCCGTTCACACCTCGCATCCGTACGCCACGTTCCCAGGTGCCACCACGCCAGCCCGAAGATGCGACCTGGACCATCGGATTCCACACATCAACGACCCACCCGACGCCCGCATACCACCCGATGCCCAAAGAGAGAACGGGGATCTCCCCGACAGGTCGACCGGTCGCACCGTGGTGACGAACGCCCAACCACTGAGCCGGCGCCATCACCGGGCGAAAACACACGGCGGATGGACCGTCACCGCAGACCACCGATCAGCACACAACCATTTGGACCAGCCCCTACGGCCGAACATACACAGCCCAAGACCACCAAGGAGCCTGACCTGCCTGACCTGCCTGTCCTTCCTAGGCCAGCGCTCAGCTAGCTAGGGTGGTTCGCGATGCCGACACCTGACCAGTCCGCGCAGCTGCCCGACAACTCCTCAACACAGACGTCGGCTGCCGATCCGGCCTGGTCAGGTGTACGCCGAGGACCCTTGCGGGCGGGGGAGCGGGTCAGGCTGACCGATCCCAAGGGCCGTCGCCATAGCGTGTTGCTCGAGGTGGGCAAGACGTTCTACACCCACAAGGGCAGCATCGACCAGGACGTCATGATCGGTCAGCCCGATGGTCTCGTCGTCACCTCGTCCGGAGGAGTCGACTATCTCGTCCTCCGACCCCTGCTCGCCGACCACGTCGTCTCCATGCCGCGCGGGGCGGCGGTGGTCTACCCGAAGGACGCGGCGCAGATCGTGACTCTGGCCGACATATTTCCTGGGGCTCGCGTCGTCGAGGCAGGGGTCGGCTCCGGAGCTTTGACGTGCAGCCTCTTGAGGGCGGTGGGCGTCGCGGGCGTCGTGTCGTCATACGAACGCCGAGCAGACTTCGCCGAGATAGCGCGCGACAACGTCAACGGCTTCTTTGCAGGCGAGCACCCGGCTTGGCGGCTGACTGTCGGTGACCTGGCGACCGACCTGGCGACCGACCTGGCCGAGCGAGATGTCGACCGCGTGGTCTTGGACATGCTCGCCCCCTGGGAGTGCGTGCCCGGCGTCGCTGTGGCGCTGGCGCCAGGCGGACTGGTCTGCGCCTATGTCGCCACCACGACGCAGCTGAGCCGGTTCGTCGAGACCGTGAGAGCGCATGCCGGATTCACCGAACCCGAATCGTGGGAGTCGCTGGTCCGCGGGTGGCATGTCGAAGGGTTGGCAGTTCGGCCGGAGCACCGGATGAACGGGCACACCGGCTTTCTCGTCACCGCTCGGCGGCTCGCGCCTGGTGTGTCGGCTCCACGGCGCAGCCGACGCCCCTCTCCGGGCGCCTACGGTCCCGAATACACCGGTCCGCGACCTGCCGAATACGCCTCGCCCGAGGTCACTGAAGAACTCTGAGTAGCGCGTAGTGATGTCGACTCGCAGATCGTCGATCCACAGTCACGGACATGGACTCGGCCCTGCGATGACGCTGCATTCCGATACCGACACGTGATCTGAGCGCCTGGCGAAGCGAGGTTGCGCGGGTAAGGTCAAAGCAATGGTCCTCCAGCGGAGGTGGTTGTGGTGAATGGACAAAACGACCCGCACGCGCGTCGCTCACGCGCGGCCGATGAGCTCTACAGTCAAGTCGGTTTCTTAGAGGCTGAGGTGAGCGATCTGCGTCGTCGGCTCGCGGATTCGCCACAGGCGACGCGCTTCCTCGAGCATCGGCTGGCCGAGACGCAGGCCTCTCTCGCCACCCTCACCGCGCAGAACGAGCGGTTGGCTTCGACGCTACGAGAGGCACGGGACCGGATCACTGGGCTGAAGGAAGAAGTCGACCGGTTGGCCCAACCGCCCACCGGTTTTGGCACCTTCCTCGGCGCCAACGACGACGACACCGTCGACGTGTTCACTGGCGGTCGCAAGCTCCGCGTCAACGTCAGCCCCAACGTTGAAGCCGAAGGCCTCGCCCGTGGGCAGGAAGTGATGCTCAACGAGGCGCTCAACGTCGTCGCCGCGCTCGACTACGAGCAGGTCGGCGAATTGGTCATGCTCAAGGAGATTCTGGCCGATGGTGACCGTGCGCTCGTCATCGCGAACGCTGACGAGGAGCGCGTAGTGCGCATCGCTGCTCCCCTGCGCGAGCAGACGCTGCGTGCCGGTGACTCCGTGCTCCTCGATGCGCGGGCCAACTACATCTACGAGCGCATACCCAAGACGGAGGTCGAGGAGCTCGTACTCGAAGAGGTTCCCGACATCGACTACGCCAACATCGGTGGCTTGATGCGGCAGATCGACCAGATTCGAGACGCGATCGAACTGCCCTACCTGCATCGAGACCTTTTCATCGAGCACGAGCTCAAACCACCCAAGGGCGTGTTGCTCTATGGTCCGCCTGGCTGCGGCAAGACGCTGATCGCCAAGGCGGTCGCCAACTCCCTCTCCAAGAAAGTCGCGGCCAAGACTGGCGAAGAGGGCAAGTCCTTCTTCCTGAACATCAAGGGTCCCGAGCTGCTCAACAAGTATGTCGGTGAGACCGAGCGACACATCCGCCTCGTCTTCCAGCGTGCCCGTGAAAAGGCCAGCGAGGGCACACCGGTCATTGTCTTCTTCGACGAGATGGACTCGCTCTTCCGCACCCGCGGGTCGGGAGTCTCGTCAGACGTCGAGAACACCATCGTGCCCCAACTGCTGAGCGAGATCGACGGGGTCGAAGGGCTCGAGAACGTCATCGTGATCGGCGCATCCAACCGTGAGGACATGATCGACCCGGCGATCCTCAGACCAGGTCGCCTCGACGTGAAGATCAAGATCGAGCGCCCCGACGCTGAGTCGGCGAGAGACATCTTCTCGAAGTACCTCACCCCGACCCTGCCACTCCACGGCGACGACCTGGCCGAGTTCGGGGGCAGCCGCGAGGCCTGCGTCGCCGGCATGATCCAGCGCACCGTCGAGCGGATGTACACCGAGTCCGAGGAGAACCGCTTCCTCGAGGTCACCTACGCCAACGGCGACAAGGAAGTGCTCTATTTCAAGGACTTCAACTCCGGCGCGATGATCCAGAACATTGTGGATCGGGCCAAGAAGATGGCGATCAAGGACCTGCTCGACAACTTCCAGCGGGGCCTGCGGGTCCAGCACATGCTGCAAGCCTGTCTCGACGAGTTCAAGGAGAACGAAGACCTGCCCAACACGACGAACCCCGACGACTGGGCACGTATCTCCGGCAAGAAGGGCGAGCGCATCGTCTTCATCCGCACCCTCGTCACCGGCAAGCAAGGCACCGAACCGGGCCGGTCCATCGACAACGTCGCCAACACCGGCCAGTACCTTTAGCGCCGCTTGCCGCACCCGGTCGACACGTACCCTGACCGCATGACGAGTCGACGCATCATGGGTACCGAGACAGAGTTCGGGATCTCCGTGCTGGGCACCCCAGGCGCCAACCCAATGCTCGCCTCGTCGCAAGTGGTCAACGCGTATGCGACTCTCAGTGCGCGTTCCCGCCGCGCCCGTTGGGACTTCGAGGAAGAGAACCCGCTCAGAGACGCTCGCGGGTTCGATCTCAGTCGCACTGTTGCCGACTCGAGCCAGCTCACAGACGAGGACGTGGGATTGGCGAACCTGATCCTCACCAACGGCGCTCGGTTATACGTCGATCACGCCCATCCGGAGTACTCGTCGCCTGAGTGCACCAACCCCCGAGACGTGGTGCTCTGGGACAAGGCGGGGGAGCGCATCGTCGCGGCCGCCGCGCGGGCCGTCGACATGCCCGGGCAGAACCCGATCGTGCTCTACAAGAACAACACCGACAACAAGGGCGCGTCCTACGGAACGCACGAGAACTACCTGATGAAGCGGTCTACCCCGTTCCAGGACATCGTGCGGAACCTCATCCCCTTCTTCGTGACCCGGCAGGTGTTCTGTGGCGCCGGTCGAGTCGGGATCGGCCAAGACGGCCGCGACCACGGCTTTCAGATCAGTCAACGCGCTGACTACTTCGAGGTAGAGGTGGGTCTCGAGACCACCTTGAAGCGGCCGATCATCAACACGCGTGACGAGCCGCACGCTGACCCGGAGAAGTATCGCCGTCTCCACGTCATCATCGGCGACGCGAACCTGGCCGAGATTTCGACATACCTTAAAGTCGGGACCACGTCGCTGCTGCTCGCTATGATCGAAGAACGGGCGATCACCGCAGATCTTGCGATCGAGGGGCCTGTCAGCGCTCTGCACTCGATCTCGCACGACCCCGCACTCGGGCATCTGGTGACGTTGAAAGACGGCCGCTCCATGACCGCCCTCGATCTGCAGGACATCTATCTGACGCTGGCCAGGTCCTATGTCGAGGACCGGTTCGGAGCGGACATCGACGAGCAGACGGCTGACGTGCTCGAGCGATGGGAGTCGGTGCTGAGCCGGCTCAGAAAGGACCCGATGCAGTGTCGCCGCGAGCTCGACTGGGTCGCGAAGCTGGCCCTGCTGGAGTCCTATCGTGACCGCGACGGTCTGGAGTGGGACGACCCCAAGCTCCACCTGATCGACCTGCAGTATGCCGACCTGCGCCCTGACAAGGGCCTCTATCACCGCCTCGTCGCACGTGGGTCCATCGAGCGGCTGGTCAGCGATGAGGAGGTGATCCAGGCGGCGAACAATCCACCCAAAGACACCCGCGCGTTCTTCCGTGGACGCTGCCTCGCCAAGTATCCCGATCGCATCGCGGCAGCCTCCTGGGACTCGGTGATCTTCGACCTGCCAGGTCGCAACTCGCTGCAGCGGATACCGACGATGGAGCCCCTGCGCGGAACCGAGCAACATGTGGGGGCGCTGCTGGACAGCTGCGATACGGCCGAGGAGCTCTTCGCTGCCCTCACCGCGTGACCTGCCAGGTAGGGTTTGGTGGACGTTGATTCGACGACTCAGGAGGTCATATGGCGCGCGAAGGCGGCCAGCAGCACAAGACCACACGCAAGTCCTCAGAGCTTGACGAGTCTGTCGACGCAGCACCCAGTGAGGTCGCATCCGAGCGCAAGGAGAAGCTTGACGACGACGTGGATGCCATTCTCGACGACATCGACGAGGTGCTTGAGGCCAACGCCGAGGAGTTCGTACGAGGCTTCGTCCAAAAGGGCGGTGAATGAGCCAGATGAGTTCTCCTGGCTTGTCGGCGGCCTTCTTGGCGCCAGGAAGCTCGTCGTTTGCCGATTTCTTGACGCAGCACGCGCCTGACCTACTGCCAAGCCGTCGTATGTCGAACCAGGCGTCGGGCCCTCTGGACGCACCACACGGCACCACCATCGTGGCCGCTACCTTCGACGGCGGCGTCGTCATGGCGGGCGACCGACGCGCCACGATGGGCAACATCATCGCCCAGCGCGACATCGAGAAAGTCTTCGCCGCCGATGAGTTCTCGTGTGTCGGCATCGCTGGTTCAGCCGGCATGGCGATCGAGATGGTGCGGCTCTTCCAGACCGAGCTCGAGCACTACGAGAAGATCGAGGGCACGACCCTGTCCATCGACGGCAAGGCCAATCGGCTGGCGGCATTGATCCGCAGCAACCTCGGCATGGCCATGCAGGGTCTCGCCGTGGTGCCCTTGTTCGCCGGCTTCGACCTGGAGGCCAAAGTCGGACGCATCTTCTCGTACGACGTGACCGGTGGCCGCTACGAGGAACAGGCGTTTCACTCGGTGGGGTCGGGGTCGCTCTTCGCCCGTGGCTCTCTCAAGAAGCTCTACCGCGACAGATTCGACGCCTCTGAGTGTGTCACAGCGACGATCCAAGCCCTCTATGACGCAGCTGACGACGACTCAGCAACGGGTGGCCCCGACCTGGCGAGGCGCATCTTTCCGGTGGTGGCCGTGGTGACAGCGGCTGGTTTCGTCAGGCTCCCCGATGCCGAGGTCGCCGCGATCGCTGACACCGTTGTGGCTGCCCGCATGCAGCGTCCCGACGGCCCCGCAGCCCCCCTCACCTGACGCGAAAGGAATATCCCATGTCGATGCCTTTCTACGTGTCGCCTGAACAGCTGATGAAGGACCGGGCCGACTTCGCCCGCAAGGGCATCGCCCGGGGGCGCTCTGTCGTCGTCGTGCAATATGCCGACGGACTCCTCTTCGTGGCCGAAAACCAGTCTCAGGCGCTGCACAAGATCTCTGAGCTGTACGACAGGTTGGCCTTTGCCGCTGTCGGCCGCTACAACGAGTTCGAGAACCTGCGCATCGCCGGGGTGCGACTCGCCGACATGCGCGGCTATTCCTATGATCGCCGAGACGTCACGGGTCGAGGCCTCGCCAACGCCTACGCACAGACCCTTGGCACCATCTTCTCATCGGGCGCCGAAAAGCCTTACGAGGTGGAGATATTCGTCGCCGAGGTCGGTGACGCCGCACCTGACGACCAGGTCTACCGGCTCACGTATGACGGTTCGGTGGCTGACGAGCACGGCTATGCCGTGATGGGCGGATCAGCCGACCAGGTCAGTGAATACCTGCGCGACCACTACACCGAGGGGGCCGACCTCGAGACCGCGTTGGCACTGGCCGTCGAGGCGCTCGGCCACGACGCTGCCCAACCGCGCACGTTGGCCGCTGACCGGCTCGAGGTTGCGGTGCTCGACCGCAACCGCACCCAGCCTCGCAAGTTCCGACGGTTTCGCGGCGCCCAACTGCGCGCGCTCGTCGACGTCGCACTGGCCAAAGCAGCGGCTGACGCCAGCAGCTCGACCGCGTCGACGGACTCCGCCGCCGGTGACGCCGGCGAAGCATCCACGACCACACCAGCTGACGGCAAGCCGCCGCTCACACAGGCACCGTCGGGTTCTGACAAGACGGCATCGGTGGAGTCACTGACCCCTGCCGAAGAACCGAGCGATCCGAGCGACGTACTCGGTGATGACCTTCCACCCGACGCGGATGATGCGCGCGGTGGATGAGGTCGACGCTGACGCGGCGCGTCGGTGGCGCCACGTTGGCGACGATGTGGTGCTGCACGACGGTTGGATCCGAGTGTCCCGGCGCACCTACCAGTTGCCCGACGAGCGAATCGCCGTATGGGACATGTTCGGTGGCGGTCAGACGGTGGGGGTGTTGGCGCTGACCCCTGAGGGGCAGCTGGTGATGGTGCGGCAGTTCCGGCCAGGGCCGGACCGGGTTGTTCTCAACGTGCCAGGGGGCTTCGTCGACCCGGGAGAGACGCCACTCCAGGCAGCCGCCCGTGAGCTGACTGAGGAGACCGGCTACCTCAGCGCCGATCTCGAACACGTCGTGACCGCGATGAGCGCATCCTCGACCGGCCAGCGCCATGTGGTGATCGCTCGGAACTGCCGGCCGGGTGGGCAGATGTTGCTCGACGAGTTCGAGGACTGCGAGCCGGTTGTTCTCGACGTTGCCGTGGTGCGTGCGGAGCTGCGCTCGGGGCGCATGACCGGCAACGAGCTCGTCTATCTCGGCCTCGACCATGCCGGATTGTTGTAGGTTGCGCGGGCCGATCGTCGGCAGAGTCACCTAGGCTGGTGATGTGGACCGGCGAATCTTCGGCATCGAGAACGAGTACGGCGTCACGTGCACGTTCAAAGGCTCTCGCCACCTCTCGCCCGATGAGGTTGCTCGCTATCTTTTCCGTCGCGTTGTCTCCTGGGGCCGGTCAAGCAATGTGTTCCTCAAGAATGGGGCCCGGCTCTATCTCGATGTAGGCAGCCATCCCGAGTACGCCACACCTGAGTGTGACTCGCTCGTCGACCTCGTGACCCATGACAAGGCAGGGGAACGTGTCCTCGAGGCGTTGCTGGTCGACGCCGAGCGTCGGCTCCGCGAGGAGGGCATCGCGGGCGACGTCTACCTCTTCAAGAACAACACTGACTCAGCTGGCAACAGCTATGGGTGCCACGAGAATTACCTGGTGGGACGCCATGGCGAGTTCTCTCGGCTGGCCGACGTGCTGATCCCGTTCCTGGTCAGTCGCCAGATCATCTGCGGCGCAGGCAAGGTGCTGCAAACGCCACGAGGGGCAGTGTTCTCCGTCAGCCAGCGGGCCGAGCACATCTGGGAAGGCGTGTCCAGCGCGACGACCCGGTCTCGGCCGATCATCAACACGCGTGATGAGCCACATGCCGACGCTGAGCGCTTCAGACGGCTGCACGTGATCGTGGGCGACTCCAACATGAGCGAGACCACAACGTTGCTCAAGGTCGCCTCCACAGACCTGGTGCTGCGCATGATCGAAGCGGGCGTCGTGATGCGCGACATGACCCTCGAGAACCCGATCAGGGCCATCCGCGAGATCTCGCACGACATGACCGGCCAGCGCAAGGTGCGGTTGGCGAACGGCAGGGATGTCTCGGCGCTCGACATCCAAGGTGAGTATCTCAGCAAGGCGCACGATTTCGTGGATCGTCGTGAGATCCGCACACCGGTGATCGACGCCGCCTTGGACTTGTGGGAGCGTGGGCTCAAAGCCATCGAGTCCGACGACCTGAGCCTGGTCGAGCGCGAGATCGACTGGGTGATCAAGTACCGGCTGATCGAGCGCTACCGTGCCCAGCACGGGCTTGGGCTCACGTCGGCGCGGGTGGCGCAGCTCGACCTGGCCTACCACGACATCCACCGCGAACGCGGCCTGTTTTACTTGCTGCAGAATCGCGGCGCGGTCGCGCGCGTGACCACGGACCTGGCGATATTCGAGGCGAAGTCCGTGCCGCCTCAGACCACGCGCGCCCGGCTGCGCGGTGAGTTCATTCGCAAAGCGCAAGAGCGCCGACGTGATTTCACCGTCGACTGGGTTCATCTCAAGCTCAACGACCAGGCCCAGCGCACCGTGCTGTGCAAAGACCCGTTCCGATCCCACGACGAACGGGTCGAGCGTCTTATCGAGTCCATGTGAGGCTACCCTGGGTGGTCTTGCCATCTCGCTTTTTCTGATCCTCGGATCCCCTGAACCGGAAGGTGTTACTCGCGTGCGTCGACTCGTCGCCGGACTTGTCCTACCCCTGCTCCTGCTGACCGCTGCTTGCGGCGAAGAGGCAGCCGACACGACCCCAGTCGCCACACCGAAGCAGGCGACGATCTCCGAAGTGACGGTCACGGGCGCCCCGGACGAGAAACCAACGGTCGAGTTCAAGGCACCCATCTCCTTCGCCAGCACCAAGAGCGAGGTTGTCGAGGGATCCGATGGCTCAGGCGATGCCATCAAGCCGGACTCGACGGTCAAGATTCACTACGTCGGCATCAATGCCAGCGACGGAGCTGAGTTCGACAGCAGCTGGGACGCAGAGCCCGTCTCGTTTGCGCTCAACCAGGTGATCACCGGCTTCGCCAAGGGGCTCGAGGGCAAACATGTGGGCGACCGGGTCCTGCTCACCATCGCCTCCAAGGACGGCTACGACCCCAATGGCAACGGCACCACGATTCGCAAAGGCGACAGTCTCGTCTTCGTCGTCGACGTCTTGGACGTCATGACACCTCTCGACATGGCCAGTGGCGAAGAGATGGCTGTGCCCGAGACCGTGCCAACCCTGACGTATGACGACCAGCA
>JACCXO010000045.1 GCA_013696975.1 Nocardioidaceae bacterium | reverse complement strand
TGCGGAAGGTGTGGGCGGTGATGGATGCGCCGGCGGGCAAACGGATGGCGCCGTTCTTGTCCGAGATCGTGGCCCGGCTGCGGGCGTGTGGGGAGCTGGTGATCAGCGACGAGATCGCAGCGCAGTTGGGGAACTTGACAAGCTCGGTGGCGATGAGCCCGGCCACGATCGACCGGATGCTCAAACCCACGAGAAACGCCCGCTATCCTGCGGCGAAGTCCGCGACCCGTCCCGGCGCCGCCGCTGCGGTCCTCGATCGGTATGCGGCAGGCGATGGACGAGATGGAACAAGCCCCGGGGTTCTTCGAGATCGACCTGGTCGCGCACTGTGGGCACACCCTCAAGGGCGAGCAGGCCTGGACGTTGACCGTCACCGACGTCTTTGTCGGCTGGACCGAGAACATCGCGATCCGTAACCGGGCCCACTCCCGTGTGGTCGCCGCGATCGAGGAGATCGCCGACCGGCTGCCGTATGCGATGGTCGGACTGGACTGCGACAACGGCGGGGAGTTCATCAACTACGCCCTACTCGCCTGGTGCGCAGAACGCGCCATCTTCATGACCCGCGCGAGGGCGCACACCTCAAATGACAACGCCCACGTGGAGCAGAAGAACGGCGACATCGTGCGCAAGTCCGCGTTCCGCTACCGCTAGGACACATCCGAGGAGCTCGACCTGCTCAACGAGCTGTGGGGATATGTGAACCTGCGCAAGAACCTGTTCCTGCCCACGAAGAAGGCGAATGGGTGGCGCACCACCAGCGCCGGCCGCAACACCCGCACCTACGACAGTCCGAAGACCCCGTACCAGCGCCTCACCGACTCCGGTGTGCTGGCCACCGACCGAGCCGGCCGGCTACAGCTGCTCCACGCTCAGACCAACCCCGCGGAACTGACCCGAAACATCAACCGGATCCAGCAAGCCCTGATCACCTCAGCCAAGGACAAGACCCTGATCGTGAGGGACCAAGTTTCGTGAGCAAAACAGATGAGGCACGCAGATCAGCTTTCGCGAGCACATTGACATGAGGCACTACGGCCCTGCCTTATCGGCGGCTAACAACCGTAATGCCGATTTTGGACAAGATAACCGCTGCTGGGACAACGCCTCTTACTGCTGTCACGTCGGAAACCTCTCACGGGATTACGAAACCGGAAGCCGGCCGAATCCCAATCGCATCACGTTAGAGGAAGGGATAGATGCGTCCGGGGAGTCGCCCGGCTGGGCCGAGCGAGGCGACTTCTTGGAACTGGTGTGCGCCTGGCCTACGCATGGGGAACATGCACTGGGGGTGGTACGGCACCGCGGGCGTTCCGATAGTCGACGACGCTTCTTCAGCGCCGGAATCTCTCAAGTCAGCATGACGGCACCTTCGGGCTGCCCAGATGGCCGAGAAAAGCGTATAGCCCGCGACCACGGCAGCTATGTGGGCGGCGACCTGCTCCAGCGTCGCTTTTTCGCGCAGACCCAAGGACGAGAGCTAGGTGGCCGCGTGCACGCTGGAACGGACCACTGTCTATCCGCGGTAGAGACGGTAGGTGACCCCTGCCGCGCTTCGTCGATTGTGCGAGTTATCGGTGAACTCCCTGAACGTGGCGTTGGTCGAGGTGTACATGCTGTTGAACATGCTCAGGCGGACCCAGGCGGGACTGCTGATGCAGGAGCGGGGAATCCGCATCACGACTCGCTCGGCTGCGTAATCAATGTCGTGAGTTAATTCCGGGCACTTGACCCGGCCGGAGTTGTAGTCGATGAGCTGGTGGCGACCGGCTCGCTTGCCGGGGCCGGCGTTGAGTAAGGCCATGACAGTACGTTCGCCGGTGTAGATGAAGGCGGCGAACGAGTGGGCGTGCACCCGTTTCAGGTCCACAAACCGCATACGCGCGACCACTCGGGCGTGGCGATGCGCGGCAACGGCGCAGGTCACATCCACCGTCGGCTTGTCTCCGGCACGCGTATACGTGTCGTCCTCGTCCCTGGCCGTCCAGACGTCTCCAGTGCCATCGCGCAGCACGACCCGCGAGGGCGGTTCGTCACCGGCGCCTGCGCCCGGGGCTGTCGCGGCGAGGATGGCCGAAGCGACGAGTCCACATGTCCAACCGCAGCTGTTCTCCGATACATAAATGGCCCTCTCGATTGGTCAGGGCCATGCGCGGCCGATTTGACTGGCGCTGCTGGAAGAGTTTGGAGACGAATGGCGTGACAAGAGCCCGCCTGCCGTGTTGTCAGCCTCCCGGTTCCCAGAGGATCGTTTGCCGACGACCTTAGTGTGGCGCCGCGAACCGTCGAGCCAGCTTGCCTATGTCCTTGTGCGCCAAGGGTTGGGGGGTCATGACGTTCGGGGGGTTGAGACGGACTCGGCACTGGCGCCCATCTGTGCGCGTGGCGACCATTCGCAGTCGCGGATTGTCCACGCCCTGCAGATCCACGCGGGATCGCAGTATCCGTCGTTTGTTTGTGAGGTCGTCGAACGCCACGGTCTGTGTCGTGCCGGCGCCTTTGGCGGTCAGCTCGAGGTGCCAGGTGGCGCTCGCCCGGTTGTCGAAGATGAAGAAGACAACTCTCACGGTGTCGTCGTCGAGTCGCCGAGCCACAATGATCGCGGCCCGACGTGGGGAGTTGCATGGCGCGATCCCGCCCGTGGGATTCGAAGGGGAGTTGAACAGAAGACAGCGGTGGCGGGCACCGACCTCCTTCGCTCCTGCCTGAAACAGCGCTTGGTCGCCGTCGCTGGGACCGGCCACCTGAGTGGTCACTGACCATTCACCGTTAACGGCACGGCGACGGAACTGCTGGTCCTCCTCCTCCGATGCGTCTAGTTCGATCGCGATTTTCCAGCGTGATCCTTCGACCAATCTCCGAGCTGTGACATCCACCTGATATGTCCCATCAGCGGCTGGCGGGTGCACTGTAAAAAACATCCAACCTGGACCGCCGTAACACGGCGCAGACAACGTGGTCGCGCCTGGATCAGTTCGCTGCGCCACCGATTGAGCCGCAGTGCCAGGCACCGCCACTAAGCCGACGGACAGCAGTAGTGACATCAGAAAAACGGCGGTCCACCGAAATGGAGTCATGGCAGACATTTGCACGCTTTCTCGGCCACGTCAAGGGTCCGCGTTGACTCATCAAAGATGCCCGCGTAATTGATTCGTTGCCTCATGAAGTAATGCCCGGGTGGCAGCGTGGCTTGAGTGGTGGCTGGGGTCGGTCGGGTCAGCCTCGAGCATGGGATTGACGATG
>JACCXO010000044.1 GCA_013696975.1 Nocardioidaceae bacterium | reverse complement strand
CCGGAGAGCCGCATCACCAGACGGACGGAGTCAAAGGTCGTCCAGCGGCGCCAGTAGCTCGCTGGGAAAGCGTTGAAGTAGGTGCCGAATGTCAGCCGACGCTCGGGAGAGACGACGGCGCCGACTGTGCCGGAGATGCTGCCGAAGCCACCCATCCCCTGCTGTGCGTCCTTGCGATCCCCCGAAGAGTCGTCGGCTGCTAGGTCGTCGTCACTACCTGACTGACGCGATGTACTCTCACCGGCGCTGAAGCTGGAGACGCCGCCGACGTAGAGCGGCCGGATGTCGAGTTCCTGATCTGGGCGCAAGATCGTGCGCTGCACAAGGCGCATCGCCGTGGCGGGCTTGACGTCGGGATCGTCGGTCGTAGCGGGATGGTCTCCGCGCACGGGGGCCTGCACAGTGTCGGTCAAAGTCTTTTCCTCAAGCGGGGCGGGATCACACTACTTCGTTACGTTATCAGCCGAGGTCAGCGATGGCGCGATTCTGCTGAGGCGCCCTCTACGATGTGGGGCGTGCCTGTGACCAGCCCAAGACCGTACCAACATGTCGGCGCTCCTCAGACCGGCACGACCTACCGGCAAGATCTGCTGCGTCGAAGACGAGGAGCACGATGAGGCTGCGCAGGCGGACACCGGGCCACGACGAGCGAACATCGGACCACGACAAGCGGGTGTTCTTCCACGTGGGGGCCCCCAAGACCGGCACCACGTACCTGCAGAACGCCTTGTTCGCGAATCGTGATGAGCTGACCGAGCAAGGGGTGCTCTACCCCTACCAAGATGCGGGTCAGTCGTTCAGGTCCATGCTTGATTTCCGCGGGGCCACGTGGGCGGGTTCAAGAAAAGGCCAGTTCGCGGGCGAGTGGGATGGCGTCGCGCAGCGGACCCGCGACTGGATGGGCGGCACGGTCATTATCTCTAACGAGCTGCTCGGCGGCTCGTCTCCCGATCGGATTGCGGCTGGAGTAGCCAGTGTGCAGCCGGCCGACGTGCACGTCATCTTCTCTGCTCGTGACCTCGCCCGGCAGCTGGTCTCTGACTGGCAGGAGCACATCAAGCACAAACACACGGTGACCTTGGAGAAGTTCGTCGACGATCTGGTCGAGCTAGGGCTCGACGCGCCCGAGCCATTCGGTGAGCTGTTCTGGGGTATGCACGACGCCGCTCACGTGCTGCCGCTGTGGGAGACAGTCGTACCGGCCGAGAACATCCACGTCGTCACAGTGCCGCATCCGGGTGCGCCAGCCGACATCCTGTGGCGCCGCTTCTGCTCGGTCACCGGGTTGGATCCTGATCGCTATGAGTCGCGCAGCGCGCCGGCAAATCGTTCGATGGGCGTCGCCGAGACCGAGCTCGTACGTCGGATGAACAGTCAGGTACGTGGCATGCCGGTGGAGATCTACGACCCCTTGGTTCGGAAGCTGTTGGCCGAGGACATCCTGGGCGGCCAGTCACCCAAGCTCATGCTTCCTCCTCACCAGATGACCTGGGCCTGCCAGCGGTCAAGTCAACTGATCGAGAGCCTGCGCAAAGCCGGTTACGCCGTCGAGGGTGACCTCGATGAGCTGATGCCTCGGCCGGAGGACCATGCGGCATACCTCTCACCGACAGAGCAGACGGACTCTGACCTCGGGGACGCGGCGGTTCGGGCCGCCACCGGCCTCCTGCGTCATGCGGGTCGCCAACGTCGACGCATCCTCGAGCTGCAACGCGGGGGCAGAGAGCTGCCGCCCCCACCACCGGACCGAATTCACCGGAGCTACCGATTTGGTCGCCGGACGGCCGGCAAAGTCCTTCGACGCCTGCACCTGAGATAACAGCGAGGCAGAAGCCATGCCGCTGGCTTGACCGTCGGAGTCAGCGGCTGTCGTGGCGGACCTTGAGTGGAAGAAGCTCCTTGATGACATCGAGCAGGCCGTCGATGACCTCGGAGTCGGACAAGTCATCCGGGCCGTTCCCCGATCCCGCAGCTCGGACCGCGGGGCGCAGATCGTCGAGCGACCCGACGATGTCGTAACCGGCGGCCGACAGTTCAAGCGTGAGCTGCTCAGCTCGTTGCGCGATCCGCTCCTGTTGGCTTTCGCTGAGCGGCAGCTTCGACGCGTCGGGGACAACCTCGGTCAACAGGTTGGCGAGCCCGTTCTTGACCAGGTGACGATGCCGCTTGCGCGACATGCCTTCGGCGTGACGTTCGTTGAATCGCCGCAGCAGCTCGGCCGCGGTGACGCTCAGGGACGTGTTCACGGCTGGCACAGCGGAACTGAAGTCGCGACCCTCGAGCCCCAAGACGCTGGCGAAGCGCTCCCACAGCACGACGGGCGGAGCGCCCGCAGGCGGCGCCGTGACCACGTGCACCTGGCTGGGGTCGATGCCTTGCGACCAGCGTTGCAAGGCCTTGGCGGCATCCTGCGCGGTCCAGAACCCTTGCGCCAACCGGCTGTTGGTTGGCCCGAGCACGTCCTCTATATAGTCGGTGTAACCCATGGAGTGAGAGTTCTTGAGCCTTTCCTGCCAGACGGCCGGCACCTGCCGACCCAAGTCTCGGGCGGTGTAGATGACGTGAACCTCGGCGTCGTAAAACGAAGTCAGCGCGCGAGCGGCAGCGGGCGTCGTGGCATAGACGAAGAGCTCACTCGAGAGAACAGAAACTGCCCCCGACCACGCCGCCGAGAGTCGCGCCACCTCTGCCCAGTCACCACCTGCTCTGGGATGAGCTTTACCCTTTTCGCTGTCTCGCAAATCCCGAATGGAAGTGTGGTGAGCGTCGCCGGCCACGTGGGGATAGAGAACCCCCGCAGCCTTCAGAGATTCCCGATTGGTGCCGAGCACCTGCTGGAGGTACGTCGTTCCAGTCTTAGGTGCACCTATGTGGATATAGACACGGTCAGACATTGTCGTACTCCGGGTCGGGAGTACTCGACAAACCACGTCGGCGGCGGCGAGCGGCGAAGCGGCTTGCCTTCGCCAATGGGTGGTGAGAGCGCGAGCCCTGCGGAGCTAAGATCTCGCGAATCAACAGGTCCAGCGCCACGTTCAGCAAAGTGCCGTCCTCAAGTTCATCCGGCATGTTCCCAGTCCCCGGTGAAAGCCTCGGCCGAAGGTCCTCGAGGTTGCCGACCACTCGATAGCCGCCACCTGCCAGCGCGTCGATGGTCGCCGACGCGACTTCACCGATCGGTCCATGCCATTGCCGGGGGACGGACAGTCCCCCATGGCTGGGCTCCGCGACCAACGTCCCCTGGACGAACTTTCTCTTGATGTGCCTGCGGTAGACCGACGAGGTGAGATCCGCGGGTAGGCGAGCGTTGAGGCGCCTCAGCAACTCGGTTTCCGCCACCCCCAATGACTTGTTGCTTACGGCGTCGTCCACCTTGAGATGCACCGCGGGCAGCTCTACAGCTTGGCTGAAGCGACGCCACAGCTCTTGGCGGTCTGTCCCCGATGGGGGCACGGTAACCAAGAGGACCGACTCAGGTCCGACGACCTCTGCCCATCGCTCAGCCAGAGACACGATGTCGTGGACGCCCCAGAACGCCTCTGGATCGGGTGACTGCCGATCCTGGCCAACCCCGGGCGCCGTAGCCATAACGGATCGGAGGAAGGCGTCATACGTCTGGGCATTCTGATTCTTGAGCCGCTCTTGCCACACGGCCGACAGCTGTCTTTCCAGATCACGCACGGTCAAGAGAACGCGGACGTCGCTGGCGGCAAAACTCTTCACGGCACTGGCGATCGTCTCCCGCGGTGTGCGGGCGAACGTCTCGTGGGAGATTATTGTGGAGCCAGACCAGGCATTGGCCTCCTCGACCAGGCGCGACCACGCTCCGTCAATTTTAGCCGGAGCATGACGCAAGGAGCGCCCCTGCAAGTCCAAAGAAGCAAAGAAGTGGCCCGCGTTGCTGGCTCCTGGATACAGCACGCCGTGCTTGCGCAGGCGCTTACGGTTCAGCTGAAGATTACGCTGAAGGTACGTCGTGCCCGTCTTGGCTACCCCCACATGCAGGAAAACGGTGTGGGACACAGCGTGCTCCTAGGATCCTCGGGGGCGTCTAAACCTCGGTCGCTCTGATCCTAGCCATCGAGCCACTCCCTTCGGCTTCTCAAGGTCAGGCCGTGACCTGCGGCGCCACCTGAGTATTGGACTCGTCGATGGCGATCGGTCGCCGCTTGGAGATGTAGACCGCTATCACGATGATCGCGGTGGCCACGAGGGCGATGCCGAGGCGCAGAGCGGTGTTGGAGTCGTCGCCATACGTCATCTTGACGACCGCAGCGGCAATCAGCAGCGATACCAGGTTCATCACCTTGAGCAGCGGGTTGATGGCGGGGCCAGCGGTGTCCTTGAAGGGGTCACCCACCGTGTCACCGATGATGGTGGCTTCGTGGGCAGGCGAACCCTTGCCGCCGTGGACGCCGTCCTCGACGAGCTTCTTGGCGTTGTCCCAGGCGCCGCCAGAGTTGGCCAAGAAGACAGCCATGAGTGTGCCGGCCCCGATTGCACCTGCCAGGAAGCAGGCCAGCGGGCCGACGCCGAGGCCGAAGCCCACCGCGACCGGCGCCAGGATGGCCAGCAGACCCGGAGTGGCGAGCTCGCGCAGCGAGTCACGCGTGCAGATGTCGACGACCTTGCCGTACTCGGGACGACCCGTGCCTTCCATGATCCCGGGGATCTCCCGGAACTGGCGACGGACCTCGAACACCACAGCTCCGGCGGCTCGGCCCACCGCGCTGATCGCCAGCCCAGAGAACAGGAATACCACTGCTGCACCGATCAGGAGGCCGACCAGGTTGGCGGGATCGACAATGTTAATGACGCCGGTGAGCCCGAAAGCCTCGGTGGGACTCAGATCGGAGCTCTCGAAACCGCTCCCGGCCAGGTCTGTTGTTGCGGTCTTGACCGCGTCGGTGAAGGACCCGAAGAGCGCGGTTGCGGCGAGCACTGCCGTGGCGATGGCGATGCCTTTGGTGATGGCCTTGGTCGTGTTACCGACTGCGTCGAGCTCGGTGAGGATTCCTGCGCCTCGCTCGTCGACGTCACCGGACATCTCGGCGATGCCCTGGGCGTTGTCAGACACGGGCCCGAAGGTGTCCATGGCGACGATGACGCCCACGGTGGTGAGGAGACCAGTCCCCGCCAGCGCGACGGCGAACAGCGATATCACGATCGAGCCTCCGCCCAGCAAGAAGGCGCCGTAGACAGCGCTTCCGATGACGAGGGCCGTGTAGACCGCCGACTCGAAGCCGACCGAAAGCCCCGACAAGATAACCGTCGCCGCGCCCGTCAGGGAGGTCTTGCCAACGTCTTTGACCGGCCGATGCTCGGTGCCGGTGAAGTAGCCGGTGAGTGCCAAGATGACTGCCGCGAGCGCGATGCCGATCAACACAGCCGCGAGAGCGATCACGCGAGGGTCACCTTCGAAGCCGCTGGTGTCATCGACGAGCAGATCGGTGATTGAGCCCGATTCTCCCGTTCCCACGGTGAGTTCGGCAAAGCTGCCAGGCAGATAGGTGAAGGCGGCGATCGCGCAGAGCACCGCAGAGATAGCCGCCGAGATGTAGAAGGCCCGGTTGATCGTCACGAGGCCAGGCTCGCCCTCGCGCGGCCTGGTGATGTAGACCCCGAGGATGGCGGTCAATGCCCCGATGGCTGGCACGATCAACGGGAAGACGAGGCCCTCCGCGCCGAAGGCGACCTTGCCGAGTATGAGCGCGGCCACCAACGTGACGGCGTAGGACTCGAAGAGGTCAGCCGCCATACCGGCGCAGTCACCGACGTTGTCGCCCACGTTGTCGGCGATGGTGGCTGCGTTGCGTGGGTCGTCCTCGGGGATGTTCTGCTCGACCTTGCCAACCAGGTCGGCGCCGACATCGGCCGCCTTGGTGAAGATGCCACCGCCGACCCGCATGAACATCGCGAGCAGGGCGGCGCCGAACCCGAAGCCCTCGAGCACGATGGGCGCGTCGTTCCGGTAAAGAAGGACGACCGACGCGGCGCCGAGGAGTCCGAGGCCGACGGTGGCCATGCCGACTGCACCACCGGTGCGGAAGGCGACGCGCATCGCCGGATCGCGTCCCTCATTCTGCGCCGCGGCTGCCACGCGCATGTTGGCCTTGACTGCCAACGACATACCCATGTAGCCGATCGCTGCCGAGAAGCCTGCGCCGACCACGAAGAACAGTGATCGACCGATCCGGACGTCGGCGTCGCCGGGCAGCAGGAACAAGAGCGCGAAAGCGATTGCCGCGAACACCGCGAGGGTCCTGAACTGGCGGGTGAGATAGGCCTGCGCACCCTCTTGGACCGCTTGGCCGATCGCCCGCATGTTCTCCGTGCCTTCTGGGGCAGCCAACACCTCTTTGCGGAACAGCGCACCCATTGCCAGCGCCACGACGCCGATGACGGCCACGATCGCTACGAGGGTGATGTTCCCGCCGGAGAGGGACACGTCCACACCCGACTCGGCGGCGAGGGTGAGTCCGGACATCCGATACCTCCACTGAGCCAAGCTTGGCTCGTTGCATGGTCACACGACCAACTGACGAGTCTGCTGAGGACTCTGCGGACAAGAGCATGGGCCTGTGAGCCGGTGAGCGGCCACACGGGCGAACGCGCCGGAGTCTAGCGACCTTCCAGGCGCTGGTGGCCGCGACCCTCCGCAGACCGGATGCCGCCCAGCGCTGCCGGAAGTGCCAATATGGCAGATCGTGTCTCAAGCTCGGCGAGTGTTCGACCCGGAAGCAGCGGTTCTACGACTGGCCTCACCCCCGTCTCGACGGGACCGCCTGACGCACCTCGAAGTTCGTCCCCAGCGGGATGCGCAGCTGGCCAACTGGCCCGCATGGGCACACCCGGAACTGGTCGCTTCGTACGCAAGACGGGGTGTGGTGGCGTTGTGGAGCCACCAGGCTGAGGCTGCCGAGCTGGCCTGGAGCGGCCGCCATACCGTCATTGCGACAGGAACGGCGTCTGGCAAGTCGCTGGCCTATTTGGTGCCTACACTTTCGGCGATCGCCGCGAGTGTCGAGAGACCAGGCGCCCGAGGCGACACGGTGCTGTATGTCTCCCCCACCAAGGCCCTTGCCCATGACCAATTCGCGGCCATGACAGGTCTTGGCGTGCCCGGTGTGCGGGCGACAACCTTCGACGGCGACTCGTCGCGGGAGGAACGGGACTGGGCCCGCAACCACGGCAACTACCTGCTCACCAACCCAGACATGCTGCATCGGACGATGCTGTCGAGCCACGCCCGGTGGGCGTTGTTCTGGGGTGCGTTGAGATATGTCGTGATCGATGAGTGCCATCACTACCGTGGCGTCTTCGGAGCGCACGTCGCACAGATCATCCGTCGCTTGCGAAGGGTGGCTGCCCACTATGGCGCTGAGCCCACCTTCGTGCTTGCCTCCGCGACAGCGGCGACACCTGAGATCACGGCCTCCCGTCTCGTGGGCCAGCCCGTCACAGCGGTCATGAACGACGGCTCGCCGCGCGGCCGCACCGCTCTTGCGCTGTGGGAGCCACCCCTGACCTCCATGCGTGGTGAGCATGGAGCGCCGGTACGCCGATCAGCGGCGGCCGAGTCGGCTGACCTGATTGCCGACCTGGTCGTTGACGGCGTACGCACCCTGGCTTTCGTGCGCAGCCGAAGAGGCGCCGAGACTGTTGCTCTGCAGGCCAAGAATGCGTTGGCGGCTGTCGACGCCGACCTGGCTCTACGGGTGGCGCCCTATCGCGGCGGCTACCTGCCCGAGGACAGGCGGGCGCTGGAGCAGCGGCTCAAGAGCGGGGAGCTGCTCGCGGTCGCGGCCACCAACGCCCTCGAGCTGGGCATCGACATCCACGGGCTGGACGCCGTCGTGATGGCAGGTTTCCCGGGCACCAGAGCCTCGATGTGGCAGCAGATCGGACGGTCAGGTCGTGAGGGCCAAGGCGGCCTCGGTCTCTTGGTGGCTCGCGACGACCCGCTGGACACATATCTCGTCACCCACCCGGAGGCGCTGCTGGGCGCACCCGTCGAAGCGAGCGTCTTCGACCCCGCCAATCCTTATGTGGTGGCGCCGCACCTCTGCGCAGCAGCTCAGGAGTTGCCTTTGGTGGAATCCGATCTCGAGCTGTTCGACGGTGACGTGGAGGCGGTGGTGGCATCGCTGGAAGCCGGCGGCTATCTGCGGCGCCGCAGCCGAGGCTGGTACTGGACGCGACGAGACCGGGCAGCGGACCTGGCGGACATCCGGTCCAGTGGTGGCAGTCCAGTGCGCATCATCGAGGGGACCACCGGCCGGCTGATCGGGACGGTCGACGCCAGCTCGGCCCACTCGACTGTTCATGCAGGCGCGGTGTACATCCACCAGGGTGACACTTTCTTGGTGGCTGTCTTCGACGAGGCGGAGGGGGTCGCCGTCGCCGACTTGGCTCGGCCCGACCATTCGACGCACGCTCGAGAGGTCACCGACATCCGCGTGCTCTCCACTCACCTCGCCACCTCGTGGGGCCGGGCGACCCTGAGCTTCGGCGCGGTCGATGTCTCGTCCCAAGTGGTCTCGTTCCTGAAGAAGCGGTCGCTGACCGGCGAGGTGCTCGGTGAGGAGCCGCTCGACCTGCCCGCCCGACAGTTGGCCACCAACGCGGTGTGGTGGACCCTCGACGACGACCAGCTGCGCTCGAGCGGTGTGGACCCGCGCGACATACCCGGAGCGGCACATGCCGCCGAACACGCATCCATCGGTTTGCTCCCCTTGTTTGCGACGTGTGACCGGTGGGACATCGGGGGCGTCTCGACCGCAATACATGAGGACACCGGCCTGCTCTCCGTCTTTGTGTATGACGGCCATCCTGGTGGGGCTGGTTTCGCCGAACGCGGGTTCGAGGTGGCAGCGCAGTGGTTGGGCGCGACTCGCGACGGCATCGCGTCGTGCGCCTGCGATGAGGGATGCCCCTCGTGTGTGCAGTCACCCAAGTGCGGCAACGGCAACAACCCGCTCGACAAACGGGGCGCGATCTTGCTGCTCGACGAGCTCCTCGACGGCGCACCCTGACGCCACCGCGAGCTAACAGCGCTGAGCCGAGACGAGCCGCTCGCGCCAATCAGAAGTACCTTTGACTAGGCGAATAGGCGCAGTAGCCGACGCTGAGCGAAAGGTGGCAGTCATGGTACTGATCGGTGTGCTGATCATCCTGCTCGTGGCGGCGGTGGTGATCGCCGTCCTGATCAATGGGGACGGGCCCGCCACGGTGGCTTTCGACTGGTTCGACATCGAGACGTCGGTGACCGGTGTCTTCCTCACCGGCGCCCTGTGCGTCCTCCTCACGCTCCTGGCTCTGTGGCTGATGAAGGTCGGCCTGCGCCGCGGCAGTGACCGGCGCGCAGAGATAAAAGGCTTGCGCAAGAAGGCTGAGGCCAGCGAGAAGCAGCGGCATAGCGAAGAGTCCAGCTCCGCGCAGAGTTCGCGGCCGGCGGCACCCCTCTCATCCCGTAAGGCAGGGCCCTCATCGTCTACGGAGGCGCCTCCTCTGCGGTCATCGTCTCCGCAGGCGCCTCCTCCCTCGTCATCGCATAGCGCGCCTTCGTCTGCAAGCTCGAGCCGTCCCGCGCGCAAGGGCCCCGACGAGTATTTCGACACAGCGCCTCGCGAAAAGTGAGCTGACCGGGAATACCATCGCCCAGCCAACAGATCGCAGCTCAAGGCCCTGCTCGTGCGGTTGCGGTCAAGCCACCATCCAGGCCGAACGGCAGGCTCATGGAGGTCTCGACTGTGACGATGACGTCGGATCCGTCGACGTCACAGGACCTCATGCCAACCTTGTTGGCGGCGGCAATCTCGGCGGCCACTCCACAAGGGTCACCACCTCTTTGGAGGCGCGCAGCCGCAGATAGCGAGACCAGATCGACCGCCCCGTCGAGGTGATGCTGGCGGCCTGCGATAGACGTCGCCATGACGCCTAGCCATCCGACGCTCGAGAGAACGAAGATCCATGTGACGGCCCAGATCGTGGCGATGCCACACTCGTCGCGTGGGCGCAGTCGCCTATGGCGTCGCCGCATCGTCCTCGACCTCCACCGTCGACTCAGACCCAAGAGATACCGCGGGGAGTGGCACTAGCAGCCAACCGGGCGCCTGGGCTTGCAGCGACACCGATACTGTGACGCTGCCGCCGGACTTGGCGATGGAGACTCGAGCGCCGTTTGGAGCGGTGCGCTGAGCTAGCGTGATCGCCTGCCGCTCGTCGTCACCTCGAGCCAGTCCTCGCGCCGCATCTCGCGCCGCATCGACGGTGCGAACTTGCGCGATGCCAAGAGAAACCACCCACACCAGCACGAGCGCGAAGCCAGCCACGAGCGGCAGCACCAAGGCCGACTCCGCCGTTACGGTTCCTCTCTGATGTCTCATGGCGGCAAGGGAATGCATGGTCGCTCCTTTCTGAGCGCGAGAACAGCTGGCGGTGGGTCGGGGTGAGCCGGCCCACCGCATGCTGGTCAGAAGGGAAGGACGCTGGTGATCTTGTCGAGCAGACCCTCGAGCAAGCTCTCGCCGAAGTCGGACGTGAGGATCTTGTAGAGGATGCCGCCGAAGCCGCACGCCGAGACCGTGCCCACGGCATACTCTGCGGTCGTCATGCCTGCCTCACCCCGAGTGGTGAAGGCGGCAACAGCCGCCTCGTCGAGGTCAACGGTGTCGATGGTGTCGGTGTCATTCATGGGGCTTCCTTTCAGTAGCCTCGAGCGGTGCGCTCGAGGATCAGATGCTGATGCAATGAGCCTGCCCATGTCGGAAGCCCTTGCCTACAAGGGATTTCCTTGTTGTTGATGACCGATGCGCCTCACCTGATCTGGGGAAAGAGCTCTCACAGCACGAGATTCGCGAACGCGCCCGCGATGGTCGGTACGACGCCGATCAGCATGAATGCCGGCAAGAAGCACGCCGCCAAGGGCCCGGCTGCTTTGACGCCGACGTTCCGGGCTCGCAATTGACTCTGGGTGCGGAGCTCACGCCGGCAGTCATCGGCCAGACGCGACAAACCACCGACCAGCGGAGCACCGGACTCGAGGGTTCGACTCAACGTTCGCGCCAGTGGCGCCAGTTGCGGGTCGACTGCAAGCCTGCGCCATTCTGCTACCGGGTCAGCGCCAAGAGCCAGCCGAGCGCCGACCGTTTCCAGCCTCGCAGCCAGGGCTCCTCCCACTGCGCGTGCTACCACGTCGAGCGACTCGTCGACTGGCCGGCCCACGAACGCGCACGCCCCCAAGAGATCCGCCGCCAGCGGAAGGTCGCGAGCGATCTCCGCACGCGCTCGGGCTGCGCTGGGTGACTCAAGGCGGCCGATCCACCATGCGAAGAACAATCCGAGTGGGATCGCGACTACGGCCGCTACCGGTCCGGTTGCCGTCCAACCGACCAAAGCGAACACGGAGGCACACAGGACCGCGCGGTGGGTGGGATCCTCGATGATCGATGCAGACCGGCTGGAGTCGGCATCGGGAGGCGTTTGCGCCTGCGTGTCTCGGGTCTGTCGATCGCCAGTTCCGGGAAGCGTGCCCAGCCGCAGCATGAGAAGGTCAGCGCTGCGAGGCGTGAAGAACCAGGCGGACAGGAAAACGAGCAGCCCGAGCACCATCAGGGGCTCAGATTTCGGCGGATTGAGCCAGGCGTTCCACCCAAAGCAACCCCAGAGTCGCCAGCGTGACACCCGCCGCGAGGCACAGCCACCCAGCTTGGGAGTGCAACAAGAAGTCGAGCGGCGCTGCTCCCATCGACATCCCCATCGCGAGACCAAAGGCGGGCAGGACGGCAAGCATCTTGGCCGTAGCGCGCGGCGGCCCCAGAGCCGCGGTGACCTCCGCCCTCGCTTCGTCGTCAGATCGCAGACCGGTCGCTATTCGATCGAGGACATCAGCCAGCGCGGCTCCTGAGTTGGCCGCCACTTCCCACCCAGCAGCGACCGCCCGCATCCCTTCGGCCCCCGGCTGGGCAGCGGCGACCCGCATCGCGTCTGCCACATCACCGCCGACTCGATCGGCGGACACGACCGAGGAGAGGTCGGGCCAACCCGCGCATGAGCGCTCCAAAGCCTCGCGAGTCGGCAACCCCCCACGCATCTCAGCAGCCAAGGCGTCGCACAGCTGGATGACTTCGATCTGCCGCCGACGACGATGCTGCCGCTGTCGCCAGGCTCCGACGAGCCGGCGGATGACGAGAACGCAGATCACCCCCGCTGGAACAAGTACGAAGAGAACCGCGCCGGCTTCCCGGATCAACCAGCCAGCCAGCAGCGCACAGGCACCGACAAGTAGGCTGAGAATGACTGGAGCGCCGGCGGCGGACACGCTCCTACGTGGGCTGGTGGAGTCGGTGCATACGACCCGGCGGCTGGAGGCGCCCCCCGGCAACAGAAACCACGCGGAGCTGAAGACCGCGCTGCCCAGCAGAAGTGACCAGCTCATCAGGATCGGTCCGACAGCAATAGGGCCTCCAGCGATGCGCCCCCTGGCCCGATGACCGCCGCCGCAGCTACGCGAAATGTGATCGCCGGCAACGACGCAACCAGCCCAGACTCTTGCCTCTGCAGCACCGCCACCTCAGCCACGCGGCGGATGCCGTCATGACCGCGTCGCAGATGGACCACGACCTGCAGCGCCGCGGCAAGCTGCGAATGCACAGCCTCTCGTGGAAGTCCGGCAGCCACTCCCAACGCCTCTAGGCGTGCCGGCACGTCCCGGGCAGTGTTTGCGTGCACGGTGCCGCAGCTGCCTTCGTGACCGGTGTTCATGGCGGCAAGCATGTCGACGACTTCAGCGCCGCGTACCTCTCCCACTACGAGCCGATCGGGGCGCATCCGCAGCGCCTGTCTCACCAGGACGTCTAACCCGATCTCGCCCACCCCTTCGACGTTGGCCTGTCTTGACTGGAGAGACACCAGGTGAGGATGGTCCGGTCTCAGCTCGCTGGAGTCCTCCACCACAACGAGACGTTCACGAGGGTCCAAGTGCGAGAGCAGGGCCGCCAGCAGAGTCGTCTTGCCCGATCCGGTGCCGCCGGAGACGAGGAAGGCGACTCTGGCCCGGACGATGTCGAGCAGCAGCTGTGCCCCTTGTCTATCGATCGTGCCAGCGACGACAAGCTGGTCCAGAGAGAGAGGTTTCCGCGCCGGCACCCGTAACGACATATACGTCCCTGGACTCGCGAGCGGCGCGAGCACGGCGTGCATTCTGGTCCCGTCGCGTAGTCGTGCATCGACATAGGGAGAGGCGTCGTCGAGGCGTCGGCCCACGGATGCTGCGAGCCGCTGTGCCAGTCTGCGCACCGCCGCGTCATCGGTGAAGGACACCTCCGTGCGACGCAACCCGCCGCCATCGTCGACGAAGACCTCGCCGGGGCCGTTGACGAGCACGTCAGTGACGCCCTCGAGCCGCAACAGGGTTTCGAGCGGTCCTGCGCCTAGTGTGTCGCGGCGCAGCGTGTCAACAACCTGCAACACCGCGGCGTCTCCGAAGAGTCGGCCCTCAGAACGCATCGCATCGGCAACGCGCTCTGAGCTGAGCTCACTCGACTGGTCGGCTAGGCGAGCCCTTACGCGGTCGAGCAGCTCGGAATCGAGGGTTGTCACCGGTTGCCCTTGACTCCAACGTGGAGCTGGTCAAGCAAGCCTGAGCAGCGTTTGGCGAAACGTCCGCGCCCAGGCGGCCCCAATCCGTCGTTGATTCCCCGCGCGACAGCCCGCTGGGTCGGAACTGTGGCCACGAGGGGCAGCTGCAGGGTCTCCGCGAGGGAGGTGGCGTCGAGCTGGCCGCCCGCTGTGGTGCGGACAACGAGCTTGACGTCGGGTGCCATTGGCCGCAGCAGCGCCGACATGCGAGCGGCTCCAGCGGTCGAGCGAATATCAGACGTGGAGACGAGAAGCACCACATCTGCTGTCGAGATGGCGGAGGCACTGGTTTCATCGATGTGCCGCGCCAGGTCGAGAACGACCACGGTTGAACCCCGCCGACCGGCGGTCACGATGGCCCGGACCGTCGAAGGTTGGATGTCGGCTCCATCGAGGCGGTTCCACGAGAGCACCGACACTCCCCCGACCGACGGGAGCGCCCCTCGCAGTGCTGTCGCGCTCACTCGACCGGTTGTGGTCGACAGCTCAGGCCAGCGCAAACCGGCCGTGTCCTCGCAGCCCACGACGAGCTCTATCCCACCACCTAACGGGTCCAGATCGACCAACATCGTCGACTCTCCACGTCGAGCCGCTCCCATCGCCAGCCCGGCCGCCAAGATCGATGCCCCCGCCCCGCCACGAGCCCCGATCACGGCAATCGTCGAGGCGCCTTCGAGGTCACCGTCAAGGCAGTCGGCCAAGCGCTGGACCAGCCAATCCTCAGCCTGCGGCACCACGGCCACGTGGTCGGCTCGCAGCGCCACCGCCGCCCGCCACAGATCGGCTGTCTCCGGACCGTGGGAGGTGAGGATGACGTCCGGCCGTCTCGACAGGTCGAGACCGGCGGCCTCGGCCGCCAGGTCTGCGCCGACGAGCACACACGGAGCCGCCGCCCATGCACGCCGGGCTTGGCTTGGCGTCCGCAGCACCTCCGGGGTGACCGATGCAGCGGCGCAGAGTCTCAGCAGCTCCTCCACCAGAAGGAAATCGTCACTGACTATGAGCGGCGGGCTCGACTTGATCCCTGAAACGGCGGCCATGAGTTCAGCATCAGACTCTTCGAGGGCGGCCCGCAGCTCGCTTGCAAATTCTGTGGAGAAAGAGAGAGCGGTGCGGCTGCTGTGGACGCGGCGCGTGCTGAGATTCGGCTCAAGCCAGGGCAGCCCCCGATGTCAGGCACCGAGGGCTGCGGGGTGCGACTCGGGGGGGATTGAGTCGCACCAAGTCCAGCGACGAGGGGGATGTGCCGCTGGCAAGAGAAATGCTACTCCCTGTCCGGGCAAGTTCCGCAACCCGACGCGTTGACTCATCAAAGATGCCCGCGTAATTGATTCGTTGCCTCATGAAGTAATGCCCGGGTGGCAGCGTGGCTTGAGTGGTGGCTGGGGTCGGTCGGGTCAGCCTCGAGCATGGGATTGACGATG
>JACCXO010000021.1 GCA_013696975.1 Nocardioidaceae bacterium | reverse complement strand
GACCTCGACGCGCTCAGCCAGGTCGTCGACCTTGGCGGCCATGGCCTCGTGTTCGCCCACTCCGAAGCGCAGCTCGGTGACCTCGCGGGTGGAGTGCTCGACGATGAGCTCTGCCGGTGAACCCCCGGCCACGATCACGCCCTTGTCCATCACGACCAAGCGGTCGCAGAGCTGCTCGGCCTCGTCCATGTAGTGGGTGGTGAGAACGAGAGTCACGCCTTGCTGCTTGAGCCGGAAGAGCCGGTCCCACAGCTGGTGGCGGGCCTGCGGATCCAGACCTGTGGTGGGTTCGTCGAGCAACAGCAGGTCGGGCTGGTTGACCAGGGAGCGGGCGACGGTGAGGCGGCGCTTCATGCCGCCGGACAGGGTCTCGACCTTGGCCTTGGCCCTTTCGCTGAGTTGGACGAAGTCGAGCAACTCGGTTGTCCTGGCGGCGGACTCCCGTCGGGACATGCCGAAGTAGCGACCATAGACCGCGAGATTCTCGAAAACGCTCAGCTCGTTGTCGAGCGTGTCCTCCTGCGGGCACACCCCGAGCCGCGCCCTGATCTGTGACCCTTGGGTGGCCGGATCCATGCCGAGGATCTGCAGCGACCCGCTGGTCACCGGCGAGACTGCTGCCACCATACGCATGGTGGACGACTTGCCGGCGCCATTGGGGCCGAGGAATCCGAACGCCTCGCCTTTGCGCACCTCGACGTCGATGCCTTTGACCGCCTCGAAGTCGCCATAAGATTTACGCAGCCCGCTGGCCGCGATCATCACAGGGGCGTCGACGCTCACGAGACGTGACACTATCTACCGCCTCCGACACTTCCTAAACGTTTACCGGCAGGCGAGGGATCACCAGGTATGTCGGCCATGCCGGGCCGTCCGACCGGGCGCCACACCGGCTCCGGTCAGAACTGTCGGCGGGGTCGGACAGGATGGGGTCATGTCCAGGTCAGCGCTGCAGCACTTCTCCCCCGTCACGCAAGCCTGGTTCAACGACGCATTCGCCGAGCCGACGCCAGCGCAGACAGGCGCATGGCAGACCATCTCGGCTGGCCGCAACGCGCTGGTGGTGGCGCCCACCGGCTCGGGCAAGACGCTGGCTGCGTTCTTGTGGGCGCTCGACCGGTTGGCAACGTCACCCCGCCCCGATGAGAAGCAGCACCGTTGCCGGGTGCTTTACGTCTCTCCCCTCAAGGCGCTCGCCGTTGATATCGAGCGCAACCTGCGAGCCCCTCTCGTCGGGCTCCAACAAACGGCTAGCCGCCTTGGCCTCGAGTCGCCTGAAATCGCCGTCGGCGTCAGATCCGGTGACACCTCGGCAGCCGACCGTCGCCGCATCAGCGCGGCACCGCCCGACGTGCTCATCACCACTCCCGAGTCGCTCTTCTTGATGCTCACCTCGCAGGCTCGCGAGGCCCTGCGCGGGGTCGACACGGTGATCGTCGACGAGGTGCATGCCGTGGCCGGCACCAAGCGCGGCGCACATCTGGCCGTCTCGCTCGAGCGCCTCGACGAGCTGATCGAGCATCCAGCCCAGCGAATCGGACTTTCTGCCACCGTGCGCCCGATCGAAGAGGTGGCCCGTTTCCTGGGCGGTGCGCGTCCGGTCGAGGTGGTGGCCCCCGCATCGACCAAGCAATGGGACCTGCAGGTCGTCGTACCTGTCGAGGACATGACCGAGCTGGGCACGGTCTCCGACGACCTCGAGGGGCCGGCCGCTGGCAACGCGCCCCGGGCGTCCATCTGGCCTCATGTCGAAGAGCGCATCGTCGACCTGATCGAGCAGCGGCGCTCGACCATCGTCTTCGCCAACTCGCGCCGCCTCGCCGAACGACTCACGGCGAGGCTCAACGAGATCGCCGCCGAGCGCCGGGGCGACGAAGTCCCCGAGCCCGGGCAACCTGCCCAGGTGATGGCGCAAAGCGGAGCAGCGGCCGGCTTGCCTGCTCTGCTCGCGCGCGCTCATCACGGCTCGGTCAGCAAAGAACAACGCGCACTCATCGAGGACGACCTCAAAGCGGGCCGGTTGCCATGCGTGGTCGCCACCTCCAGCCTCGAGCTCGGCATCGACATGGGGGCGGTCGACTTGGTCATCCAGGTCGAGTCGCCGCCCTCGGTGGCGAGCGGATTGCAACGGGTCGGGCGCGCCGGCCACCAGGTGGGCGAGATCTCCCACGGTGTGGTCTTCCCCAAACATCGCGCTGACCTGGTGCAGACAGCCGTGACCGTCGAGCGCATGCGCACCGGGCAGATCGAGGCGCTGAGGGTGCCGACGAACCCACTTGACGTGCTGGCTCAGCAGATCGTGGCCGCGACCGCGATCGAGCCGTGGGACGCCGATGCGTTGTTCTCCGTCGTACGCCGAACAGCGTCCTTCGCCACCCTCCCGCGATCGGCCTATGACGCGACCCTCGACCTCTTGTCGGGGCGCTACCCCTCCGACGAGTTCGCCGAGCTTCGGCCTCGACTGGTGTGGGACCGCGTCGCCAACACGCTCACCGGCCGCCCCGGCGCCCAACGACTCGCGGTCACCTCAGGCGGCACCATCCCCGACCGCGGGTTGTTCGGGGTGTTCCTGGTCGGCGAGAAGGCCTCTCGTGTCGGTGAGCTCGATGAGGAGATGGTCTACGAGTCACGGGTGGGTGACGTCTTCGCCCTGGGCGCATCCAGCTGGCGGATCGAGGACATCACCCATGACCGGGTGCTCGTCTCCCCCGCACCCGGACAACCTGGTCGCCTGCCCTTCTGGAAGGGTGACGCAATCGGCCGCCCCGCCGAGCTGGGCGCGGCAGTGGGTGCTTTCGTACGGGAGCTGGCCAAGCTCAAACAGCCAGCGGCGGTTGAGCGCGCGGCCCAGGCCGGACTGGACACCTTCGCCGCCACCAACCTCGTCGCCTTTCTCACCGAGCAGCTCTCCGACACGGGCTACGTCCCCCATGACCGGCAGCTGCTCGTCGAGCGGTGTCGCGACGAGCTCGGCGACTGGCGGCTGATCGTGCATTCACCTTTCGGCGCCGCGGTGCATGGCCCGTGGGCGTTGGCGATCGGGGCACGGCTGCGGGAGCGGTTCGGCATCGACGCCCAGACCATGGCCGGAGACGACGGCATCGTGATTCGCATTCCCGAGACCGACGCCGAGCCGCCGAGTGCCTCGCTGATTCTGTTCGAACCCGACGAGATCGATGACCTCGTCACCACCGAGGTCGGCGGGTCCGCCCTCTTTGCCTCCCGTTTCCGCGAGTGCGCCGCCCGGGCGCTGCTGCTGCCGCGGCGCGATCCGGGCAAGCGATCTCCCCTGTGGCAGCAGCGCCAACGATCAGCGGCGCTGCTCGAGGTCGCCAGCAAGTATGGCTCTTTTCCGATCGTTCTCGAGGCGGTCAGGGAGTGCCTACAGGACGTCTACGACCTGCCTGCTCTGGTTCAACTCATGCGAGACGTCGAGTCCCGGCGTATTCGCGTGGTCGAGGTGCAGACGTCGACACCGAGTGCCTTCGCCCGCTCGCTGCTCTTCGGCTACGTTGCCTCGTTCATCTACGAGGGCGACTCGCCCTTGGCCGAGCGAAAGGCCGCGGCGCTCGCTCTCGACCCGGCACTGCTCGGCGAGCTGCTAGGCCGTGCCGAGCTGCGAGAACTGCTCGACGCCGATGTCCTTACCGCGTTGGAGCTTGAGCTGCAGCGACTTACGGACGACCGCCGCGCAAGAGACCTGGAAGGCGTCGCTGACCTGTTGCGCTTGCTGGGTCCTCTCACTCCAGATGAAATCACGGCTCGCGCGGTCGACGAGGCAACGGCATCCACGGCAGTCGCAACTCTCGAACAGGCTCGGCGCGCTGTCCACGTGCGCATCGCAGGCACCGGTTACGTCGCTGCGGTCGAAGACGTGGCCCGCCTCCGAGATGCGTTGGGGGTGCCGGTCCCGGTCGGCGTCCCCGCTGCATTCACCGAGCCAGTGATGGATCCTCTGGGCGATCTCGTCGCCCGCTTCGCCCGCACCCACGGGCCGTTCAACACCGCTCAGGTCGCGAGCCGGTTCGGTCTCGGCCACGCGGTCGCTCAGGATGCGCTCAAACGGCTTGCCGCCGCCGGCCGAGTCACCGAAGGCGAGTTCAGGCCGGTGGGCCAGGGCAGCGAGTGGTGCGATGCCGAGGTCCTCCGGCGGCTGAGGCGCAGATCCTTAGCGGCGGCCCGCAAGGAAGTCGAGCCGGTCGAGCCGTCGGCACTCGGCAGGTTCTTGCCGGCGTGGCAGAACGTCGGCAGCCGGCTACGTGGTGCCGACGGCGTCCACACCGTCGTCGAGCAGCTGGCCGGGTGCGCAGTACCAGCCTCGGCGCTTGAGCCCTTTATCCTCGGCAGCCGCCTCCTTGACTATCACTCTTCGATGCTAGACGAGCTGACCTCGGCTGGAGAAGTCATCTGGTGTGGAGCCGGTGCGCTCCCGGGCTCCGACGGTTGGGTGTCGCTGCACATGGCAGACACAGCGCCGCTCACGCTGCCCGACCTCGTCGATATCGACATCACCGACAAGCACACAGCCGTCCTCGAGGTGCTGGCCACTGGTGGTGGCTACTTCTTCCGTCAGCTCTCCGACGCGGTCGGCTCCACCGACGACGCTGAACTCACAGCAGCGCTGTGGGATCTTGCCTGGGCGGGCCACTTGACCAACGACACCATCGCTCCATTGCGCGCACAGCTGAGCGGAGGGCGGGCGGCCCATCGTCAACACCCGACCACTCCGCGCGCCCGGGTACGCCGCGGCAAACTGATTTCAAGTCGCCCGAGCCGGCCCAACCTGCCGTCCCGGACGGGGCCGCCTCTGGTGGGGGGACGCTGGTCGCTCACCCCCGACCGTGAAGCCGACCCGACACGTCGCGCTCACGCCGCAGCCGAAGGTCTGCTGGAGCGACACGGTGTGGTGACCCGGGGTGCAGTGGTGAGTGAGCGGACACCGGGTGGGTTCGCGGCCGTCTACAAGGTGCTAGCTGCGTTCGAGGAGTCGGGTCGATGCCGTCGCGGCTACTTCGTGGCAGGCCTCGGAGCGGCTCAGTTCGGCGTCACGGGTGCGGTCGATCGACTCCGATCGGTTGCGCAACAGGAGGTCTACGCCGACGAGGGCCCGCAAACGCTCGTTCTCGCCGCCACCGACCCAGCGAACCCCTTCGGCGCCGCCCTCCCCTGGCCCGAACGAGCCAGCGACGCAGCCAACTCCGGGCACCGACCAGGCCGCAAGGCTGGAGCAGTCGTCGCTCTCGTCGACGGGTCATTGGCGCTGTACGTCGAACGAGGGGGCCGGACGCTGTTGTCCTTCACCTCGGAACCCGCTCAGATCCAGCCAGCCGCAGACGCTCTGGCGTTGGCGGTCCGCGAGGGAGCACTGGGCCGACTCACGGTCGAGCGCGCCGACGGCGAGCACATCTTGGGCTCCCCTCTGTCTGCGGCCCTCGAGGCCGCCGGTTTCCACGCCACCCCTCGTGGTCTGCGGCTGAGGCGGTGACACATGCCGGAGGGCGACACCGTATGGCGGACCGCGCAACGGCTTGACCACGCGCTGAGCGGGCGTGCGCTGACCAAGAGCGACTTCCGCGTGCCTCAATGGGCTGAGGTGGACTTGACTGGCCAGCTGGTTCTCGAGACCGTGAGCCGGGGCAAACACCTGCTCACCCGCCTAGAAACCGTCACCCTTCACACCCATCTCAAGATGGAGGGTTCCTGGCATGTCTATGGCCATCACACCTCTTGGCGTTCCCCTGCATTCCAGGCCCGTGTGGTGCTCGCCAACGACCAGTGGCAGGCGGTGGGTTTCCGGCTCGGAGAGGTCGAGCTGGTAGAGCGGACAAGCGAAGGTGACGTCGTCGGACACTTGGGGCCTGACCTGCTCGGTCCAGACTGGTCTCCCGACGAGGCGCTCAGCCGCCTGCGGGCGATTCCTCAGCGCCCTCTCGGCGAGGCGCTGCTCGACCAGCGAAACCTGGCGGGCATCGGCAACATGTACAAGGGCGAGGTGTGCTTCCTGTTCGGCATACACCCGCGAACTCCGGTGGCAGACGTCGCCGCGCTTCCGGCTCTGGTGGAGCGCGCACGCACGCTGTTGTGGGTCAACAAGGACCGGGCCCAGCAAGCCACGACCGGTGACCTGCGTCGAGGTAAGAGCCTGTGGGTATACGCGAGAGCTGGGCAGCCATGCCGGCGGTGTGGCTCCAAGATCCGCAGCGCCACCTTCGATGAGCTGCCGGTGCGAGACGCCACTGCCAAGGGGTCATTGAGCCCGGACCAAGACCGTGCACGCAGCACTTACTGGTGCCCCACCTGTCAACCCGAGCCAAAAAGATAGCCACTCGAGCATGCAGCTGACGCGCTGGGTCGATCTCTGAGATAAGGAGCGATGAACACCTCCGCCAAAGCGGGTGACTATCATCCGAAGATGGGCGTACGGGATCGATTCCTTACGGGGTTGGCGAGGCAGTTGGGCCGCCCAGATGGGATGCGGGGACGGTTTGTTGCCCGAGGTCTGAACCGTGGCAACCGCGGCACCGTGACGGCAGCGGTGGACGCCACCGGGGTGGGGTCCGGCCAAACCGCCGCGGACATCGGTTTCGGCGGCGGAGTGGGACTTCCCCTGTTGCTCGTTCGGGTTCTCCCGGGCGGGCACGTGCACGGTGTAGATCTGTCCGACACAATGCTCGACCGAGCGAAACGCAGGTACCGCAAGGAAACGCTTGCGGGTTCGCTCACGCTGCACGCCGGTTCGATCACGGCACTTCCGCTGAGCGACGAGTCCCTCGACGCTGCGATCACTGTGAACACCATCTACTTCGTCGCCGATCTCGACCAGGCATTCACCGAGCTTGCACGCGTGCTCCGCCCGTCCGGGCGCGTCGTTGTCGGTCTTGGAGATCCTGCGGTGATGGCGAAGCTCCCGTTCACCGCTCACGGGTTCACCCTCCGGCCCGTCGAGGACGTGGTGGCTTCACTCACCAAGGCAGGCCTCACCATTCTGGGTCACCCTCGCATCGGACAGGGCGGCGGCGCCTACCACCTCTTGGTTGCAGGGAGAACATTGTCGTAGTCGCGGTTCCGCTGACCGTCCAGAAGTTGTGCCGGACGCCGAGAAAGCACCGCCAGTAGAGGCTCACCAGGTCCCCTTTCGCGAGGACAGCCACCGTATTGTCACGGGCATGGTCCTCAGCAACGACCCAGCCGGTGTGCGCGCACAGTACGCGAACGAGGCGCGTCTCTCGACCAGGAGCTCGGTATGGCGAGGCACCCGCGACGGTCGGCAACCCCAGGACGTGGCGGCGGACGCTATCGCGCGGGCGCGTCCCCAACGACTGCTCGAAGTCGGATGCGGCACGGGCGCCTTTGCCGAGCGCCTCGCCACGGAGAACTGCAACGCCGTCGTGGTCGCCATCGACCGAAGCCCGCGTCTTGTCGAGCTCACCGCGGCCCGTGGCATCGACGCTCACGTCGCTGACGTGATGGCTCTCCCCTTCGCCGATGCCGGCTTCGATGTGGTGGTGGCGATGTGGATGCTCTACCACGTGCCGGACCTGCACCAGGGTCTCGCGGAGATCCGCAGGGTACTGCGTCCGAATGGCGCTCTTGTGGCGGCGACGAATGGCGACGAGCACCTGACCGAGCTGCTCACCGAGGCCGGTGGTGCCCCGCTGATCACCCAGTTCAGCACCGAGAACGGCTCCGAGGCGCTGCATCGGCACTTCGACCACGTCAGCCAGACGGAGCTCGCCACGCAGGCGGTTTTCTGTGACCATGCGCAGGCGTCCGCGTATCTGGCAACTTTCGACGACACGCTCGCCGCATCATTGCCGCACTTCGATGGGCCGCGTGAGTACGCCGGCGCCACGTCGGTCTTTGTCGCCCGCTAGGAGCGACAACCGTCAGGGGGGCCCCATGCTCTCATCTGGTAGCTCTCCGGGAGAGTCTTCGGTGGTCGGCTCCGCGCCTTGCCCCACCGACTCAGAGTCAGAGGCAGCGAAATCTGGCTCGGCCCCCTGCCCCGCTGGCCCGGCGTCAGGCGTCTCGAGATCATCGGAGCGGAGGTCTTCTGCTCTGGGTTCGCTTGGTGTGGTCACACAGGGGTGGTACCCCAACTCATGTGCCGTGACACCTAAGCCATAAACGGTCCGGGCCCTTGACAAAGGTAGATCGACGCGTCAGGCGGCGACGCCGACGTCGGCACTGACCCGGGTCACCCGCGGCAACGGCGTCAGACCTACCAGCATGGCCTCTTCGCGCGCGATCTCGTCGCTCACCTCGGCCAGCACCGTTGACAACGGCACGTCCAGCGCGGAGCAGATGGCCGCGAGGCATTCGGACGAGGCTTCCTTCTGGCCGCGCTCGATCTCGGATATGTAGCCCAAGCTGACTTGGGCAGCAGCTGACACGTCACGCAAGGTGCGCCCTTGAAGCAGACGCTGCTGCCTCAACACGGCTCCGAGCAGACGACGGACCAAGATCATGACTCGCTCCCAGGGGTCCACGTTGCGGCGCGCATACGCTTCAGGCTACCCGTCGCCCGACGGGACGCTGGAATGACCACCTGCCGCTTTCCCCATCGCAGCCACGACTGAGTGGGCCAGCGAGAGCGCAGCCTCCACGGTCCCGAGACGGATCGCCCGACGACTTCCGCTGAGATCGAGCCGAGACGTCTGCAGGTCGGCCGCCGTCGCGACGGCGATGAAGACAGTGCCGACCGGCTGACCCTCCTGCTGGTCAGGTCCGGCCACCCCTGTCGCTGAGATGGCCAGATCCGCGCCGAACACGACCCGCGACTGATAGGCCATCGCCTCAGCACACTCGGGTGAGATGACGCCGTGACGTTCGATCAATTCAGCGCTGATGGAGAGGCATTCTCGCTTGACCTCAGTGGCGTATGCCGACAGGCCGCCTCGCAGCACCGCTGACGCGCCCGGCACGTCGGCGATCGCGGCCGAGATGAGTCCCGCGGTCAGGGACTCCGCTGTGGCAATGGTGAGTCGCCTTTCACGCAGCGACGAGACGAGTCCCGCCGCCGGCGACGTGACGGGTGCGGCACCAGCGGCGGGGTCAGTCGTCATCCGACGGGCCTGGCGGTTGAGTCAGTGCGGCCGACTCGGCGTACCCTGACGGCTTCTCGCAGGTAGTCGAAACCGGTCACCACAGTGATGACGACGGCGGCAGACATGATCGCCATGGCGACCCACCACAGCGCCTCGCCGAGCTGCTCAAACGACCCGGTCAATTCGCGCAGAGGCAGGATCAGCCCGCACAGCGCCACCGCCTGAAGGACGGTCTTGATCTTGCCGCCCCGACTGGCGGCCATCACGCCGTAGCGGATCACCAGGAACCGCACCAGCGTGATCAGCCACTCTCGACCGAGCACCACGATGGTCACCCACCACCACAACTCACCGATGATCGAGAGCCCAATGAAGGCCATGCCTGTGATCGCCTTGTCGGCGATCGGGTCCAACAGCTTGCCGAAGTCCGTCACCAGGTTGCGTCTGCGCGCGATGTCACCGTCGATCCGGTCGGTCAAGATGGCGGCGGTGAAGACGCCGAAAGCCCACCACCTGTAGCCGAAATCGTTGCCGCCGTCATGGAGCAGCAGCCAGCCGAGCAGGGGAACGAGCAGAATTCGGAGCGTGGTGAGCGCGTTGGGCAGGTTCCAGTTGTTCGGCTTGGGGGGCTGCTCCGACATGATCGACAACTTATGGCCTGACTGGCACGGCGATGAGGTCGACACCCTCGGTCTCGACGACGCGGGCCGTCACGATGTCGCCCACCTGCGCGTCCTTGGGCAACCCGGTCACCGACGTCGAGCCATCGACCTCCGGGCCTTGACAGTCCACACGACCCTCACCGGTGCTGCCCTGACGCTGCTCGAGAAGCACGTCGACCAGCTCACCGATCCGGTCCTCGGCACGTTGTGCAGTCAGCTCCTCCGCGAGCCGACTCACATGCTCGGTGCGGGCGCGGATCTCGTCTTCGTCATGGTGTCCGTCGAGACCGACGGCCTCGGTGCCGTCCTCGTCGGAGTAGCCGAAGATACCGACGGCGTCGAGGCGCGCGGAGGTCAGGAAGTCGCAAAGCGTCTCGAGATCAGCCTCGGTCTCCCCAGGGAAGCCGACGATGAAGTTGCTCCGC
>JACCXO010000003.1 GCA_013696975.1 Nocardioidaceae bacterium | reverse complement strand
ACGGCTCACCGTCATCCGGACTCCTCGGGTCATGGTGGTCGGACATGACAAGCACACCGTCGCGTCGTTGTCGAGACAACTGACGAAGGCTAGGCGAGATGTGAGGGCGGTCATCGGTTCTTGGCCGGGGAGATTGGTGCTCGTTGCTCCTCGCAATGTGCGCCAGTGGGAGCGGGGGCTCGGTGTGTGGCCGGGACAGTACGACGATGTGGCAGCCGTCACCACGACCGTCGACGGTGCCATCGGCAGCGAGGCGCCGGTGATGATCGTGCTGAATCCCGAAATCTTGCCGCGACTCCCTGACCTCGGCCTCTCTTTGGTGTTGGCTCACGAGATCGTGCATGCGGCCACCGGTGCCGTCACCGTCGACACCGCTGCCTGGATCGTGGAGGGGTTCGCTGAGTATGTGGCGTTCAAGGCAGTTCCGTTGCCGGTTCGGTTCTCGGCCGGGTCGGCGTTGCGTGAGGTCCGCCACCACGGACTCCCCGATCAGCTGCCGACCGACGTCGACTTCGCCACCCCGCAGACTCAAATTGTGGCCTACGCACAGTCCTGGGTCTTATGTCGAACCATCGCGCACCAGTACGGCGAGCGAGCGCTGGTCGACTTCTACGAGGCCATGCTTCGCAAACCCGACCGGCTCGGTGCATCTCTTCGCTCGGTGCTAGGAACCACCGAACACCGGTTGACCCAGCGTTGGTCTGTGGAGCTGCAACGGCTGTCCAGTCTTCGCTCGACCTCAGCTGAGCGATGAGCCGCCGTCAAGACCAAGAGTCGCCGCCACTGGTCTGGGCGGTGATTTGCCTGACCATGCTGGCGTTGGCGTTGGCTCTCTCGATCGTGCTGTTGACCCCCTGGACATCGCCTTCGGACGCCTGGAATTCTGACCGCCTGCTTGCGCAATACTTCACGCCGGAGCAGGTCCAACGCTCGGAGGACTTCCACGACGCAGTCAAATGGTCCTCCTGGCTCAGGCTGCTCACTGACATCGTGTTGGCGGCTGTGGTCGGCTTCAGCCCGATGGGCCGCCGACTCGTTGACGTGGTGCGCGCTCGCCAGTGGCGTTGGGGGGTTCAAGTGGTGATCCTGGTTGCGTTGGTATCGGTCGTCGTACGGCTGCTGACCCTGCCGTTCAGCGCCTGGGGTCATCGCGTCGCCTCCGACTACGGGCTGGCCACGCAGACATGGGGGGAATGGGTTGTCGACCTGCTCAAGTCCTTCGGCATCACGGTCTTGCTCAGCTCGCTGGCTTTGGTCGCGCTCGTCGGGTTGGCGCGCCGGTTCAGCCGCACCTGGTTTATCCCGGCCGCCGGGGTTGCGGCCGCGGCAGCAGTGACGGTGTCCTTTGCCTACCCGATCCTCATCGAGCCGGTGTTCAACTCCTTCACGGCTCTGTCGGAAGATCGTTTGAAGCAACAGCTGTTGGACCTAGCAGAGCGCGATCGCGTCGAGGTCTCCGAGGTGCTCGTCGCGGACGCCTCACGGCGGACCACCGCGCTCAACGCCTATGTGTCGGGCTTCGGCGGCACCAAACGGATCGTCGTCTACGACACCTTGGTCGAGTCAGCGCCTGACCCGGAGATCTCGCTAGTCGTAGCACACGAGCTCGGGCACGCCGACGCCGACGACGTGTTGATCGGGACCGGTCAAGCGGCGATCGGTTCTGCGCTTGGGGTGGTGGCGTTGTTCGCCGTACTCAGGTGGGAGTGGTTGCGGCGGCCATTGCGGGTGGGGTCAGCGGCCGACCCTGCGGTGGTGCCGATAGTCATGGCACTCTCGGTCCTCGCAGGCTTCGCTTCGGCGCCGGTCGTCAACACCGTGAGCCGACAGGTGGAGACTCGCGCCGACCTCCACTCGCTCGAGCTGACCCGTGACCGCGACACGTTCATCGACGTACATCGCCGCCTCGCGGTCACCAATCTGTCGCATCTGGAACCGAACCCCTGGTTGAATTTCTGGTTCAACAGCCACCCGCCCACTCTCGATCGCATCGCCGCGGCGGAGGCCTGGCGTGACACCCACGACGCGGACTCCTCGACAGATGGGTGAGGTGTCACGCGACCTGTCGGGCTGCCAGGGCCGGGTGCTGGTCATCACCAACGACTTCCCGCCACGTCGCGGCGGCATCGAGACGTTCGTCCACAACCTGTGTGCGGCTCTCCCACCTGATCGGCTGGTCGTCTACACCTCAGCGGCGGCGGGATCGGTGCAGAGCGACGCAGCCCTCAGCTATCCCGTGATTCGCGACAGGCGTGCGATGCTCCTGCCGACTCGCCGGGTCACCAGAAACGCTCGACGCATCGCCCAACTCCATGGTTGCGATCGGGTGGTCTTCGGTGCGGCTGCTCCGCTGGGGCTGCTAGCCCCGGCGATGCGAGAGATGGGCGTATGCCGGATCATCGCGCTCACCCATGGACACGAGGTCTGGTGGGCCAAGAGTCCACTGGCCCGTTCCGCCTTGCGCCGCATCAGTGAGCATGTCGATGCGCTCACCTATGTGAGCGAATATTGCCGAACTCGAATCGCCTGCGCCCTGCGGCAAACGGGAGCATCCCGTCTGACTCGGCTGAGCCCCGGCGTCGACACCCAACGGTTCCGGCCCGGGCTCGACGGACGGATCTGGCGAAGCCGGTTGGGCATATCGCCGGAAGAGCAGGTTGTGATGGCGGCGGGTCGTCTGGTGGCGCGCAAGGGTCACGACATGCTCATCCGGGCTTGGCGAGATGTGCAACTGAGACGGCCCGACGCTGTCTTGGTCATCGTGGGGGAAGGGCCGCTGCGGCGCCGTCTGCAGAATCGGATCGCGCAGGCGGGGCTGGCGGCTTCGGTGCGGCTGGTCCGCCATGCCGAATGGAGCCAGATGCCCGAGATTTATGCAGCGGCGGACGTCTTCGCCCTTCCCTGCCGCACGAGGCGGTGGGGTCTCGAACCCGAAGCGTTCGGCATCGTCTTCATCGAGGCCGCCGCCTCTGGCCTCCCGGTCATCGTCGGGAACTCAGGCGGTGCACCGGAGACGGTGCTCCACGGTGAGAGTGGCTACGTCGTCGATCCCCGAGATGTCACGGCGCTGACAGGGCGCATCTTGGAGCTTCTCGATGATCCAGGGCTCGCCAAAGCGATGGGTGAGCACGGCCGCCACCATGTGACGAGCCAGTTCTCGAGCGACCAGTGCGCGGACCACTTCAGACAACTCCTCGGCTGGCCCTCGATTATTCGCGACTCGGCTCTCCGGACACCGGATGTGACGGAGTAGTCTCTCGCCCAATTCGACAACCTGAGGGAGGCCGCCGCGGATGGCAGAGCAAACGACGTCAAGCCTTGACGTTGCGGCTGACCCGGCCAGCGTCATGAGCGTCATCGCCGACTTCGAGAGCTATCCGAGCTGGGCCACCGGCGTCAAGTCCGCGGAGGTCATCTCTTCGTATCCCGACGGTCGGGCGCGTGAGGTCAGCTTCGTCCTGGACGCCCCCCCGATCGAAGACGAGTACACCTTGCTGTATCAGTGGGATGGCGTCGCACGGGTGAGCTGGTCTCTCGTGCGGGCCACGATGCTCAAGGCCATGGCTGGCGCCTACATCCTGCGCCCTCGAGGTGAGAGCACTCAGGTGAGCTACCAGCTGACGATCGACCTGACCATCCCGATGATCGGGATGCTGAAGCGTAAGGGTGAGAAGGTCATCATCGAAACCGCTCTCAAGGGGCTTCGGCAACGCGTTGAGTCACGGTCCTGACTCTCCGAACGCCCACCACCTCCATCCACGGGGGGCGAACATGGCGTTAGTCGGCGACTCGCTGACATACGGTTTGATCCAGGTGTCGTTGCCGCGGACGTGTCGACGACCATGCGCAGAGGAGAGATCATGAGGGACGACGCCGCCGATCCGGCCGAGCCAGCCGACCTCGCACCACGTGAGCAGATCAACGTCACGGAGCACTGACCCAGTGGCCATAACTATCGGGGTAGACGTCGGAGGCACCAAGATGGCTGCGGGCGTGCTCTCCGAAGCGGGCAGGCTGATCGACGAATGCCGGCGTGAGACCCCAGCCGATGATGCTGCGGCAATCGAGCAGGCCATCGTCGATCTGGTTCAAGACCTCAGACGCCGTCACGAGGTTGAGGCTGTCGGTATCGGTGCTGCCGGCTATGTTGACGCTGACCGGTCGACGGTGCTCTTCACCCCCAACCTGGCATGGCGGGATGCTCCCTTGCGCGATTCAATCGAGTCACGCGTGCAACTCCCGGTCGTAGTCGAGAACGACGCCAACGCAGCCGCCTGGGGAGAGTTCCGCTTCGGTGCTGGAGCCGACGTCGACGACTTGCTGATGGTCGCCGTCGGCACGGGCGTCGGCGGTGGCATCATCATCAAAGACAAGCTTCTTCGCGGCTCCTTCGGAGTCGCGGCTGAGATCGGTCATTTCCGCGTCGTACCCCAAGGACTCCCGTGCCCGTGCGGACAACACGGTTGTTGGGAGCAGTACGCAAGCGGCACGGCCCTCGTGCGCGAGGCCAGACGCAGGGTTGCCGCAGGGGACCTCGGGGCTAAGCCGCTGCTCGACGCAGTGGGAGGCGACCCGGAGCAGATCAAGGGGCAGGCCATCACCACACACGCCCAACAGCACGATCCCTTCTGCATGGACCTCCTCGCTGACCTCGGCACCTGGTTGGGCGAAGGCATTGCGAGTCTGACGTCGATCCTCGACTCCGGGGTGGTCGTCATCGGTGGTGGCGTCTCCGAAGCCGGTGAACTTCTGCTTGGGCCGGCTCGGCAGGCATTCACAAGCGCTCTCCCCGCGGCCGAGCATCGTCCGCATCTGGAGCTCCGGCTCGCGACTCTCGGCAATGAGGCCGCCATGATCGGGGTCGCTGATCTCGCTCGGAGTGCCGCCTGATGTTGCAGCGCCTCGCGATAGGCATCGATATCGGCGGCACCAAGGTAGCTGCCGGTGTGGTCGATGAAGACGGCGTCGTGCTCGAGCGGGCTCGTCGCGACACTCCATCGACGAGTCCCACCGAAGTCGAGAACGCGATCGCCGAGATTGTCAGCGACCTCCGCTCACGGCATGTCGTCTCAGCAGTCGGAATCGGGGCAGCGGGTTTCGTTGATGCGACTCGCTCAACGGTGCTCTTTGCGCCTCATCTTGCCTGGCGGCATGAGCCGCTCCGCGACGCTGTGAGGCGGCGGATCGGTCTGTCCACACTGGTGGAAAATGATGCCAACGCCGCTGCCTGGGCGGAATGGCGCTTCGGCGCCGCACAGAACGAACCGAACCTGCTGTGTGTCACGTTGGGAACTGGCATCGGCGGCGGACTCGTCTTGGGTGGGATCGTCCATCGCGGCGGCCACGGCATCGCCGGGGAATTCGGTCACATGCAGGTGGTGCGTGACGGTCACCGCTGCGAGTGCGGCAACCGAGGATGCTGGGAACAGTACGCAAGCGGCAACGCCCTTGTTCGTGAAGCTCGTGAGCTGGCGCGGTCTCGGTCGCCACTGGCGCAGGCGTTGCTTGACAGAGCAGGGGGTGACCCCGCTGCGATCACCGGCCCGCTCGTGACCGAGGTGGCGCTGTCGGGAGATCCCGCCTCGGTCGAGTTGTTGGGTGAGGTCGGCGACTGGCTGGGCGTCGGTCTGGCCAACCTGGCGGCCGCACTTGACCCCGGCATCTTCGTGATCGGTGGCGGCGTCTCAGATGCCGGCGAGCTGTTGATCGGACCTGCGACGATCGCATATCGACGCACTCTCACCGGTCGCGGGTTTCGCCCGGAGGTGCGCATCGTGCGGGCACACCTCGGCAACGAGGCGGGGATGATCGGCGCGGCGGATCTCGCTCGCAGTCAAGCTCGCAAGAGTCGACGCCGATCGGGCTCCCGGTCACGCTCGCGGTCTCGACGCGGAGAGCTGCTGACACCCAAGCGTGGACTGGGATTGAGCTGGCAGGATCAGCGGTCGACCAGGGCAACCTCGAAAGAGTACGGGTCGGGTCGGTAGATGTGTGGTCCCACCTCGACGACATGCTTTGTCGCGAGTAGGGGAGACTGACGACCTCCGACAAGCCTCCGCTGGCGAGTCGGTGTTGAGATCCGGCTGATGTTCCTGTCAAGGTGACCTATGAAGATCGGATTGGCCGGTGCCGGGCGAATCGGCGCCATGCATGCCGAGGTGCTCGCTCGCCTCGGTGAGGTGTCCGAAGTGGTCATCGCTGATGTCGTCCCAGACAGGGCGCGAGTGGTGGCGACCAACGTCGGCGGCCAAGCGGTGGAAACCGTCTCGGCGTTGTTCGAGGCCGGACTCGACGGCATCGTCGTCGCCGCAGCCACCGACGCGCACGCCTCCCTGATCACCGCGGCGGTTGCCCGTGGCATCCCGGTGTTCTGTGAGAAGCCAGTCGCGTTCGACGTCGAGGGCACGCTGGAGGTGATCGAGGCAGTCGAGGGCAGTGGTGTCCTGGTCCAAGTCGGTTTTCAACGGCGCTTCGACCCTGGTTACCGGCAAGCCCGCGACACAGTCCAGTCGGGTCGGCTGGGTTGGATCCACACCTTGCGCTCATGCACCCTCGACGTGGCACCCCCACCTGCTGACTACATCGCCACGTCAGGCGGCTTCTTCCGAGACTGCGCAGTGCATGACTTTGACAGCATCCGGTGGGTGACTGGCCGCGAGATCGTCAGCGTGTACGCCGTGGGAGCCAACCGTGGCGATGCGTTCTTTGCCGACCACGACGACATCGACACCGCGTCAGCCATCTTGACCCTCGACGACGGAGCTCTCGCCGTCGTCAGCTGCTCGCGCTACAACCAGGCGGGCTATGACGTACGGCTGGAGGTGCTGGGCCAGAAGGGCTCCATCGCAGTAGGCCTCGATGACAACTGTGCTCTCGAGTCCGCCGAGCCCGGCGCCACCTTCCCCGTTGGCATCTCGCACGCAGCCTTTCCTGAGCGGTTCGCAGCGGCATACCAGGCCGAGCTCCGTGCCTTCGTCGGATTGGTTCAGCACGGTGGAGACAGTGAGTGCACCCCGCTGGACGCGCTTCAGGCCTTTTATTCGGCAGAGGCGTGTGAGCTCTCGCGGCGCGAAGGCCGAGCCGTCTCCATTTCGGAGGTCATCCGGTGACGCGACATGAATCCGAAGGCGCCGTCTCGCTAGTAGCCCCAATTGGCGCAGGCACGCAGGCGACTAGGTTGCGCGAGCGGATCGTGGCAGCGCCGATCTCGTGGGGGGTCTGTGAGGTCCCGGGGTGGGGACACCAGATGAGCCCCCATCGAGTGCTCGACGAGATGCGGGGCCTGGGCCTGACCCGGACCGAGTTCGGCCCGGACGGCTTCTTGCCAGCCGAACCCGAGGCCAAGGCAAAGCACCTTGAGTCTTATGGCATCCGAGCCGTGGGCGGTTTCCTGCCGATCCTGCTGCACGACCCAGTCCACGACCCACTCCCTGAGGTGGATGCGTTCATCGACGGGTGCGTGGCGACGGGTGCCGGTGTCGTGGTCCTCGCCGCATCCACCGGAGTCGACGGGTACGACGACCGACCCGTGCTCGATCAGCGCGGCTGGCAGACGCTCCTCACCAACCTCGACCGGATCGCCGAC
>JACCXO010000125.1 GCA_013696975.1 Nocardioidaceae bacterium | reverse complement strand
GAACGCGCCGAGTCTAGGGGAGTTGGACGCAACCCTGGACGGATGGTATTCGAATACCCCGGCGTCGACGAAGAATTAGCCGCTGCCCTCGCTGCGTTGGCCGCAGCCGAGGGGACGTCCCGACAGGGAGGTCGTCCGCAGGGCAGTTCTGGACCGCTACGAGCGGCGTGGGCACGATGAGCGGGTGCAACAGAGTTCGTCTCGCATGCTCGACGAGTGGTCGGATGTGCTTGATCGTCTCGGCACAGTGTGACCCAGATAGAGCACCTCGATCTGGAAGATCTCCTGCGGCTGTTCCGCGCGCTCGGCGCTGGGCCCGTTCGAGATATCGGACTGCTCGACTCCGCATCTGCGCGCCCTCGCTCTAGCGCCTTCGGACAAGACGCCTACCCCACCCTTGACGTCAAGGCAGCGGCGTTGTTGCTTGCCCTCGCTCGCAACCACCCCCTGGTCGATGGCGACAAGCGGTTGACGTGGTTGGCAACCGTTGTCTTCCTTGACCTCAACTCCTGCGGGCCGCAACTGACACACGAGGCGGCGTGCGATCTTGTGATGGATGTGGCCGAAGGGAGACTGGATGTCACCCAGATCACCGCGCGCCTGAGGGTCACTCCTCGAGAATGACTACTCGGTGCCACTCCTGGCGTTCACAGCTCCCGCTTGAGGATCTTGCCGGTGGCGGCATCTGCAACTCAGAGCGGAACGCCACGACACGCGGATACTTCTATGACGCCAACTGGTCACGCGACCAGGTCCAGCTCATCCTCAGTCACCTCAGCGCCGGCAGCCCAAACGACATAGGCCCTGACTTCCTCACCGTTGAAAGCCAGGTTGGCGTTGGGAGAGCTCTGCACCCTTGGGCTGTCCCGTCGTACCGCTGGTGTAGAGGATGGCAGCGGTGTCTCCGGGTTCCGAGAGCCGCGTCGCGAACGTCGCGGTCGGGCACCTTGCGGGCACTGTCCTCGAGCATCACAGCCACGTTGAACATGTTCGCTCCCTACTTCAGAACCGCTCACCGGTCAGGCGCTCATAGGCCTCAACATAGGTGGCGCGAGTCTGCTCGACAACGCGTACGGGCAGCTCTGGCGGCGGCTCGCCCGACGACCTGTCCCAGCCGGAATCCGTCGAGGTCAACCAGTCCCGCACGATCTGCTTGTCGTATGACGTCTGGGCGCGTCCCGGCTCCCACTCGTCGGCTGGCCAAAAGCGCGAAGAGTCGGGGGTCAGCACCTCGTCGGCCAGCACGATCGTCTCGTCCGCGCGGCAGCCGAACTCGAACTTCGTGTCGGCCACGATGATGCCGCGCTCCCGCGCCAGCTCTTCGGCGCGGCCATAGACAGCAAGGGTCAGGGTGCGGAGCTCGGCCGCCACGTCGTCCCCCACCGCCTCAGCCACGTGCTCGTAAGCAACATTCTCGTCATGCTCGCCCAGATCGGCCTTGGTGGCCGGGGTGAAGATCGGTTCAGCCAGACGCGACCCGTCAACCAGTCCGTTCGGCAGCTCGATGCCGCAGACGCGGCCGGTCGCTCGGTAGTCCACAAGTCCTGAGCCGGTGAGATAGCCACGCGCCACACACTCGACACCGAACATGTCCAGCCGCTCACAAATCACGGCCCGACCCGCCACTGACTCGGGCACGTCAGTCGACAGCACATGGTTCTGGATGAGGTGGTGAAGCTCGTCGAACCACCACAGCGACATACGAGTCAAAATCTCGCCCTTGTCGGGGATCAAGGGCGTGAGCACGAAGTCATAAGCCGAGATGCGATCTGACGCCACCATCAACAGCCGAGAGTCATCGAGCAAATAGAGGTCGCGGACCTTGCCCGAGTGCAGATGCCTCGCCCCGGGGAGCTCTGGCGGTGCGGTCGGTGGCTGGTAGGAGGCGGTCATGGCCCCATCCTGTCAAGATGGACAGGTGACGGACGCAGTGGTGATCGGATCGGGGCCCAACGGGCTAGTAGCCGCGAACCTGCTGGTCGACGCAGGTTGGTCAGTGACGGTGCTGGAGGCGCAGCCAACGATCGGTGGGGCGGTGCGCACCGACACGGAGCTGTCCCCCGATTGGCGGCTCGACACGTTCAGTGCGTTCTATCCCTTGGCTGCCGCCTCCGACACCATCAAGAACCTGCGCCTCGAAGAGCACGGGCTCACGTGGGTGCACGCCCCCGCTGTGCTCGGCAACCCACTGCCCGACGGCGGCTGGGCTCTGCTGCAACGCGATCGGCATGACACGGCCGTCGGCCTGGACAAGCTGTGTCCGGGTGATGGCGAGGCATGGCTCGAGCTGTGCGCCCTTTGGGACGGCTTCGGCCCGAATCTGATCGGCGCCCTGCTGGACCCGTTCCCGCCTCTCCGAAGCGGCGCCAAGATGGCGGTCAATCTGCCCCGAACAGGAGGTCTGTCCGCGCTTCGGCTGCTGCTGATGTCCGTACGCCGACTTGGTGAGGAATATTTCAAGGGCGAGGCGCCTCGCCTGCTCCTCACGGGCAACGCCTTGCATGCCGACTTCTCTCCCGAGGGTGCCGGCTCGGCCGCGTTCGGCCTGTTGTTGACCATGCTCGGGCAGAGCGTCGGCTTCCCGGTACCCCAGGGCGGCGCGGGCGAGTTGATTGCTGCGTTGGCGCGCCGGTTCTTGTCCTTGGGGGGGGAGATCCACACCAGTTCCGAGGCCAGGACTGTCGTCATACGCGGTGGGCGAGCGGTGGCCGTCAAACTCGCAACAGGTGACGAGGTCCAAGCCGACCGAGCTGTGATTGCCAACGTCGCCGCTCCAGCGTTGTATGGCGGTCTGGTCTCGTTTGACCACCTGCCTGCTCGCACCCAACACGGCATCAAGCGCTTCGAGTGGGATCCCTCGACTGTCAAGGTCGACTGGGCAATGTCTGCGCCGGTGCCGTGGGATCCAGCACCAGCCGTCGCCCCAGGGACGGTTCACATCGCCCACTCAGTGGACGAGTTGTCGACATTCGCGGGCCAGGTCAGCGGCAACACCATCCCGTCTGACCCGCTGCTGTTGATGGGGCAGATGACGACGACCGACTCGACTCGTTCCAAGCCGGGAACGGAGTCCTTGTGGGCATACACCCATGTCCCCCAGTCCCCGCGCGGCGATGCGGGCGACGGCGGCATCCGTGGTGTGTGGGATGCCTCAGACCTGGAGCGCTTCGCAGACCGCATGCAAGGCCGGATCGAGCGGTTCGCCCCGGACTTCAGCAGCCGCATCGTCGCCCGGCGTGTGTTGGGTCCGCACGAGTTCCAGACCAGGGACGCCAACCTCTACCGGGGCGCCATCAATGGGGGTACTGCCGCGCTGCACCAAGAGCTCATCTTCCGCCCGATGCCCGGCATGGGCCGCGCCGAGACCCCCATCAAGGGGCTGTACCTCGGCTCGGCGTCAGCCCACCCCGGCGGAGGTGTGCACGGTGCGCCGGGCGCCAACGCGGCCAAGGCTGCGATGGCACACGACCGGGTACGGCGACTGCGCCCCAACCTGCGCAAACGGTCTGGCTAGACGCGTGGGAGGGGCGGTCGCCGGCGCCGCGACCATGGTCAGGTCAGCGGGATGCTGACTGCTGGCTGGACGCGTTGTTGGGCGTAGTCGTGACCACTCGACGGTAGCGCCGAACTGGTGACCGGTCGGCTCAGCTGTCGGAGGTCGTGCTGGGAGCCTGCTCGGCTTCGGCGAGCCTGATCAGGTCGTCGATCATGGTGGACGTGCGCGCAAGAAA
>JACCXO010000115.1 GCA_013696975.1 Nocardioidaceae bacterium | reverse complement strand
CGGGCCTGGTTGAGCGTGCGAAGCAGGTTGGCGGGGCCCGCAGCCTTGTCGGGCAATGCATCACCGCGGACCTCGAAGGACACGAGCGGCATGATGCACATGACTGTCCTGCGATCTTTGCTCCTCTCTCGCGCGACGAACGGCAGGCAGTTTCCTTGCTGACTCGCCGTGCCTTGGACATCAGGCGTTGGAGGGCACGTCGTCAGCTGACCAACAGGAAAGAAGAGGCTGTCGAGTGGTAATCGGCGCTCGAGCCATGAGCAGATTGGCAAGTAAAGACCTGAGGCGGCCATCCCCGACGTGGCGTTATCCCCGACGGTCGGTCCAGTGACCGTTACCAGTAGGTAAACCGGGGGCCGTCAGTGACCAGGCTTAGCTGATCAGGCTCAAACACGAACAACCACGATGATTTGATGGTCCCTGTGATCTCAGGGCCTTGGGGAGCGATTGACTGAGTCCATCGACAACCCAATCCTCAACCCCCTGTACCTGGTCGCTCGGCCGCCGCCCGTCGCGCACGGTGCCCGTCGGTCAATCGGGGCCGATCTCGAAGTGGTTCGTTAGGTCCGACCGGCTCATGAGCCGGTCGGAGGCTCCGTTCCAGACCAGGATGATGCCATGCTCAGTTAGTACATCGTCCCAGTGAGCGGCGGATGGTTTGTTCTCAAGCGCTAGCACGGGTTGTACATCTAAGAGGTAGGCGTATTCGAGAACCCGCCGTTCGACTCGCCGGCGGCCCTCGGCATCTACACCGCCGAGGAGCGCCAACGTCAACTCGACACCAGGCTCCTACGAACCGATGCTGGCGACCGACGATCTGCCTGAGGCCGGGTCGCTGAAGAGTGCAGAGTCCGGGAGGACGGCTGAGGTGGCCGTCGCTGCGGACGCATCGGTGGCGCCAGACGTCTCACCTGACGAGGCAGCCGTCGTAGAGCACACCGCAAGGCCGGCACCGTCGGGCGCCAAGACGACCGCTGAGCTGATGGAGGTGCTCTCCGGCCGCGAGGTCGACTCGCCGCTGTCCTTCACCTGCGGCACCAAGATGCGCCCGGCAGGCAGCTGCTACGTCTGCGAAGGCTGTGGCTCCACCAGTGGCTGCAGCTGATATGAGCCCGCAGCACTCGAATCGCAACGGCGGGGGCGGCGGGACCTCAATCCCTGGGAGCCCTCCGCAACAGCGCAATCGCGGTGTCGATCTTGCCGGTCAGGGTGTCGATCGTCGACGTGAGCGTGTCGATCTTCGTGTCGAGGCTGTCGACTTTGACGGCGAGTTCGCCCAGGCGGTTGGTGTGGCGTTCCTGGGTCCCTTGGATAGCCGACAACATCGTATAAATCGACTGCACATCGTTGTCGAGCTGGCGGACCTTGCGTTCGATCTCAACCGGCCCCATCGTCATGACCGCAACCCTACGTGGGCCGGGATCGCAAGTGCGAGATGTTGACCGCAATCTGTGGACAGGCGTCGGCGGCCGCGTCCAGACGAACTGATGGCGGCGGTCCTCCAGCCGCCGATGGAGTGCGGATCTTGGCGTTGAGGTCACGCCCGGACGTAGCCCTCGCGGCCTCTGCGAGCTCCCACAACGCCCCGGCGAAACCGGGTCAGGTCACGCACGGAACAACTCGATCGTGGCGTGCGGCCTGTGGATCGACGTCATACGCAGCACGTGACCACGTTGGGCGAGCGTTCTGTGGGTCGACCGACGGTGAGCCTTCGGCGGATGCACGACGCTGTCAGCTAGGGCCGATTGTGGACGCCAGCGAGCCAGAGCGGCGTCCGAGGCGCCAGTGATGGCTGCGTCTCCAGCATCTACGCTGCTGAGCTGTTTGGGTCGGGCTGGCGGGAATCACCGAACCACCGGCTCAAAGTTCGAGCATTGACTCCCTCGGACAGGGCGAGGTCCTCCTGCAACTGTCCGCGCGGCAGACGCATAACTTGGCTATCACGGTGTCACAGGGCCGGATGGTTGTGCGCGTCTGGGATGAGGCGGCGTGAGCCTGAACCCTCGCCGCCGAGTTCGTCGTCCGGGTTGTAGAGACGGCACCGTTGCAGGGACAGACAGCCGCAACCGATACATCCTGTGAGTTCGTCGCGCACCTTCTCCAGATCGGCAATTCGCTGGTCGATCACCGGCCGCCACTGAGCAGCCATCCGAGTCCACTGCGCTCGCGTCGGTGCCGCGTCGACGGACACACCGCTGAACGCATCACCGATGTCTTCCAGGCTCAGGCCGACCCGCTGTGCCGACTTAATGACGGCGATGCGACGCAGGACCGCCCGGTGGTAGCGCCGACGGTCACCGGAAATACGGGTACTCGCGATGAGCCCCAGCGACTCGTAGTAGCGCAATGCGGACGGGGG
>JACCXO010000078.1 GCA_013696975.1 Nocardioidaceae bacterium | reverse complement strand
CGCAGCACTCGGATCTCGTCGACCATGAGGTCAGCCCCCGCGAACGTGTGCCGCGAACTCGTTGTGGGCCCGGCGGATGCGGGGAAGCTCGTCGAAGTAGATCTTGCGAGTCGTGGATTCCCATCTGACGCGTGCCACCGGATCCCGCTCGAACAGCAGTGTGCCGGCCACAGCTATCCGTCCGGCCAGCTCCAGGGGCGCGTGGTCGAGCACCAGCAGATCGACCCCTGGCGGCAACAGCACGTCGTACGCCTGCGGCGGGTAAGCGCCGAAGTAGGCGGCCACGTCGACGTCGGAGTCGACGCGCTGGGTTCCCGTCGCACGGCTGCCATGGAGGTAGCCGAACAAGGCCCCCGAGTCTGTGAGCGTGGCAATCGCCGCGGCGATGAACAGATCCGTCTCCGCTGACTCCATGTGCCCATTCTGACGTACACGCGCACGGGCGCTCGTTCCGACGCGACTGAGCGGCTCGACGGCTCCGCGAGCCGAGTGATTGCGAGTTCCTTTTGAGCCTCGCTCTTTGGGATTATGCGAAGTTCTTCACACAGCGGGGATCTTGTCCGGACTTGGACTCTTCAATGGTCACCGCGAATGGAATTTTGCAGCCGAAAGGACATCCATGCTCTCCCACCCCCTCACCCGACGTGCCCTGACAGCAACGGTCAGCGCGATCGCCCTAGTGGCGGTCGGCTCTGCCACCTCGACCGCAACCACGAACGACTCGCTCCGCTCGAAGCAGTGGGGCCTTGGCCAGATCCACGCGGAGGCGGCGTGGCGGACCAGCACCGGCAACGGAGCCGTCGTTGCCGTCGTGGATACCGGCGTTGACTTGAAGCATCCGGATCTCGCCGGTCAGTTGGTGCAGGGAGCGACGTTCACCGGCTGTAAAAAGGATCCGCGCCCCTGTGGCAACGGGAACTACCGCGGTCCGGACGGCAAGAACAACGATGACGAGCACGGCACCCACGTCGCCGGCATCGTGGTCGCGGCCACCAACAACGGCATAGGCGTCGCCGGCGTCGCACCGGACGCCGCCGTCATGCCGGTGAAAGTGCTCGAGGCGGGTTCCGGCAGCTACCAGGACATCGCGAACGGCGTCAGGTGGGCCACCAACCACGGCGCCGACGTCATCAATCTGAGCTTGGGTGGTCTGCCGGGGACGCAGGCGCTTCCCATCACCGGTCTCGCGACGCAACTCAGTGACGCGATCGCCTACGCCCGTTCCCGCGGCGTGCTGACTGTGGCTGCGGCTGGCGACAGCTCGACACCGCTGTGCAGCGATCCCGCCTTCAACGCCGACGTGATCTGCGTGGCCGCGACCGACCGCAACGAGGTAAAGGCGTGGTACTCCGAACTTCCCGTCAAGACCGACCTCAAAGCGGTCGCTGCGCCGGGTGGCGCCGGGCTCGTGAGCTGTGACGACGACATCTGGTCCACGGTTCCGACCGGGACTGGGTCGGCGGCCTGCGGCAAGTCAGCGTACGACGCTTACGCCGGCACCTCGATGGCGACGCCGTATGTGGCAGGTGTGGCTGCGCTGCTCTGCGCGCAAGGCCGCAACGTCAAGCGAGTCGAGACCGCGCTGCTGATCACCGCTCGGCAGCCAGTCACCGGCACTCGTGGGGTCTACACACCGGCCTACGGCTATGGCATCGTTGATGCCAGAGCCGCCGTCGCCAGATGACACAGCCGGCCGACACAGGTTCGGACGGGTCACCGACCGACATCACCGTGACGCGGTTCGCGACTTCGGTGGGTACCGCGACCCGTGCCGTCCCGACTTGTCAGAACCTGGGCCCGCTATAGCCGCCGTAGCTTCTGACAAGTCGGGACGCGCCAGGTGTTGTGACATCCCAACGCGTGATGAAACTGCTGGCCGCCGCGAAACAGCAGCGGCGCCCAGCGCTCGACTACGGCTGTACGTCGATCCGGTCCGTCGCGACCGGGGTGTACGGGTCATTCGCGTTCAGGTAGTCGACCAGTGCATCGAGGTCGAGCCCGCCGATGTACTTGTCCGTGCCCTCGGCGAAGACGCTGAAGTTGTCGCCGCCATCGGACAGGAACGAGTTGCACACGATCCGGTAGGTGTCCGCAGGGTCGAGCGGGGCATCGACGCTGCCGTCGCCGTCGCTGTCCACCATGACGGAGCCGGTCACGACCTTGCTGCCCGGCGGCTCCGACTGGTCCCAGGTGTACTCGATCCCGGACACCTGCAGAATCTTGTTGTAGTCGGCATTAGCCCCGGACCACTGCTGCTCGAGTAGATCCAGGATCTGCTGTCCGGTCAGGTCCATCGACACCAGGAAGTTGTTGAAAGGCTGCGTGGTGAATGCGGCTTCGTAGGTGACGTCGCCATTGGCATTCTCGATCAGATCGGCCCGTATTCCACCCGGATTCATGAACGCGATCGCCGGTGGCTCTCCACCCGGCGGTATCACTGAGGCGTCAACCTTCTGCGCGTCGGCGATGAGGTTTCCGAGCGGCGACTCGCCTGAGTCGTCAGTTGTCTTGCTGAGAACTGAGGTCTCGGCTAGATGTCCGATCACCTCGTTGGCGATGGGGGCCACCAGCTCGTTGTACGTAGCGATCAGTCGGCTGAGAGCCGCCACCGGCTTGATCTTCGCATCCGGCAGAGTGTCGGCGTCAGGTCCATCCTGGTTGTTGGTGACGATCCTGTTGACGGCGTACGCAGCAGGACGCACCACGTCGCCGGTCCTCGGTCGAAGCAGCAGGTGCACTTTGGTGACGATTCGACCGAATGAGGAGGCGCTGGTGAGCAAACGTGGTCGATCCCGCGGATCGCGCACGACGCAGTTGTACGCCTGATGCGTATGTCCCGACACGACAGCGTCGATGGCCGGGTGGAGGTTCTTTGCGATGGCCAGGGCCGGACCGGTGGCGTGCGGGCAGTCGTTGTATGCCGTCGGATCGGTCGGTACGACACCCTGGTGCAGCAGTACCACGATCGCCTTGACGCCCTTCGCCCTCAGCTCGGGCACGAGCCTGTTGGCGGTCCGCACCTCGTCGGTGAACCTCAGGCCTTCGATACCCGCCTGCGAGACGATGCTCGGCGTGTCTTTGAGCGTCATACCGATGAATCCGACCTTGATGCCCTGCACGTCGAATATCTTGTACGACGGGAAGAGCGTCGGGCGCTGACGATTCTGCCCGTCCTTCCACTTGACGTTGGCCGACAGGTACCGGAAGTCAGCGCCAGCGAACCGGTGGGTGGGACACGAGTTCTGGTTGTTCTCTCCGTTGGGGCCGTCCTTGATGCACCCACCGCGCTGCAGCCGCCTCAATTCGCGGAAGCCCTCGTCGAACTCGTGGTTGCCGACTGCGCCCACTTGCAGGCCGATCTTGTTCATTGCTTCGATCGTCGGCTCGTCATGGAACGCGGCCGAAAGCAATGGGGACGCTCCGACGAGGTCGCCAGCCGCCACGGTCAGAGGTGTTGCGCCGTTGGCGCGGGACTGGGCGCGCTGCCGCTTCAAATGCCGTGCCAGGTACTCCACACCTCCCGCCGGAGTGTTGTTGATCCGACCCGAGGAGCTGGTGGCAGGAATGGTCTCGAGGTTGCCGTGGAAGTCGTTGATCGCCAGCAGGTCGAGTCGGACCTTACTGGGCTTAGAACCGCTCGTCGGCTGCGAGAGCCGCTGGTAGACCTGCCGAGCGGATTCGCCGTGCCCCTTGTCGGATACGTCCGGGGCAGGACTGGATTGGGCTGGTGCGGTGAGCGCCAGCAGGGCCAATGAAACCGCCGAAGCGGCGATTGCGCGACGGGGAGTGAGCATGGACACCGGGGGATCTCCTGTGCGTGAGAGGTCTGGTATTCGCAACCTACGCCGACCAAGGAATTCGCACCACTACCCCCAGGTGA
>JACCXO010000076.1 GCA_013696975.1 Nocardioidaceae bacterium | reverse complement strand
CTGCGGCGCAAGGAGCCGGCTACCGCTCTTGCCGGCGATGTCGCCCCGACCTCACGCCGGGCTCGCCGGAGTGGGATGTCAACGCCGACGTATCTGGGCGCGCGATGCGGATGATTGCCGACGGTGTCGTGGAGCGGGAGGGCGTCAACGGACTCGCACTACGCACTGGCTACTCGACTCGCCACCTCAACCGGGTCCTCACCCAGCACCTTGGCGCGGGGCCGCTGTCCCTTGCACGTGCGCAGCGCGCGCACACCGCGCGAATCCTCATCGAGACCACTGAGATGCCGCTGATAGACGTGGCCTTCGCTGCCGGGTTCTCGAGTGTGCGTCAGTTCAACGCGACGATGCAAGAGGTCTACGCGTCCACGCCGTCGGCCCTGAGAGCGAGTCGAGCCAAGGTGCGTTCCGCCGAGGCGGCTGCCGCGGGTGTCGTCAAAGTCTCATTGGCCGTGCGGGAACCGTTCGATGCGGCCTCGTTGCTGGCTTTCCTCGCTCAACGACTGGTCAGCGGCGTCGAAGGCTTCGCGGACGGCACCTATTCCCGAACGCTGCGGCTACCGCGCGGCCATGGCCAGGTCAGCTTGACGCCGACGGTCGCCGGGCAGGTGGAATGCGTCCTGCGGCTGGCTGATCTACGCGACCTCTCGTCGGCCGTCGAACGTTGCCGTCGACTGCTTGACCTCGACGCTGATCCGGTCGCAATCGACGAACATCTGGCCACCGACGGCCTACTCCGGCCTCTGGTTGCAGCGCGACCCGGGATGCGAGTCCCGGGACACGTGGACGGCTTCGAGGTCGCGATGCGCGCCATCATCGGGCAGCAGATCTCGGTCGCCGGCGCCCGTACCGTGGCTGCCCGGTTGGTCGCCGACCACGGTGAGACCATCGCCGATCCGGCTGGCCCCGGTCCGACCCGCTTGTTTCCCACCGCCGATGTACTTGCCGCAGTGAATCCCGAGGTGCTCCCCATGCCGCGGGCCCGAGGGCGAGCCATCGTCGCTCTGGCTTCGGCGGTCGCCGGCAGAGAGGTTGTGCTTGACCGTAGTGCGGACCGGGCGGAAGTGAGGGCTGCCCTGGTGGCGATCCCTGGCATCGGTCCTTGGACGGCTGACTACATCGCGTTGCGAGCCCTGGGCGACCCAGACGTCTTCCTGCCGACCGACCTGGGTGTGCGCCAAGGGATGGCCGCGCTGGGATACGCAGGGGTCGACAAACAACGTGCCGCTCGAGCAGAGCTCTGGCGGCCATGGCGTTCCTATGCGCTGATGCAGATATGGACATCCTCGAGGAAGGAGACGCAGTGACGATCTCAACGCTGACATTCGAGTCGCCGGTCGGTCCGATGGAGCTGGTTGGCGAGGAGGAGTCGCTGACACGGGCGCATTTTCTCGTGGAGCCAGTTGAAGGTGAGAAACCCGCGGTGGACAACGCTTCCGGCTTGCCCGCTCCTGCTGGCCGTACTCGGCAGGGTGACGCAAGTGGTCGAGACGGGCGTGGTGGAGCTGCGGAAGCGGGCAGTGTGGCGACCAGCACCGATGCCGCTCCGGCAACTGGCTCCGACAGTCCGGTACTTCAAGAGGCAAAGCGCCAGTTCGAGGCTTACTTCGCCGGCGACCTGCGGGAGTTTGACGTGCCGATGGCGGCCCGCGGCACCGCGTTCCAGCGTCGGGTCTGGGACGAACTGACCCGCATTCCGTATGGCGTCACAGCGTCATACGGTGAGATCGCCGCCCGCTTGGGGATGCCAACAGGTGCGTCTCGTGCGGTCGGCACTGCGAACGGTGCGAATCCCATCGCCATCATCGTCCCGTGCCATCGCGTGATCGGGGCTGACCGCAAGCTTGTCGGGTATGCCGGGGGCCTGGACCGCAAACGGTTGCTGCTCAACCTCGAGTCGACGCGCTCGGGACAACAAGCAGCGCTCTTCGCTTGAGACCACTGCAGCCAGCCGCCAGACATTTATTTGGTGGCGGCGTCGGTGGCGGCGCGGCGTAACGACTCGGTGAGGCGTTCGGTGGCGGCAAGCACCGCCGGTGCGTGCATGCGCCCTGGTTGACGGCTCATCCGCTCGAGCGGACCCGACACGGAGACGGCCGCGATGACTTTGCCCGAGGGCGAGCGCACTCCAGCCGAGACAGAGGCCACGCCCGGTTCCCGCTCACCAACACTCTGCGCCCAGCCTCGACGACGGATGCTCGCCAGCGCAGCAGCGTTGAAGGCGGCGCCATGGAGACCGCGGTGCAGACGATCGGGCTCTTCCCATGCCAGCAGGATCTGCGCGGCTGAGCCGGCGAGCATGGTGAGCTGGCTGCCGATGGGAATCGAGTCACGCAATCCAGACGGTCGTTCCGCGGCGGCAACACAGACGCGGTAATCGCCTTGGCGGCGAAACAGTTGCGCAGACTCACCCGTGATGTCTCGGAGGCGCGCCAGGATGGGACCGGCGGCAGCGAGCAGGCGGTCCTCACCTGCAGCCGAGGAGAGCTCGCCAAGTCGTGGACCCAAGGTGAAGCGGCCCTGCATGTCACGGGCGACGAGTCGGTGATGCTCGAGCGCGACCGCCAACCGGTGAGCCGTCGGGCGCGCCAGGCCCGTGGCTGCGACGAGACCAGCCAGCGACGCTGGCCCCGCTTCGAGTGCCGAGAGCACCAAAGCGGCTTTGTCGAGAACGCCGACTCCGCTAGAGTTGTCCATGCCCCGATACTGACGTCTCAGATGTTGATATGCAAATCAGGAGCTTGTATGCCATACCCGACTCTCCGCACCTTGGTCGAGAAGGTTTGGCACGAACACGTCGTCCGCCAGGCCGCCCAGGGCGAGCCGGATTTGCTCTACGTCGACCTCCATCTCGTGCATGAGGTGACCAGTCCGCAGGCATTCGAAGGACTACGGCTCGGTGGTCGGCCCGTCCGCCGCCCGGATCTGACCCTCGCCACCGAGGATCACAACATCCCGACGATTGACATCGACGAGCCGATAGCCGACCCGGTCTCGCGGGCTCAGGTCGACGCGCTGCGCGCCAACTGCGCCGAGTTCGGTGTGCGTCTGCACTCACTCGGCGACGTCGACCAGGGCATCGTGCATGTGGTGGGGCCTCAGCTGGGACTGACCCAGCCCGGCATGACCGTCGTCTGCGGCGACTCTCACACCTCCACGCATGGCGCGTTCGGCGCCCTCGCTTTCGGGATCGGCACCAGCGAGGTCGAGCATGTGCTGGCCACGCAGACCTTGCCCCAGACCAGGCCCAAGACCATGGCTGTGACGGTCAACGGTCAGCTGCCGCCCGACGTGACCGCCAAGGACCTCGTGCTCACGCTGATCGCCCAGGAAACCACCGGGGGTGGTCAGGGGTATGTCGTCGAATACCGCGGTGCGGCGATCGAGTCCCTCTCGATGGAGGGCAGGATGACGATCTGCAACATGAGCATCGAGTGGGGCGCCAAGGCTGGCCTCATCGCTCCCGACGACACGACGTTCGCCTACCTCCAAGGGCGTCCGCACGCGCCGACGGGCGCCGACTGGGACGCAGCGATCGACTACTGGCGCACCTTGGTCACCGACGTCGATGCCACCTTCGACAGGGAGGTCAGCATTGACGCCACCACCGTAAAGCCCTTCGTCACTTGGGGAACCAACCCCGGGCAAGGTGTGGCACTGGGTGGCAAGGTCCCAGACCCTGGCGACTTCAACACCGATGATGAACGAGCTGCCGCCGGCAGAGCCCTGCGCTACATGGGGCTGACCGCCGGCACGCCGATGCGCGACATTGCAGTCGACACTGTGTTCGTGGGTTCTTGTACCAACGGCCGGATCGAAGACCTGCGTGCCGCCGCCGACATCATGCGAGGGCACAAGGTGGCCGGCTCCGTGCGCATGCTGGTCGTGCCTGGCTCTGCCCGAGTCCGTCTGCAAGCCGAGGACGAGGGTCTCGACATCATCTTCAAAGACGCAGGTGCTGAGTGGCGCGGAGCCGGCTGCTCGATGTGCCTTGGCATGAACCCCGACCAGCTGGCACCAGGCCAGCGCAGTGCTTCCACGTCGAACCGCAACTTCGAGGGCCGCCAAGGCAAGGGTGGACGCACCCACCTCGTCTCTCCACTCGTGGCCGCGGCAACTGCGGTCGCCGGTCATCTGGCGGCGCCGGCTGACCTTCCTGCCCGGGTCTGAGGAGTCTCCGATGGAGAAGTTCACCAGCCACACCGGCACCGCGCTGCCCCTGCGCCGCAGCAACGTCGACACCGATCAGATCATCCCCGCTGTCTATCTGAAGCGCATCACCCGCTCAGGTTTCGAAGATGGCCTGTTCGCTGCCTGGCGCGGCGACCCAGAGTTTGTCCTGAACCAGCCGGATTATGCCGAGGTCAGCATTCTCGTAGCCGGCCCCGACTTCGGCACTGGCTCGTCTCGCGAGCACGCCGTCTGGGCGCTGACCGACTATGGCTTCAAGGTGGTGCTCAGCTCACGGTTCGGGGACATCTTTCGGAGCAACTCAGGGAAGGCAGGTCTGCTGGCCGCCGTAGTCGAGCAGTCGGCAATCGAACAACTGTGGTCGATCGTCGAGTCTGACCCGTCCACGGAGGTGACCGTCGACCTGGCTGATTCGGTGGCGCTAGCCGGTCGGTTTTCAGCTCGTATCCAGATCGACGACTACACGCGTTGGCGTCTGCTTGAGGGACTCGACGACATTGACATCACGCTCGGCCACGAAGCCGACATCACGTCATATGAAACACTTCGACCATCGTTCAAGCCGATGACGCAGCCCTCGCCTCAGCACCGCAGCGGCACTGGCGACTCACCTATCGCGAACGCACTTGCCCAGCCCGGATAGCGTTTCCTGCTTCGCTTCAGACCGCACCTCGCCCGAATAGCCTCAGAACCCTAGAAAATAGAGGTCATTTGGGGTGTGTCGCTTCACAGCCAACCCCTATTGTGAATAACGTTTCGCACGCTGAGCACTCGGCTCACGGCAGTTCACGAAAGGGAAGTCAGTGAACAAAGGTCAACTCATCGAAACCCTGTCAGGCCATTTCGAAGGCAACAAGAAGGCAGCTCAGCATGCGCTCGAGGCTGTCCTGGACACTGTCACCCGAGAGGTGACCAAGGGCGAGAAGGTTGCCATCACCGGCTTCGGCGCTTTCGAGAAGGTCATCCGTCCCGCACGCATGGTTCGTAACCCCCAGACGGGCGAGCGGATCCGCGCGAAGAAGACCGCTGTTCCGAAGTTCCGTCCAGGGGCCAACCTCAAGGACTTCGTCTCCGGCGCGAAGAAGCTTCCTAAGGCTTCAGCCAGCCCGGCTTCCCGTACGACGTCCTCGGCCACCAAGTCACCCGCCGCCAAGGCTGCTTCGACAACGAAGAGCGCGACGACCAAGCAGGCCGCCGCCAAGAAGTCGAAGCCCGCCAAGAGCGCTGCGGCCAAGTCAGCGGCGTCTAAGTCCACGGCGGCTTCCAAGTCAGCGGCGGCCAAGTCGACGCCATCAAAGTCGACCGCGAGCAATAGCACCACAGCCAAGAAGGCCGCGGCCAAGTCAAAAACTGCAGCTTCCAGGTCGACGACAGCCTCCAAGTCCACGTCGGCACAGAAGTCCACCGGGAAGAAGGCGACAGCCAATAAGGCTGCCCCGGTCAAGGGAACCAGCGCGTCAGCCGCCAAGAGCACCACTGCCCGCAAGACCTCCTCGACGAAGAAGTCGACCGCCAAAGGCAGCTAGCGCGCTAGGAAGCGATCGGCAGGGGCCGACCTCGGGCCTGGGCTTCTTTCGTGTTGCGGGTGGCTGCGACGTGCCGCGAGTGACGTTACCTGCGGTCGCGGTCAGCGGGGATCCTGCAGGGTCACGATGGTGAGACTGTCGATGCTTCCATCGGCTGCGACACCGAGCCGCAGCCGTTGACCTGGGCGCAGCAGACGCAGACCGCTGGCCCGAAAAACCTCTCCGGAAAACGACAGCGCCCGACCGTCGTCGAATAACACGCTGCCGGAGCAGTCGGCCGGATCGAATCTCAGAACCGTTGCCTGCATGGGCTTCACGTTAGCGGTCCAGGGTGGATGACATCGTGGCGACTCTGCCAGTCGGGCTCGACAGAGTCGATGTCGGCCGGGTCGTGACCGGGTCAGCCGCGGTGTGGGTCGGTGCAGGCAGGGTCGGCTCGACATGGCCGGTGCGGGCAGTGTCTGGCTCGACCCGTCCGAACACCTGCTATCCCGCGAATCAAGGCCCATGCGACGTCGGTTCGCGGGATAGCAGGTGTCTGGTTGCTCTAGGGACTGTCCGAACACCGTTTGTCCCGCCAATCGCCGTCAGGCCGCACCTGATTCACGGGCTGGCGGGTGTCCGGTGGTGGGTCGGCGGTGTCCGGGGTGGTGCACCGGGTGCGCTGACAGCTCGCGACGACCCCTGACCGGGTCAGCCGCGGCGAATGCGACGATGGGGGGCGTGCGAAGATGACACTGTGCCTGCTGGGCGGTGAGGAGCAGGTTTGCGGAGACAGAAGCGCGGATGGGCGTTGGCCTTTTGCGCGACAGTGTTGCGACCACTCCTCCTCGTGCTGACGAAGCGAGAATGGCTTGGCGCCGAAAACCTGCCACGCGAAGGCGGCTGCGTGGTTGTCGTCAACCACGTCTCAGAACTCGACGCATTCACCTTTGCGCATTTCATCTACGACACCGGACGGCTGCCGCGTTTCCTGGGCAAGGCTGAAGTGTTCAAGATCCCTATTGGCGGCAGAATCCTTGCCAGTGCGGGGCAGATCCCTGTCCACCGCAAGACTGAGCACGCTGCCGAGGCGTTCAGCGCGGCGGTAGCGGCGGTGGAGCGGGGGGAGTGCATCGTGATCTTTCCAGAGGGCACCATCTCCCGAGATCCTGATCTATGGCCGATGGTCGGAAAGACCGGGGCGGCGCGCGTCGCGCTGGTGACAGGTTGTCCGGTGATTCCGTGCGCCCAATGGGGGCCGCAGGAGATACTGGCGCCCTATGCGCGCACGCCTCATCTGTTTCCACGCAAGGTGATGCGGATCCGGGCTGGCGGGCCTCTCGACCTCGATGACCTGCGCGCAGAACCCTTCACGATTGCCGAGTTGGTGCTCGGCACCGAACGCATCATGGCGGCCATCACGGGTCTGTTGGAGCAAATCAGGGCAGCGCAGGCACCAGTCCAACGCTTCGACCCGGTGGCCGCAGGCGTCGCCGAGATCGGCAACCCGCACCGCGTATCTGTTCAGCCCGTGGACGAACATCGAGTGGGCGCTGGCGAGCGCATCGTGCGCGTCGAGCGTTTCGGCGTACCAGGATCGGAGCAAGCAGATGCCGCCGACGGGTCGGGCCAGCACTGCCCGAAGGAGCAGCCATGGTGAGCAAGGTTGCTGTATTCGGGGCTGGGTCCTGGGGTACGGCGTTCTCGCTGGTCCTTGCCGATGCCGGCAACTCCGTCACGTTATGGGCTCGCCGCGCGGAGTTGAGCACGAGCATCAACGAGCACCACGAGAACTTCGACTACTTGCCGGGCGTCTCGTTGGCCGACGAGATTCGCGCGACGCATGATCCGGCCGAAGCCTTGGACGATGCCGGGCTTGTCGTGCTGGCAGTGCCCTCGCAGTCGCTGCGGTCGAACCTCGAGCACTGGTCAGCCGACATTCCCGATGATGCGGTGCTGTTGAGCTTGATGAAGGGCGTCGAGGTCGGCAGTGCCAAGCGGATGAGCGAGGTCATCGAAGAGGTGACCGGAATCGGCGCAGACCGGGTAGCGGTGCTGTCTGGGCCGAACCTGTCGCATGAGATCGCTGCCCGGCAACCTGCCGCATCGGTGATCGCGTGCGCCGATGAGGCGGTGGCATCGGCACTGCAGGTTCGGTGCCACAGCGCGTTCTTTCGCCCCTATACCAACACCGACGTGGTGGGTTGCGAACTGGGCGGTGCAACCAAGAACGTGATCGCTCTGGCTGTGGGTATGGCGGTCGGGCTGGGGTTCGGGGACAACACGACGGCCTCGGTCATCACGCGCGGCCTGGCAGAGACGGCGCGTCTGGGCGTGGCGCTGGGGGCTGACCCCTACACGTTTTCGGGGCTGGCGGGGCTCGGTGACCTGGTGGCGACGTGTTCGTCGCACTTATCCCGCAACCGTTCGTTCGGCGAAAAGCTGGGCCAAGGGATGAGCGTCGCCGACATCACTTCCTCGACGAGGCAGGTGGCCGAGGGAGTCAAGTCGTGCGGGTCGATTCGAGACCTGGCCGCCAAGGCCGGCGTCGAGATGCCCATAGTCGAGCACGTGGCAGCCCTCGTCGAGGGAGACATCGCCCCGGAGAAGATGCTGACCAGCCTCATCTCCCGATCGGCGAAATCCGAACGCAGCTGACCACCCCCACCGTTGAGAGGTCTGTGAGCGCCCGTTCAGTGGTCGGTCAGTCCCGCCCGGGAAGAGCCTGCTCGAGGTCGCGCCACAGGTCCTCGACGTCCTCGATGCCGACGCTGAGACGGATCAGTCCTTCGGGGATGGTGGTCGGCTCACTGGTCCAGCGTCGCCGCCGCTCGAGCGACGACTCGACCCCACCGAGACTGGTGGCGTGCACCCACAGCTGCGTCGACCGGCACACGCGGTCTGCGATCTCGGCGTCGGCAAGCTCGATGGCGATGATGCCGCCCAAGTCTGGGTAGCGGACGCGCTCAACATCGGGGTGACCGGTCAGCCGCCGTACCAGCTCCTCGGCGTTCGTGCGCGACCGTTCCACCCGCAGCGCCAAGGTGCGCATCCCACGTAGGGCAAGCCATGCCTCGAGCGTGCCGGGAATCGCCCCCAACGTGCGGCGCTTCTGATCGACGGCACGCCAGATCTGGTCGTTGCGGGTCACCACCGCACCGATCACCGCATCCGAGTGACCAGCGAGGTATTTCGTGGCCGAGTGCACGACCACCGACGCGCCCAAGTCGAGGGGTCGTTGCACCAGAGGTGTCGCGAAGGTGTTGTCGACCACGACGGTGACGTTTGCCGCCGAGGCTCCCGCGGACAGCGCCGCGATGTCTGCCACCTCGAGGGCGGGATTGGTCGGAGACTCGATCCACAGCAGGGCCACGTCATCGTTGAGTGCCGCCAGCACCTGTTCGGTGTTGTCGATGTCGACCAGCACCACCTTGACGAGTCCACGTTGTTCCAGCACCGCCAGTTGCACCAGTGTCCCTTGGTAGCAGTGTCGAGCGGCCACCACGGTTTCCCCCGGCGCGACCAGGTCGAGGACGGTGGCGACCGCCGCCATACCGGAGGCGAACGACAGAGCGCGGCCGCCCTCGAGCGCACCCAGCGCGGACTCGAACGCCTCCCAGGTCGAGTTGCCGTAGCGGCCGTACTCCATCTCGCCGCCGGCCACATAGGTCGAGGCCATCACCAACGGCTGGTTCAGGGGCTGGTCAGGTTGCGACTCGGGGCGTCCGGCCTTGACGGCAACGGTCTGCGGACTCCACATGTCGTCGTGCTCGTGTGCTCCCATGTTGTCCATTGTGGAGCAGATAGGCTCGCGGCCAATGAGCCAGTCCAGGAAACTGCGGGTCGCCGTCGTCTTCGGCGGCCGGTCGAGCGAACATGCCGTCTCATGCGCAACCGCGGCCAGCGTCTTGGCGGCCATCGACAAAGAGAAGTATGACGTCATCCCCATCGGCATCAGCCGGGACGGGAAGTGGGTTCTCGAGTCCGCCGACGAGGAGCGCCTCGCGTTGACGGCGGGACACACCCCTGAGGTCGACGACGCAGCGGCCGCCGTGGTGATGAGCAACGACCCCGCTCAACGTCGCATCATCACTACCGAGCCAGGGCAGACACCGTCCCAGCTCGGAACAGTGGATGTGGTTTTCCCCTTGCTGCATGGCCCTTGGGGTGAGGACGGCACGATCCAGGGCCTGCTCGAGATCGCCGGCATGAACTATGTCGGCTCGGGCGTCTTGGCTTCGGCGGTCGGCATGGACAAGCACTACATGAAGATCGTGCTGTCAGCGGCGGCGCTGCCCGTCACTTCGTATGTCGCCATCTTGCCACGCGAGTGGGAGAACGACTCAGACGCGTGTCGAGATGCCGTCGAGGCGCTCGGCTATCCCGTCTTCGTCAAGCCGGCGCGCGGTGGGTCGAGCCTCGGCATCACCAAGGTGCCGGACCGCGCTGACCTTGACGCGGCCGTCGAGCATGCCCGCGAGTTCGACCCCAAGGTGCTGGTCGAGAAAGCGGCGGTTGGTGCCCGCGAGGTTGAGTGCGGGGTGTTGCAGCGACCCGATGGTGGCGCTGACGCAAGTGCGGTGGCGGAGATCACCGACTACGGCGAGCATCAGTTCTATGACTTCGCCGCGAAGTATCTCGGCGAAGCGGGGGTGACGTTGGAAGTCCCGGCCGACCTCAAACCCGAGGTGGCTGAGCAGATCCAGGAACACTCCGTGGCCGCGTTCGAGGCGCTGGGATGTGAGGGTCTCGCTCGCGTCGACTTCTTCTTGGGCCGCGACGGCCGGTTGACGATCAACGAGATCAACACCATGCCGGGCTTCACGCCCTCCTCGATGTACCCGCGCATATGGGCGGAGTCGGGTGTCGACTATCCCGAGCTGGTCGACCGCCTGATCACCTTGGCGCTCAACCGCCCCACCTCCCTGCGTTGAGCAGCCACAAAGTCAACGTCGAGCGGCCACAAAGTCGACCTTGAGAGGTCAAGAAGTCAACGTCGAGCAGCCACAAAGTCGACGTCGGGAGGCCCAAAGTCGGCATCGAGAGGGCGCAAAGTTGGGAGATCCGCTGCGGTCGAATCAGACGCAGGGCAGAACTTCGGTCGTCGAACCGCTGACCGCGGCAGCCAGCTCGGCCAGCGCGCCACTCGGCTGCGGATAGTCGTCAGGCACCGATACTTCCACGTATGTCGATCGGCCGATCGTCGTGAACACCACCTCAGAGTCACCGCTCTCGTCGGCAAACCACCCAACGTCGTTGGCGACGAAGCAAGGAGAGCTGGGCTCGAGTTCAGCTGGGCGCTTGACTCCACAGCGCAGCACGACGGCGGGGTCTCCCCAGGCGGCTGCTGACGCGTCGGCCGGTTCGACGTCACGCGCCTCTTGCTCCAACACCAGGTCGGGCAAGCCGTCGAGCAGGGCAGCGCACTCGTTAGCAGCCGCACCGCTTGGCTGCGGCGCCGCCACCGAGACGGAGCCCGATCCACCGCAGGCCACCATGGTCGTGGCTAGCAAACTCAGAGCCAGCCTCAGATGTGCACCACAGGACAGGTCAGCGTGCGAGTGATTCCGCTGATGGCCTGAACCTTGGCGACGACGAGTTTGCCCAGCTCGTCGACGTTGCGAGCCTCGGCGCGGACGATCACGTCATAAGGTCCAGTGACGTCCTCAGCGAGAGTGACGCCCGAGACATCGGCGATGTTGTGGGCGACTTCGGCTGCCTTGCCGACCTCGGTCTGGATGAGGATGTAGGCCTGAACCACCACTGTGGACCTCCGGTGAGTTTGGTCGTGTCGATGAAGCGCTGATGACGCTACTGCCTGGTTAGGTTGTCACACTCAGCGGTCAAGGCGAAAGCAAGGAGCAGCATGTCTCACACACTGACAGGCACACTGGGTGACGTAGGGGAGTTCAACCTCGTTGCCGCCCTCACCGCGAAGTTCGAGCAGTCAGCTGAGGTGCTGCTTGGACCGGGCGACGATGCGGCTGTGCTGCGAGCGCCCGGTGAGCAGGTGATCGCCTCACTCGACATGTTGGTCCAGGGCAGGCACTTTCGACTCGACTGGTCATCGGCGACCGACATCGGCCACAAGGCAGCAGCGGAGAACCTGTCGGACATCAACGCGATGGGAGGTCGGCCGACGGCGCTTCTGGTGGGGCTCGCTGCCCCGGCTGATCTGGACGTGACCTGGGCGCTGGACTTCGCCACCGGTCTCGCCGACGAGGCGGCGAAGGTCGGTGCCAGCATCATCGGGGGCGACCTCACCCAGGCCGACGCGATCACCATTGCGATCACGGCGTTGGGAATCTGTGACCACGGAGTCGTACGACGATCGGGCGCACAGCCAGGGGACCAGGTCGCGCTCGCCGGCCGCCAGGGCTGGGCAGATGCCGGTTTCGCGGTGCTCGGACGAGGTTTCCGATCACCTCGCGCAGTCGTCGACGCGCATCGCCAACCGCAGCCGCCATACGCCGCTGGTCCCCAGGCAGCAGCGCTGGGGGCCACGGCGATGATCGACGTCAGCGACGGGTTCTTGCAAGATCTCGGACACGTCGCGATGGCTAGCGGTGTGGCGGTCGATGTGGAGAAGGCTGATTTCGACCTGCCCGAGTCGCTGCAGGCCGTCGGCGCAGCGCTTGGAGTCGACCCGATGCGGTTTGTTTTGACAGGGGGAGACGACTATGGCTTGATCGCCACCTTCCCCGCTGGCGCTACGCTGCCCGATGAGTGGCGTGTGGTCGGTCATGTCCGGGAATCCGATGGCGCCGTCGATCCCGGAACGGTGACCGTCGACGGGGCTGCCTACGACGACGCTGGCGGGCACCAGCACTTCCGCTGAGCGACGAGCTGCCTGACACCCCCTCCTTGCTGTACTGGCACGCTCAATGCGCCGAAAGATTCGTGTCTGGCGTGGTCTTGGCGACGTAAGACACCAATCTTCCTGGGGCGGGCTTCCGAGGATTGGTGTTTGGTGTGGTTCTGACGACGTGAGACACCAAACTTTTGTGGCCTGGCCGGCGTTGCCGCAATGGGATGTGGTTTGGACGGCATACATGAAAAGCCCCGGTGCCATCGGCCCGGGGCAACTTGTCAGGAAGAACTTCTCAAGGTGTAGGTCAGCGCGTGACCTTGCCAGCCTTCAGGCAGGAGGTGCAGACGTTGAGGCGCTTGGGGGTGCCGGCGACGATCGCCCGCACGCGCTGGATGTTGGGATTGAAACGGCGCTTGGTGCGGCGGTGGGAGTGAGACACGTTGTGACCGAAGCCTGGTCGCTTGGCGCAGATGTCACAGACGGAAGCCACGGTGTACTCCTGAAACTCAAAAGGCGATCAGTATGTCGCCCAGCTGGACGCACGCTCGGGACACGCTCGGGGCAACCGCCCCAGGATAACGGACGACGCTCGACGTACGCCAATCGCCGGATCGACCCCCGCTCTGGTGCGGGTTGCCACGCCTGGTCGGTCGGGCTGCGGCGCCGACACGTCGGCGATGGCAGTTAGGGTTTCTGGAACCGCATCACATCGAGAACCGCATCACATCGAGAACCGCCAGAAACTGCATCGCATCAGGAGCAGAGGCCAACCGCATGAGTGAGCAACCAGAAGTAGCGCTGCTGCTGCGTTGGTGCGACCTCACGATCCAGGGTCTGGCCGACGCTCGCCAACAGATCGATGCGCTCAACGTGTACCCGGTTCCCGACGGCGACACCGGGACCAACCTCTATCTCACCTTTGAGGCGGCTCGTCAGGCCATCCTTGACTCCAACAGCGACTCACTCGTCTCCGCGCTGACCGTCTTCGCCCGCGGCGCGCTGGTCGGCGCCCGAGGCAACTCAGGCGTGATCTTGTCGCAGCTCCTGCGAGCTGGTGCCGACCAGTTGCTGAGGGGCGACCCCACCAAGCCGGGTCAGCTCCTCGCCGAAACTCTCACGCTGGCGGCTGAGGCGGCTTATGCCGCCGTCGCGAAACCGGTCGAAGGCACCATGCTTTCCGTCGCGCGAGCCGCCGCTGCTGCTGCTTCGGCGGCTGCGCCCTTCGCGCCTCCCGATCTCGGCGTTCAGATGGGCTACGTCGCGACCGCGGCTGCGAGAGCCGCCCACACAGCACTCGAGAAGACCCCCGAACAGCTTGAAACATTGCGCTTGGCCGGCGTCGTCGACGCAGGTGGCTTGGGGTTATGCGTGCTGTTCGACGCGGGCGAACATGCCCTCACCGGCACCCGGCCGAGTCCGGAGTCCACCGCGCACCGCCACTCTCCCCGGAACGCGGTTGCGGGCGCCGACGCGACTGCGAGCGGAGATGCGGTTGCGGGCGCCAATGCGTTGCTAGGGGCAGAGGTTGTGAGCGGTGGCCCGCGCGGTGATCCGAGCGGTGGCCCGCGTGGTGGCCCGCACTACGAAGTCATGTATCTCCTGGACGCTCCCGAGACGGCGATCCCGGTGCTCAAGGAGCGGCTCGCACCGCTTGGTGACTCGCTCGTCGTCGTGGGCGGAGATGACCTATGGAACGTCCACATCCATGTCGACGACGTCGGAGCGGCGGTCGAGGCCGGCATCGAGGCAGGCCGCCCACACCGGGTTCGCGTCACCCACTTCGCCGACCAAAGCTTCGCCGACCAGCGAAGCCGGTCGTCGGGCGGTCAGTCAGGTGACCAGTCGTGTGCCGAACAGGTTCGCGGCGTCGTCGCGGTCGCGGCCGGACCGGGGCTGGCTGAGCTGTTCGAGGCGGCGGGTGCCGTGGCGGTGTCAACTGATCCGGGGCGCCGTTGCTCCGCGGGGGAGCTGCTCGCGGCGATGCGGTCCGTGCCCAGCCGGCAGGTCGTCATACTCCCCAACGACAGTCACACCCTCGCGGTCGCCGAAGCTGCGGCCTCCGCAGCTCGCGCGGAGGGGCTCCGCATTGCCGTGATCCCGACCCGCGGTCAAGTGCAGGGACTGGCAGCGCTTGCGGTTCACGACGGCACCCGACCCTTCGACGACGACGTCGTGCAGATGACGGCCGCAGCTGGACATGCACGACATGGCGCCGTCACGATCGCCACGCGCGACGCCCTGACGTCGGCGGGTCTGTGTCGACGAGGCGATGTCCTCGGCGTAGTCGAAGGTGACTTCGTGCTGGTCGGAGACGACCTGGGTGACGTCGCGGTGGACGTCGTCGAGAGGCTGATGCGCGCTGGTGGTGAGATGCTCACCGTGGTTCGCGGGGCCGGCGCGTTCGATGAGCTCGTACGCCGCTTGGAGTCCCACGTGGCAGCCGCCCACGCTGGTGTGGAGGTGGTCGTCTACGACGGGGGCCAAACCCGTTACCCCCTGCTGCTAGGGGTCGAGTGAGAGTCGACTTCGACACGAAACTCGACCGGGTGTTGGGTGACCGGTCGACCAAGGCGTTGCGCAAGGCGTTCGACATGGAGACCGTCGGTGACCTCCTCAGGCACTATCCACGTCGTCTCGACGACAGGGGCCAGCTCACCGACTTCGGCAACCTCGAGATCGGTGAGCACGTCACCGTGCTCGCTCGCGTCGTGAGCATGAGCGAGAGCACCTACAAGCCCAAGAGCGGAGGCCGGCTGGCCACGCGCACCGAGATCACCGTGACCGACGGCCAGCACAAGCTGTTGCTGACCTTCTTCCGGCAACCGTGGAAGAAGGGCCAGCTTCAACACGGCACGATTGGCCTCTTCAGCGGCAAGGTCAACCTGTTCCGCAAGCAGCGGCAGCTCCTGCAGCCCACGTGCGACGTGCTCGGCTCGGGCACCGACATCGGTGAGTTCGAGGACGAGACCGACCGGATGCGGCGGTGGTGGCCGATCTATCCCGCCAACGCCAGCGTGTCGTCCAAGATGCTGATGGATTCTGTGGCGCTTGTCATCGACGCCATCGGCGACGTGCCCGACCCGCTGCCGGTCGAGCTGCGCGCAGAGCTCGGGTTCCTGCCTCTCAGTCAGGCGCTGAGACAGGTACACCAGCCGGCCGATCCGTCGGAATGGCAGGCTGCCTGCAGCCGGTTGCGGTTCGACGAGGCCTTCGTGGTCCAGACCGTCCTGGCGCAGCGGCGGCACCTGATGAGGTCGCTGCCGGCAATCCCGCGCCCGGTGACCCACGATGGCCTGCGAGCGAGATTCGACGCAGCGATGCCGTTCACCCTTACCGCGGGCCAGCTCCAGGTGGCCGCAGAGATCGAGCACGACCTGGCCCGCAGTCATCCGATGCACCGCCTGCTCCAGGGTGAGGTCGGGTCTGGCAAGACCGTGGTCGCGCTGCGAGCCATGCTTCAGGTGATCGACAACGGCGGCCAGGCGGCATTGCTCGCTCCGACTGAGGTGCTGGCCGCTCAGCACCACCGGTCGATCGTCGCCCTGCTCGGCTCGATGGCCGAGGGCGGCATGCTCGGCGGTGACCTCGACGGCACCCGGGTCGTCCTGCTCACCGGCTCCACGCCCACGCCGCGTCGCAGGCAGGCGCTGCTGGACGCCGCCTCTGGGGCGGCCGGCATCGTCCTCGGCACCCACGCCCTACTGGAGGACGTGGTCCAGTTCGCCGAGCTCGGCCTGGTCGTTGTTGACGAGCAGCACCGTTTCGGTGTGGAGCAGCGGGCGGCCCTGACGGCCAAGGCCGGTCTCACGCCACCGCACGTGCTTGTGATGACGGCGACGCCGATCCCGCGAACCGTGGCCATGACCGTCTTCGGTGACCTCGATGTCTCCACGCTTCGGGAGCTGCCGCGAGGACGAGCACCGATCCAGAGCAACGTCGTCCCCGTGGCCGAGCGACCCGACTGGCTCGCCCGCGCCTGGCAGCGAGTCCGCGAGGAGGTGGCCAAGGGGCATCAGGCGTATGTCGTCTGTCCTCGAATCGGAGGTGAGCCCGAGTCAGCGATGCAGGACTCGCCGGCCGACGAGTCAGAGACCGCGGCCAGGAGGCCCCCTCTGGCCGTCGCAGATGTCGCGGCCGACCTTGTCGGGGGAGCATTGGCCGGGTTGCGGGTGTTCATGGTGCATGGACGCCTGCCCAGCGAGGAGAAGGATGACCTGATGCGTCGCTTCGCGGCCGGGGATATTGACGTGCTCGTCGCCACCACGGTCATCGAGGTGGGTGTGGACGTGCCGAATGCCACGTTGATGGTGGTCATGGACGCTGAGCGGTTCGGTGTCTCGCAGCTGCACCAGCTGCGGGGACGGATAGGTCGAGGGTCGGCTCCCGGTCTGTGTCTGCTCGTCACCGAGTCCCCTGATGGCACGCCGTCCCGTGCGCGGCTCGACAAGGTTGCCGCCACCTCAGACGGCTTCGACCTTGCCCAGATCGATCTCGAGAGCCGCCGGGAGGGCGATGTCCTCGGCGCGAACCAGTCAGGTCGCCGGTCGAGTCTGCAGCTGCTGTCGGTGCTTCGCGACGAAGAGGTGATCGCGCAGGCACGCCGTCTCGCCGAAGCCGTCGTCTCGACGGATCCACTCCTCGACTCCCACCCCCTGCTCGCCGACGAGGTCGAGCGACTGAGCCACAGTGAGCAAGCCAGCTATCTGGAGAAGTCATGAGCGCCCCTTGCCCGGCCTCTCGGCGGGTGGGGCAGTGACGAGGATCATCGCGGGAGAGGCCGGCGGGCGACGACTGCGCACGCCTCCCGGTCAAGGCACCAGACCGACCTCCGACCGGGTGAGGGAGGCGCTCTTCTCAGCCCTGGAGGCACACTTGGGCACGCTCGACGGTTGCCGTTTCCTCGACGCATATGCCGGTTCGGGCGCCATCGGTCTCGAGGCGTGCTCGCGGGGCGCAGCGACCGTCACCCTGATCGAACAGAATGGGCCGACCGCCTCCCTGATTCGCGCCAACGCCAAGCAGCTCGGTATGGGTGAGGTGAGTGTCCTCGCCGCACGGATCGAGCGGCTGGCCATCGCAGGGCCGACCGGTGGCGCTGCGTTGCCGTTCGAGGTGGCCTTCTTCGATCCGCCGTACGACGTCCCGAATGACGATCTGGCGCGGGTCATCACCGACCTGGAGCGGTCGGGCTGGCTGTCTGCCGACGTACTCCTCGTCGTCGAGAGGGCTCGCCGCGGCGAGCCTTGGCGGTGGCCGGACGGGTTCGAGCAGCTGCGCGAAAAGCGCTATGGCGAGACCGTCCTTTGCTACGGTCAGCGAGTCGGACCTGCGCGATCGGCCGTTCGCGCAGAGCCAGCCCGTTCGGCTGATCCGGCCGAGCCAGCCCGTTCGACGCAGGGGCCTGACCCGACAGACCCTGGCCGACACCGCCGGACCGACCGAGACTCAAGGGAGCCGTGATGCGCCGAGCCGTCTGCCCGGGCTCGTTCGACCCTCTGACCAACGGCCACCTCGACATCATCAGCCGGGCTGCGGCGCTCTTCGATGAGGTGTATGTCGCGGTGCTCGTCAACGAGGCCAAGCAGGGACTGTTCGAGCCTGCTGAGCGGATCGCCATGTTGAGGCAAGCCACCGACGCCCTCGGCCACGTGCGGGTCGAGTCGTTCGTCGGCCTGCTCGTCGACTTCTGCACCGAGCGGGACATCGACGCGATCGTCAAGGGTCTGCGAGCGGGTGGAGACTTCGACTACGAACTGCAGATGGCTCAGATGAACAAGGCCCTGTCGGGGGTCGAGACGATATTCGTTCCCACCTCGCCGCAGTGGTCCTTCGTGTCGTCCAGCTTGGTCAAGGAGATCGCTCGATCGGGCGGCGATGTGGACCAACTCGTGCCGTCAGAGGTGCTCGACCGACTGACACGGCGCCTGCGGAGCGGCCCTGATGGGGGACCTCGGGACCAGTGATTTGAGACAGCCTGACGCCACCGGCTAGTCTTAGGGGCTGCCTCCTTGCGGGGGCAGCGATTTGGTGTGTGCCGTTCTAACGGAAGTTTGTTGAGATGCGTCTCGATCCGCGTTCGCCGCTGGTAGTCAACACCCACCGGCTCGGCCGACGTCCGGGCTCGATGCTCACTCTCGAGCTCTCGGTGCCGGCACCGGCAGATCTTGGCATCGAGCTGATGGGTGTCCCCGAAGGTTCGCCGGTCGCTATCGAGATGCGACTTGAAGCGGTCATGGAGGGGGTGCTCGCGTCGGGCACCGCCAGCACGTCGCTCGTGGGCGAATGCGCTCGTTGCCTGAACCCGATCGAGGACACGCTCGAGGTGACGTTTCAGGAGCTGTACGTCTATCCCGAGAGTGACGCAGGGGCAGACGAGGCCGACCGGCTGGAGGGTGAGTTGTTCGACCTGGAGCCAGTTTTTCGAGATGCGGTGGTGCTTGCGCTGCCGTTTCAACCAGTGTGTGAGCCGGACTGTCAGGGGTTGTGCCTCGAGTGTGGGGTGCGCCTCAATGACCATCCCGGGCATGCTCACGAAGAGAGCGTCGATCCGCGATGGGCGTCGCTCTTGGCATTGGAGACAGACATCGCCAGCCCCAGCGCTGGCGATGAGCAGATCAGATCAGCTGGCCGTGGGGCCAGCACAGACGAGGAGTAGATTGTGGCCGTTCCGAAGCGGAAGATGTCGCGCAGCAACACACGCCACCGCCGTTCACAGTGGAAGGCAGTCGCTCCATCCCTCGTGACGTGCGCCAACCCCGCCTGCCGGTCCAAGCACCTGCCTCATCATGCCTGCCCCGCTTGTGGGCAGTACGGCGCTCGGGCTGATCGTCGCCAGGTCCTCTGACGACTCTCAGGTGGACTCCGTTGAGCCGGGCTGCTCTCGAAGCGAGCTCTGTGCGCACCTAGGGGTGCCGGACCTGGACCCGCATTTGCTCGAGCTTGCGCTGATCCACCGGTCGTTCGCATACGAGAACGGTGGCGTGCCGACCAATGAGCGTCTCGAGTTCTTGGGCGACTCCGTTCTCGGGCTCGTCGTCACCGAGGCCTTGTACCTGTCGCATCCTGATCTGTCCGAGGGACGACTCGCCAAGCTGAGGGCGGCTGTGGTCAACGCTCGAGCCTTGGCTGACGTGGGGCGGACGATCGGGCTGGGTGACCACATCATGCTCGGGCGGGGTGAGGAGTCGTCAGGCGGACGGGACAAGGCGTCGATCCTCTCCGACGGCGTCGAAGCCCTGCTTGGCGCCGTCTACATCGATCAAGGCTTTCAGGCCGCGGCGGGCGTCGTTCATCGATTGTTCGATCCCCTGATGGCCGCGGTGGCGGACCTCGGCGCAGGCCTCGACTGGAAGACCAGCTTGCAGGAGCTGTCCGCCGATCTTGGTCTCGGAGTGCCCGAGTACCTTCTTGACGACAGCGGGCCCGACCACGAGAAGTCGTTTCAGGCACGGGTGCGCGTCGGCCTCGAGATCTACGGACACGGCACGGGCCGGTCAAAGAAGCTGGCCGAGCAACAAGCCGCCGAAACGGCGTGGCTCACCATCCGGGACACGCATCCGCCGGCTTTGAGTGCCCGCGACGGCGGCACGGTGCCGGCGCCATCGCCGATTCCCGCGCAGCAGTCCAGCCTTGTCGCGGAGGCGGTAGGCGAGACGGTCCCAACCAACGGCACCGTTCGTCGGGATCTGCAAGGCGACTGAACACTCCGCGTGCCTGAGCTTCCTGAGGTGGAGGTGGTCCGGCGAGGGCTCGAACGCTTCGTCGTGGACGCAGCCATCGAGAGGGTGCGAGTTCTGCATCCCCGCTCCGTGCGCCGCCATATAGCTGGTGTCGCCGACTTCGAGGATCAGCTCAGCGACCAGCGGGTCATCGCGGCTCGGCGGCGGGGCAAGTACCTGTGGCTCGCTCTCGACTCAGGTGACGCGGTGCTTGGTCACCTGGGCATGAGCGGTCAGCTGTTGGTGCGGCCCCGAGGTGCCGACCCGGAACGCCACCTCCGGGTCGTGCTGGAGCTGTCGGGGGGCCGGGACCTGCGATTCGTCGACCAGCGCATGTTCGGGGGACTGTTGCTGGCCAGGGACGGGGCCGAGCTGCCGTTGCAGATCGCCCATATCGCGAGGGACCCCCTGGACGAGCTGTTCGACGAGGCGGGTTTCTTCACGGCGGTGCGCAGACGGCGTACCGGGGTGAAACGGGCCTTGCTCGACCAGACGCTGGTTTCGGGCGTCGGCAATATCTATGCCGACGAGGCACTGTGGGCCGCGCGGCTGCACTACGCACGTCCGACGGAAACCCTTCGCCGCTCGGAAGTCGAGCGGTTGCTCGCCGAGGTCAGGGCGGTGATGCTCGCGGCACTCGACGAGGGCGGTACGTCGTTCGACGCGCTGTACGTCAACGTCAATGGCGAGTCAGGCTATTTCGACCGGTCGTTGTCGGCATACGGCCAAGAGGGCGAACCGTGTCCTCGCTGCGGTACGGCGATCCGGCGGACCCCCTTCATGAACCGTTCTTCCTACACGTGCCCCCGTTGCCAGCCGCGTCCGCGACGGGCGCGTTGGTGAGTTCACCGGAGAGCTCGAGCGCGTTCTTGTCGCACCGCGGCGGGCACGACTCCGTAGGCGTCGATCGGGGTCCATGGTTCTGTCCGTACCCACTCGGATCCGCAGCCCGCACAGTTGAAAACCGTCCGAGTTGGCCCATCGGCGGTGTCGGCGACCCAGCTCTCGTCGGTCGGGGACCACACGCAGATCGACTGACACGGCCATATCTCGAGCGGTCGGGTCGGAGAGGTCTCAGCCGGCACACCTCTTATTGTGCCTGCGGCGGCTGGGTAGTGGTCAGTTTGAGGGGTCGCGGGGGAGCCGCCCCATGACCGACCACCCGGTCGAATCGCTCGTCTCCACGTCCTACGTCGAACGCCAGAACCTCACCATGCGGATCGGGATGCGTTGCATCACACGGCTACCCGACGACTCCCGCTATGGCTGCCGGTGTCGCGGACCACGTGTGGGCGCTGGACGAGATCGCCGGACTGCTCGACACCCTGACTCAATCAACTGGCCCATTACCGGCTGGCTCTAGTTGACCGGCGACCGATCCGGTGCGACCCTGAAGAGAGCAGCAGCACACGCCTTCGCCGAATCTCCGGCTCGCGATGCGCACCGAAATGACGATTCGACGACTCGGATGCGCTGCTCGACCAAAACATCGTTCCTGGAGGATGCATCCATGGCCAAGGCACTCCTTGGGTATGTCGGCAGCGACCCGCGGTTGCTCGACGAGAATCAACGGTTACGTCGGCGGGTGGAAGACCTGCAGAGCCTCGTGAAGAGACTGCAGGCCGACAACGACGAGCTCGTTTCTCGAGTGCACGACGTCGAGCCGTTGTTGGTTCCCGACCACCTCGACGACCGAGCAGCCGCTCCCGCCTGACAGCGGCTCAGGCCCGCAGGTCTCTTCGACTTGTCAGAAACTGGGGAGGCTATAGCAGCCTCAGTTTCTGACAAGTCCAAGAGACGGCGGCGTGGCTGCGACGTCACGTACGGCGGCGTGGGTGCCGCGTCAGGTCGGCGAGCGCCGGTAACGTTCGGGTTGATCCTCCCCCGATCGGCCAAGGCGCTCAGCGCCGCCAAAGGAGCACGGCGTTGCATCTCAAGAGCTTGACGCTGCGTGGGTTCAAGTCCTTCGCCTCCTCGACGACTCTGCAGCTCGAGGAGGGCATCACCTGCATAGTCGGGCCCAACGGCTCGGGCAAGTCCAACGTCGTGGACGCACTCGCCTGGGTGATGGGTGAGCAGGGCGCGAAGTCGCTGCGCGGCGGCAAGATGGAGGACGTCATCTTCGCCGGCACCTCCGGTCGCCCCCCGCTCGGCCGCGCTGAGGTGCTGCTGACCATCGACAACACCGATGGCTCGCTGCCCATCGACTACACAGAGGTCACCATCTCTCGGACGATGTTCCGCAACGGTGGCTCTGACTATGCGATCAACGGCCAGACGTGCCGCCTCCTCGACGTACAGGAGCTGCTGAGCGACTCGGGCATCGGTCGGGAGATGCATGTCATCGTCGGGCAGGGCCAGCTCGACGCCATCTTGCGCGCCTCGCCCGAGGAGCGGCGGGGCTTCGTCGAGGAGGCCGCTGGTGTCCTCAAGCACCGCAAGCGCAAAGAGAAGGCCGTCCGCAAGCTGGATGCCACCGAGGGCAACCTGGTGCGTCTCGGCGACCTGCTCAGTGAGATCCGGCGGCAGCTCAAGCCACTTGGCCGGCAAGCCGAGGTGGCTCGGCGAGCGTCGGTCGTCCAGATGGAGGTTCGAGACGCGCGTGCCCGGCTGCTGGCCGACGACGTCGTCGGCATGCGTTCCTCGATGCAACAAGAGCTCGCCGACGAGGAGGCGCTGAGGTCGAGGCGGAGTCGGGCCGAGTCGGCCCTCACCGACGCGCGTGCCCGCGAGACCGAGCTCGAGGATGCGTTGAGGTCAGACGCTCCCCTGCTGGCTCGTGCGCAGGAGACCTGGTTCACGCTGTCAGCGCTCCGTGAGCGATTCCGCGGTATGTCGAGCCTGGCCGCCGAGCGCCTCCGCAACGTCTCCGAAGAAGTCCCAGACGAGCATCTCGGCCGCGATCCTGACGAGCTTCACCGCGAAGCCATTCGCGTGCGCGCTCAAGAAGAGGAGATCCAAGCCGACGTGGCCGGGTTGCAGACGCGCTTGCAGCAAGCGGTCGAGTCCCGGCAGCAAGCCGAGGCGGCAGCCGCAATCGAGGAGCAGCGACTCGCCGGGTTGTTGCGAGCGGCCGCTGACCGCCGCGAAGGCCTCGCTCGGCTTGGTGGTCAGGTCGGCTCGGCCAGGAGTCGGGCGGCGGCGGCCGATGACGAGATCGGCCGCCTGCGAGCGGCTCGCGTCGAAGCGATGGCTCGAGCCGACAAGGCTCAACGCGACTACACGGCTCTCGAGAGCCGCATCGCTGGGCTGGACGCGGGCGAGCTCGGTCTGGATGCCGAGTACGAGGGAGCCGCCTCCCTGCTCGCAGACATCGAGGATCGCCTCGCCAAGCTGCGAGACGAGGCTCAGTCGGCAGAACGCGACCGCGCTGCGCTGGTCGCCCGCAAGGAGGCCCTCGAGCTGGGTCTGTCACGCAAGGACGGCGCGAGCGCCCTGTTGGCGGCGAGCGAGCCGGTCGCTGGGCTGCTCGGCTCTGTCGCTGCTGTGTTGTCCGTCCGGGCTGGCTACGAAGCAGCGGTGGCGGCGGCGCTCGGGTGGGCGGCCGACGCCGTAGCCGTCGACGGCGTCGGAGCTGCCCTGGATGCGATCGAACATCTCAAGAGCTCGGACCTGGGCCGGGCGGGGCTGCTGCTCGGCGGTGCAGATATCGACCCGAGAGACTGGCCGCTGCTGGCGGCCCCGGCGGCATACGCGATCGATGTCGTCGAGGCCCCACCGGCCCTCGAAGCCGCGCTGAGGCGCCTGCTTCACAAGACCGCCGTGGTCGACGATCTCGAGGCGGCTCGCGCGCTGGTTGCCGGCCGGCCCGACGTGGTGGCCGTGACCCGCGACGGTGATCTCCTGGGGGCGCACTTCGCGGCGGGCGGGTCGACGTCGCAGCCGAGCCTGATCGAGGTGCAAGCGGCCGTCGACGAGGCTGCCTCCGCACTCCAGGAGGCGACGGCGAGCGCCGAGCGGTTGAAGTTCGAGCTGAGTCGGCTCGAGGCCGAACGTGCCGAGACCCAGGGCCGGGTCGACGTCGCGCTGGCCAAACTGCATGAGTCCGACGCCACGATGGCCGCCGTGGCCGAGCAGCTCAGCCAGTTCGGCTCCGTCAGCCGATCGGCGTCCGCCGAGGCGAACCGCACGCATGCTGCGATCACCTTGGCCGAGGCGGCCCGCGACAAGGACGCCTCGGCGGTGGCAGAGCTCGAACAGCGACTCGCCGCGGCTCATGACTCGAAGGACGCCGACGTCGAGCCGGAAACGGTCGAACGCGATCGGCTCGCACGGGTGGCCACAGCGGCGCGGCAGGCGGAGATGGACTCGCGGTTGGCGTTGCGTACGGCTGAGGAGCGGGCCCGGGCGCTGCATGGCCGCGCCGATTCGCTGACCCACACGGCTTCTCAGCAGCGTGACATGCGTGCTCGGGCGCTCACGCGGCGAGAGCGCCGCAACCGAGAGGCGCGCGCCGCCACCGCCGTCGACCAGGGCGTGCAGCAGGTGTTGGTCAGGCTGGAACGCTCCCTCGGCGATGCGCTCGCCCGACGTACGCACATCGAGGCTGCTCGATCGGAGCGGGAGCACAGTCTCAGCTCTGTACGGCAGCAGGTCCGCGAGCTCGAGGCCGAGCTGGCGTTGCTGACGGACACGGTGCACCGCGAAGAGATGATCCGGGCCGAGCAACGCATGCGCGTCGAGCAGCTTGAGCAACGCAGCCTCGCGGAGCTGGGGCTTGACCTTGAGGCGCTTGTTGACGACTACGGTC
>JACCXO010000057.1 GCA_013696975.1 Nocardioidaceae bacterium | reverse complement strand
CGCGCCTGATCGATCGTGACCGGCCCGACGCCTTCGAACCTGGCCATTCCTGAGCTATCGCGTGTGAAGGAGTTCTGATCGAGATGAACGTAGAGAGTTGCCGGCGGGCGGGAGTCGCTGCGGGCGGCGGGGCGGCCCGCTGTCGTTCCGGGCTCGCCAGGCTGCGCTGCAGAAGGTTCGTCCCCTCTGCTCACAGCTGGGTCTGCGATCAGCGCAGCCGCCTGGTCAAACAGGTCAAGTGCTCGCTGGGGTTGTGCGAGGACACCGATGGCGCGGCCACGGCGGACGTCTCTGTCGCTCGCGTCTCCCAAAGCCTTCAGACCATCGGCGATCCGCTCGATGGAGGCGTCGAACCAGATGTCGTTGGGCGCTTCGGTCCGGATATAGATGTCCTTGATGCCGTGATCGTCGGATTGCTTGAGCCAAACACCCTGTGCCTTCGAGGCACCCTCGGCCGCGACCGCGGCGCCTTCGGGATCGACCTGGATCTCCGCAGCTTCCATGATTGCTTCGAGTCTCCCCCAGCTCAGCGAGTGCGCCCACGGCGAGATTCTCGCGTCGACCGCGGCCGTGACCTCGCGGGACAGGTGACGGGTAGCCTCGACGGTCTTTCGACCGATCCACGGCTTGACCTCGCCGGCCAGGATTCGGCCCCACAACTTGGGCAACCGGTGACGTAGGTCGAGGGCATCACCAATGAGCCGCCCCGCCGCATGAGGCGACATCTGAAGCTCAGCACCCAGCTCGGCGGGGGCGAACTCAGCTACCTCCGGTGTGCCGTCGCCGCCCAACGCGACCAGACGCTCCAGGCCGGGCAGTGAGTTCCCGACGTCTACGGGGTGGTCGATATGGCCCGTGCAGATCGGCGTAGTGAGCCGCCGCCTCGATCAGCCTGGTCTCGACACGGTCGGACAACGCACGCGCATCGCCCGCGGAAGCCAGGTGGCGTCAGCGTCGAGATCGGTCAAATCGGTGTCGAACATGTGTATGACTATAGGTTGGCCCGCCGACAGTTTTCGGCGCTCAGAGCACCCTCCACACAGAGACTTCATGGGACGTCAAGCCCCCGGCGATGAAGGGAACGACGTGTCCCGGGCGACCATCAGGGACGGCGCTTCGGAGTGGCGCAGCCTATGCAGGTACGCGCGACCGGTCGGGCCTCGAGCCGCGCCACACCGATCGGCTGAGCACAAGATTCGCACTGCCCGTAGGTGCTCCGCACGAGACGGGACCGAGCGGCGTCCAGCTCAGCGAGGTGGCGCTTCGCCTGTTCGATCAGCGCGCTGACCTGCGAGCGCTCGAACGCGATCGTCGACCCCTCGGGATCGTGTTCGTCGTCGGCGTTGGAGTTGACAGAGGCTGCCGCGATGTCATCGAAGTCCCTCTCCAGCGAGTCGAGTCGCCGCAGGGTTGCTTCGCGCTCGTCAGCAAGCCGAGCCACGAAGTCATCGTCGGGCACGGACCAAGTGGCGGCGGAGGCGATGTCGCTCATCCCCGCGTCAACGGTCCTTGGCCGATGCTGATTCCAACCTCCCGGTATTGCGCGGTGCACAAGGAGTTGCTGCTGCATTGCGATGGCTCGCGCAGCGCCTTGCAACGCCGGCCTCTACGCACCGGGTCTTGCCCAAGAGCGCCATGTTGTTGCCACCGTATTCGTTGATGCTGCGCTGCCTCCCGCCTACGGATCGGCTGGCCTTGCCCCGGAGCGGTTTCCCAGGGCGGTCAACTGCACACGCTCCACTATCCTCAGCACGTAGCGGCCACCGTGGCCGAGCTACTCACTGAACTGCGAGTCGCCGTACCGCACTGAGCGGCTGAATCGGCCTCGAACAGCAGTTCGGCCCCCGAGCAAGGTACCGCTGCCAAGTCGAGGCCGATCGCCGTACGCTGCTGCAATGAGTCAGAGCACGGAGTCCGGTACGCCGTTCGAGCCGGTCTACGGGCCGGACGCCCTCAAAGGCTGGGATCCTGACGACAAACTCGGCCACCCGGGCGACTTTCCCTACACGCGCGGCGTCTACGAGTCGATGTACACCGGCCGCCCATGGACGATGCGGCAGTATGCCGGCTTCGGCACCGCGGCCGAGAGCAACCAGCGCTACCACCAGCTGATCAAGGCCGGCACGACTGGCCTCTCGGTCGCCTTCGACCTGCCCACCCAGATGGGCTTCGACTCCGACTCGCCGATCGCGCATGGAGAGGTGGGCAAGGTGGGCGTGGCCATCGACTCGATAGAGGACATGCGGCTGCTGTTCGACGACATACCGCTCGACAAGGTGTCGACGTCGATGACCATCAACGCCCCAGCCGGACTGCTGATGTTGCTGTACCAGCTGGTGGGGGAACAGCAAGGCGTCTCCGGCGACCAGCTCACCGGAACGATCCAAAACGATCTGCTCAAGGAGTACATCGCCCGCGGCACCTACATCTACCCACCGAAGCAGTCTCTGCGCCTGATCACCGACATCTTCAAGTACTGCCAGGCCGAGATGCCTCGGTGGAACACCATCTCCATCTCCGGCTACCACATGGCGGAGGCAGGAGCGACGCCAGCGCAGGAGATCGCTTTCACGTTGGCCAACGGCATCGAGTATGTGCGCGCGGCCGTCGAGACGGGACTCGCCGTCGACGAGTTCGCCCCCCGGCTGGCCTTCTTCTTCGTCTCCCGGACAACGCTGCTGGAGGAGGTCGCGAAGTTCCGTGCGGCCAGACGGATCTGGGCTGAGGTGATGCGCGACGAGTTCGGGGCCAAGAACCCCAAGTCGCTTATGTTGCGCTTCCACACCCAGACCGCAGGGGTGCAGCTCACCGCCCAGCAACCGGAGGTCAACCTGGTGCGCGTGGCCGTGCAGGCGCTGGCGGCCGTGCTCGGCGGGACCCAGTCGTTGCACACCAACTCGTTCGATGAGGCCATCGCGCTGCCCACTGAGAAGGCAGCACGCCTCGCTCTTCGCACCCAGCAGGTGATCGCCTATGAGACCGACGTGACCAAGACCGTCGATCCGTTCGCGGGTTCCTACGCCGTCGAAGCGTTGACCGATGACGTCGAGCGGGCCGCCCGTGACCTGATGACTGCCGTGAGGGACAGGGGCGGAGCCGTAGCGGCGATCGAGACAGGTTTCCAGAAGAACGAGATCGAGAAGTCGGCATACCGGATCGCCCAGGAGATCGACAGTGAGGAACGCACCCTCGTCGGTGTCAACCGGTTCACGATCGACGTAGACGACCCCTATGAGCCGTTGCGGGTGGACCCAGACATTGAAGCCCAGCAAGCCGAGCGGCTCGCTCGACTGCGCACGACCCGAAACTCAGCTGAGGTCGACCGGCAGCTGGATGCGACGCGAGCAGCGGCAGCGGGCACCGATAACGTCCTCCCGCCGATGAAGGCGGCCTTGGCTGCTCGAGGGACCGTCGGAGAAGTCTGTGACGCCCTGCGAGAGGTGTGGGGGACCTACCAACCACCCGACGCCTTCTGACAACCGGAAGGCGTCCGACATGAATCTGGCATGAAGACGGTGCTGACTTGCGGCCCGGATGAAATCCGAATTCGGTCGAAATCGGCCAAGTTCGTGAACTAGTTGCCGCTGACAGATGAGACACTGGTTGAATGCTTGACCCTGCTCTATGCGACGACATCGACCGGATCACGAAGACCTATGAGCTCGAGCTCATCGACTTCCGTCGCGCGTTGCACCAGCACCCCGAGCTGGGTCGGCAAGAGCACCGCACCACTCGGGCAGTCCTTGACCGCCTCCGGGTCGTCGGTCTGGAGCCTCGGGTTCTGTCGACCGGCACCGGCGTCATCTGCGACATAATCGGTACGTCGGAGGCCGCGCCCACCTTCGGTTTTCGCGGAGACATCGATGCCTTGCCCATCGAGGACGCGAAGGACGTTTCTTACCGCTCGAGGGTCCCAGGCGTCTGCCACGCATGCGGCCATGACGCGCACACCGCGATCGTGCTCGGTACGGCCCTGGTGCTTACTGAGCTGCGTAGACAGGGATGGCTCAAACGCTCAGTGCGGCTGATCTTCCAGCCGGCGGAAGAGTTGACCCCGGGCGGCTCGCTCGATGTTCTCGCCGATGGCGAGGTCGCTGGTCTGGAGCACATCTTTGCGCTGCACTGCGACCCCAAGTTGACGGTCGGCAGGGTTGGTTTCAAGTCCGGGCCGATCACTGCTGGAGCCGACCGCATCTCGGTCACCATGCGCGGCCCGGGTGGGCACACCGCGCGTCCTCATCTGACGGCTGACGTGGTTCACGCCTTGGGCACCGTGATCACCCAGCTGCCCGCCCTCTTGTCTCGGTTGGCTGACCCGCGGTCGGGACTCAGCTTGGTTTGGGGGCAAGTGCATGCAGGTGCCGTCGCCAACGCCATCCCGCAGAGTGGGTTCGCTCACGGCACAGTCAGATGCCTCGACAACCGAGTGTGGAACGCTGCCCACACTGCGATTCCGGAGCTGGTTCGACAGCTCGCCGCGCCCTACGGCGTCGAGGTCGACGTCGAGATGCACAAGAGCGTGCCACCGTGCGTCAATCACCACGACTCGACCGAGCTGATGCGTACCGTGGCCGGTGAGATCCTCGGCTCCGACGCAGTCACCACCACCGAACAGAGCCTCGGCGGCGAGGACTTCGCGTGGATTCTCGCTGAGAACCCCGGCTCACTGGCACGCCTCGGCGTTCGAGATCCGCGGTCCGATGAAGTGGGGGATCTGCACCGTGGAACTCTCGACATCGATGAGGCAGCCATTGCCATCGGCGTCCGACTGATGGTCGGTCTTGCTGTGGCCGACGTCCGCCACTGACCCCAGCCGGTACTAGGTCACAAACCGATATCGAGACCGGAATGCGTCCGTTTCGATAGTCGGTCGATGTCATCGCTGCACTAGGCTCCGGGAACGACGCGTGCCGACTTTCGCAGGGCACGCACAGCGAAAGGAGTCATCTTGCGTCGTACGACCAAGATTGCGGCGGCCGCTATGGCCGCCATGCTCGCTCTGGCCGGATGCGCCAGCAGCGACGAAGAAGAACCAGAGAGCGGCGACTCTGCCGGCGAAGGCATCTGTGAGTCGGCCGAAGGCGACGGCCCCAAGATCGGCCTGGCGTATGACGTCGGCGGTCGCGGCGACCAGTCCTTCAACGACTCCGCCTACGCCGGCCTCGAGCAGGTAGTCGAGGACGTCGACGGCACCTGCGAGGAAGTGGAAGCCAACGCCGGAGAGAGCGACGCTGACCGTGAAGAGCGGCTTCGGTTGCTTGCCGAAGGTGGTTTCGACCCGATCATCGCTGTCGGGTTCGTCTATTCACCGGCGGTGGACACCGTCGCGGCGGAGTATCCCGGCCAAAGTTTCGCCGTCGTCGACGGTTATGCCGAGGCGAAGAACGCCGCCAACTTGACGTTCGCCGCCAACGAGGGCTCCTTCCTCGTCGGGGTCGCTGCCGCTTTGAAGAGCGAGGCCAAGAACGTGGGCTTCCTCGGTGGTGTCGACGGACCCCTCATTCAGGCATTCGAAGCTGGATACGTCGCCGGCGTTGAAGCGGTGGACCCGGAGATCGAGATCCAGAGCGTGTACCTCTCCCAGGACGACCCGGTGAAGGGCTTCGAGAACCAGGCCGGCGGCGAAACCGCCTCGACAGGCATGTTCGACAACGGTGCGGACGTGATCTACCACGCTGCGGGCAAGTCGGGTCTTGGTCTGTTCGACGCCGTCGAAGCTGCCGGCGAAGGCCACTGGGCGATCGGTGTCGACGCCGACCAGTACCTCACCGTCGACGAGGCGCAGCAGCCGTACATCCTCACCTCGATGCTCAAGCGCATCGACACCAGTGTGATCGAGTACGTCACGGCCTTCGATGAGGGCGAAGCTCCCACGGGGTTCGTGACATACGACCTGGAGTCCGAAGGCGTGGGCTATTCGACCTCTGGGGGCTTTGTCGACGACATCCAAGACGAGCTAGAGGACTACAAGCAGCAGATCATCGACGGCGAGATCGAAGTGCCAGCCGAGCCTAAGTAGCTTGAGCCAACCGCAATACGAGAACCCGGGAAGCGCTTGCGCCTCCCGGGTTCTCGTATTCCGGTACCTTCATCTCGGGTCTTTCAGGGCGCGCCTCGCGGAGGAGATCAGATGAGCAAGACCAGCACGGTGAGCGAGACCTTGGCTGTGAGCCTTGAAGGCATCGGCAAACGTTTCCCTGGGGTTGTCGCCAACCACGACGTGTCCATCAAGGTGCGGCCTAGGACGGTGCACGCGCTCGTCGGCGAGAACGGGGCCGGCAAGTCGACGTTGATGAAAATCCTGTACGGCGTGCAGAAACCCGATGTCGGAACCATCGCGATAAGCGGCCAAGAAGTCAGCTTTGCCTCACCGGCCGACGCCATCCGGCATGAGATCGGCATGGTCTTTCAGCACTTCCAGCTAGCCGACAACTTGACGGTGACCGAGAACGTGGTCCTGGGCGCGGAGAGCCGTCATGGAATCGGTGCAGATGCGCGCCGAGAGATCGAGGGGATCTCCGAAACCTACGGCTTTGGGCTCGACCCCGACGAGCTCGTGGAGAACTTGGGAGTCGGTCAGCGCCAGCGAGTCGAGATTCTCAAGGTCCTGTATCGAGGGGCGAAGATCATCATCCTCGACGAACCGACGGCCGTCTTGGTGCCGCAGGAGGTCGAGGCTCTGTTTCGAAACCTTCGCGAGCTCAGGGATGAGGGGCACACGTTGATCTTCATCTCGCACAAGCTCGACGAGGTCTTGGCGATCGCGGACGACATCACGGTCCTGCGCCGCGGTACCACGGTCGCAACCGTCGACCCTGGCGACGTGACTCCTCGCGATCTAGCTGAGCTCATGGTGGGGGCGGAGCTGCCAAGCGCGAGCACAGAAGAGTCGACCGTCACCGAGACCGAGGTCTTGGAAGTCAAGAACCTGACAGTGCTCGACCCCACTGGCCGCGCAGTCTTGTCGGACATCAACCTGCGCATCCGAGCGGGTGAGGTGCTCGGCATCGCCGGGGTCGAGGGAAACGGACAGACCGAACTGGTCGAAGCCGTTGTAGGTATGCGGAAAGCAGCGAACGGAACCGTGGAGCTCGGCAACGTAGACGTGACAAGGCAGGGCGCAGGAGAGCGCCGCACCTCCGGAGTCGGCTACATCCCCGAAGACCGGCATCGGCACGGGCTGCTGCTGGACTCCCCGTTGTGGGAGAACCGCATTCTCGGCCACCAGAACCGGCCCCCGAGCGTCAAAGGTTTCTGGCTCAATCGCGAAGGGGCGCGCGAAGACTCCACCCGCATCGTCGAGCAGTACGACGTCCGCACGCCCGGCATCGACACAGGTGCTCGGGCGCTCTCAGGAGGCAATCAGCAGAAGTTCATTGTCGGTCGGGAGATGAGTGGAGACCCGGTCTTGCTGGTCGCTGCCCATCCCACCCGAGGTGTCGACGTCGGCGCTCAGGCTGCGATCTGGGGCCACATCCGCGAGGCGCGACGGAAGGGACTCGCCGTACTCCTCATCTCTGCTGATCTCGATGAGCTGATCGGACTGTCTGACAGCTTGCGCGTCATCCTGCGCGGAAAGCTGGTTGGCGACTTCGACCCGCAGACAGTCACTCCCCAGCAGCTCGGTGCCGCCATGACCGGCGTCACCGGAGGCGGGCTGCGGTCGTCAGGCGAGGAGAAGTCATGACCCCTTGGATGAGCAAGATCGCACTGTCGCTTGCCGCTCCGCTGCTGGCATTCGTTGCCGCGGGCTTGGCGACGACACTCGTTCTTCTCGGTGCAGGTGACAATCCGGCTGACTTCTGGAGGACGATCCTTTCGTGGCCTGAGAACCGCAACCTCGTCAACATCTTGAACTACTCGGCGATCCTCTATCTGTCCGGACTCGCTGCCGCCATCGGTTTCCGCATGAACCTGTTCAACATCGGAGTCGAGGGTCAGTACAGAGTCGCCACGTTCGCCGCCGCAGTCTTCGCCAGCCAGGCTCTCCTACCGGGTGCGCTGAACACGCTCGCAGCGGTCGTCGTGGCGATGGCAACCGGTGCGCTGTGGGCCGGTATCGCCGGTCTGTTACGGGTGACCCGCGGGGTCAGCGAGGTCATCTCAACCATCATGTTGAACGCGATCGCAGTCGCCCTGGTGGCGTATCTGCTCCGCAAGGTCGGAAGTCGGGAGGGCCAGGCGATCGTCACCGACCCGATCCCGGAGTCGAGCTGGGTGCCGAACATTCCGCTGTTCTCCGACTCCGTCACCACGTTCTTCGGCCTCGGACTCCTGGCGGTCGTGGCTGGAGTCGCGTTTTCCGTAGTACTCAATCGGACGCGTTTCGGCTTCAACCTGCGCGCGACGGGTCAAGCGGAGGCGGCTGCGGTCGCGAGCGGCGTCGACGTGAAGAAGATGGTGCTCTACTCGATGCTGCTGTCGGGGGCGGTAGCTGGACTGATCGGCATGCCGCAGCTGTTCGGCGCCTCACACCAGTACGGCTCAACGATCCAGACCGGCATCGGTTTCACCGGCATCGCGGTCGCACTGCTCGGCCGCAACAACCCGTGGGGCATCGCGGCCGGCGCACTGATCTTCGCGTACCTCACCGAGCAGGCCAACCCGTTGGGCATCCTGGCCGGGATCTCGCCCGACATCATCGCCGTCACCCAAGGCGTGGTGGTGTTGTCGGTCGTCATCGCATACGAGGTGGTACGGCGCTACCGCGTCAAGCTCGAACAGCAGGAGGTCGCGCAAGCACTCTTTGGTGAACGAGAGCCTCAGGAGGCATCGCGATGAGCGTCGTTGTCCAGCGCGGCTCGGTCGCGGCAGCAGCGCCACCGCCTGAGGGTCGACACACCGCCCGCTTCCGGTTGTGGATGTGGTTTCCACTCGTGCTCATCGTCATCTCCGCCACCCGTGTGGTCACTGGGGCCGACGACATCAGCTCGGCAGGCACCCTGCGAGCGGCGCTGCTCGCGGCGATCCCGATCGCGCTGGCAGGACTGGGTGGACTGTGGTCGGAGCGTGCTGGAGTCGTCAACATCGGGCTCGAGGGCATGATGATCCTCGGCACGCTCGGGGCGGGCTACTACACCTACCACTTCGGCGTCTGGGTCGGGCTGCTCGGCGCCATCGCCTTCGGCGCGGTCGGTGGAATCCTCCACGCAGTCGCCACCGTGGTCTTCGGGGTGGACCACATCGTCTCCGGGGTGGCGATCAACATCATCGCCGCAGGAGTCGCCAGCTTCTTGGCGGAAGCGTTCTTCAAGGACTTGGAAGGTGGTGGTCCGACTCAGTCACCTGGACTCGACAAGCCGCCGACCATCACTATCCCTGGAGTGGCTGACGCCTCTGCCGACTTGGCAGGCCGGGACTGGTTCCTTCTCTCTGATCTCGCGGCGCTCGTCAACGCGCTGACCGAGAACCTGTCGGTGTTCACCCTGTTGGCCCTGGCCCTCGTCTTCGGCACCGGCTGGCTCCTGTGGCGCACGTCCTTTGGCCTTCGGCTGCGGGCCTGTGGGGAGTCACCAACTGCTGCCGAGACGCTCGGAGTCAATGTTTATCGCTACAAGTTTCTCGCCGTCGTTGCTTCGGGGATGTTGTCAGGTGTCGCCGGCGCTTACCTCACCGTGGTGGCGTCGTCGGGTTACCAGAACGGGTCGACAGGTGGTCGAGGGTTCATCGGCCTCGCCGCCATGATCTTCGGGAACTGGAGACCAGGAGGCCTGCTCACCGGGTCGCTGCTGTTCGGCTACACCGACGCGGCGCGGCTGCGCTCTGGTGGTGAGTCGGTCCACGCTCTGCTGCTTATCGTGTGTGTCGGGCTTCTCGCTGCGGCGATCTGGCAGCTCAAGAAGCGAAGTTTTGTGATGGCTACGGCTTCCTTGGGAATCGCGGGGTTGGGTCTGTTGTGGTACTTCTCCACCGACGTGATCCCCGGTGACTTCACCGAGATGGCGCCCTATGTCACGACGCTATTGGTGCTGGCCTTGTTCTCCCAGCGATTACGCATGCCCGCGGCCGATGGACTCCGATATCGAAGAGGTGAAGCAGGATGACGTCGCAGGCGGACGCGGCCGACATCGCATGGGACCAGCTGCGCACCGAGGCGACGGCCGCGATGCGCTGCGCGTATGCGCCGTACTCCGACTTCCCGGTGGGAGTTGCCGGGCTTGTCGACGATGGACGCATCGTCGTCGGATGCAACGTCGAGAACGCGTCGTACGGAGTCGGGCTGTGTGCCGAGTGTGGCATGGTGTCGGCGCTGCACGCCTCAGGCGGCGGTCGTCTGGTCGCTGTGGCATGCGTGGACCGATCGGGAGAACCCCTGATGCCGTGTGGGCGCTGCCGACAACTCCTGTGGGAGCACGGTGGGCCGTCTCTCCTCGTGGCCACGACCACCGGCATCCGGCCGATGAGCGAAGTCTTGCCCGACGCCTTCGGGCCCGATGACCTGGTGAGTCGGTGACGGCTCGTCCTGTCTCCTCGCTCGACCTGGCTGACGAGGCATTTCTCGCCGACCCATACCCAACGTTCCAGCGAGTCCGCAGCGAACACCCGATCTGGTGGCACGAGGGGAGCCAGATGTGGTTGGTGTTCAGCCACGAGCAGTGCAATTCGGTGCTGCGGGACCGGCGTTTCGGCCGCATCTGGTCCGATCGCGAGCCTGCTGAACGGTTCGAGCCGTTCAACCTGCTGCATCGCAGCCAGATGATGGAGAACGAGCCCCCTCAGCACACTCGACTGCGGCGCAAGGTCTCGACTGCGTTCGCACGCGGCCACATAGAGCGAATGCGGCCACGCGTCCGAGAGCTCGGGGTTGACCTGCTCGAGCGCGTCGACGGAGCGGAGTTCGACGCTCTCGCCGATTTTGCCGAACCACTGCCGGTCCTGGTGATCGCCGAGCTGCTCGGCACCCCATCAGCCGATGTGTGGTCGTTGCGCAACTGGTCGCAGGCCATCGTGAAGATGTATGAGCGGCCAACGCCGGCCGCCGAGATCGAGCAGGCTGCTCTGGACGCGAGCAGTGCCTTCGCCGACTATCTGCGAGAGCTTATCGAGGAGCGGCGGGGCGACCTGCGAGAAGACCTCCTCAGCGACTTGCTGCGTAGTCAAGGTCAAGCCGACGAAACGCCGCTCACCGATGATGAGGTGCTGGCCTCGGCGATCCTGCTGCTCAACGCCGGCCACGAGGCGTCTGTCAACGTCTTCGGCAACGGCCTGGTCGCGCTCCTCGAATCTCCAGACCAATGGCAGCGCCTCGTCAGCGGGCAGGTGCCGATACGGCTCGCAGTCGAGGAAATGCTGCGTTTCGACTCTGCCCTGCAGCTCTTCGAGCGGACTGCCACGACCGACGTCGAGGTGGCTGGCCAGATCGTGGCACGGGGAGAGCGGATCGGCGTACTCCTTGGCTCGGCGAACCGTGATGAGGCCGTGTTCGGCGCGCCGGATCAGCTCGATGTGGGACGGGAACCCAACCCTCATCTGGCCTTTGGAGCCGGGCTCCACTTCTGCCTCGGTGCCCCGTTGGCCCGGATGGAGCTCGCTGAGTCTCTGCAGCTGCTCACGTCTGCATACCCAGAGCTCTCATTGAACCGAGAGCCACGGCGGCGCCCGACCTTTGTGCTGCGAGGCTATGTCGACGTACCGGTAACCACCAAAGAGAGGGTGAAGCCTGATGGCTGAAGGACATGACGCAGTTGAGGTGATTGTCACGAAGCGCAGCAAGGGAGCCCTGAGTGACGAGCAGATCGACTGGGTTGTCGACGCCTACACCCGCGGCGTGGTGGCCGATGAACAGATGTCGGCGCTGGCGATGGCGATCCTGCTCAACGGGATGGACCGTCGGGAGATCAGCCGCTGGACTGCCGCGATGATCGCATCCGGTGAGCGGATGGACTTCGCGAGCCTCTCACGCCCGACCGCCGACAAGCACTCCACTGGCGGCGTCGGCGACAAGATCACCTTGCCGCTCGCGCCGCTGGTCGCTGCCTGCGGGGTGGCCGTCCCGCAGCTGTCAGGACGAGGCCTCGGCCACACCGGCGGCACCCTCGACAAGCTCGAGTCAATCCCAGGGTGGCGCGCGGACCTGTCGTACGACGAGATGATGTCGCAGCTCGAGTCGGTCGGAGCGGTCATCTGCGCGGCGGGGTCCTCTCTGGCGCCGGCAGACAAGAAGCTGTACGCGCTGCGCGACGTCACCGGAACGGTGGAGGCCATTGCGTTGATCGCCTCGTCGATCATGAGCAAGAAGATCGCCGAGGGCACGGGCGCCCTGGTGCTCGACGTGAAGGTCGGGTCCGGTGCCTTCATGAAGGACCTCGACGATGCGCGCGAGCTAGCCCAGACGATGGCCGACCTTGGCAGCGAAGCCGGTGTCACGACGGTGGCCCTCTTGACCGACATGTCCACACCGCTCGGGTTGACGGCCGGCAACGCACTCGAGGTGCGAGAGTCCGTCGAGGTGCTGGCTGGTGGGGGGCCTGAGGATGTGGTCGAGCTGACGCTGGCCTTGGCCCGCGAGATGCTGACGGCGGCCGGGCATGATGACGTCGATCCCGCCGACAAGCTGACCGACGGGTCGGCCATGGGCGTGTGGCGGCGGATGATCGCCGCGCAAGGCGGTGACGTCGATGCCGACCTGCCCGTAGCTCAGGAGACGCAGGTGGTGGTGGCGCCTTCGTCGGGTGTGCTGACCCGGCTGGACGCCCTGGCAGTCGGTATGGCGGCCTGGCGCCTCGGGGCCGGCCGCGCTCGCAAGGAGGACCCGGTCCAAGCCGGCGCTGGTGTGGTGCTCCACGCCAAACCAGGCGACTCGGTGCGTGCGGGCGAGCCCCTGATGACCTTGCACAGCGACGACCAGGAACGCTTCCCCCGAGCCGAGCAATCCCTCGAGGACGCCTTCGACATCAAGGCAAAGCCATCCTCCACCGACCAGCCCCGCGACCTCATCCTCGCTCGCATCACTTGAACGATTGAACTGCCCGCGCCGGAAGGTGACGGGTTTGTGGCGGCTGGAGCGACCACGATCCAGTCTCGTTCAGGGGAGCAGCAGGGTCAGCACCTCGGCTACGAGCGCCGGTTTGGGTTGCAGCCGGCCGTCATACTCATGCTCGAGTGTGACTTGAGTGGTGACAAGGAGACCGGTCGCAGCGGGGCTCACCCCGACAAGCTCAGCGCTGGCGCGGACTCGGCTGCCGCTCCTCACGGCAGCCGGGAACCGGACCTTGTTGGAGCCGTAATTGAGGCGCGTCGTCCAGCCGGCATACGACACGATCGAAGCGACGAGTGCCGGCAAGAGCGACAAGGTGAGGTAGCCGTGGGCGATGGTGCAGCCGTGCGGCCCACGCGCGGCGCGTTGCAAGTCGACATGAATCCACTGGCGGTCTCCGGTCGCCTCTGCGAAGGCGTCGATGCGTGACTGGTCGAGGCTGAGCCAGTCGCTGCAGCCAAGGTGTTCGCCGACGGCGGCCACCAACTCGTCAGGACTGGAGAACTTCCGCGGGAGGGAGTCAGGCACGGGGGCCGCCGGCGACGTACAACACCTGGCCGGAGACAAAGGACGCCCCCTCGCTGACGAAGAACGACACGGCGTGCGCGATGTCCTCGGGAGTTCCGACGCGGGGCACCGGAGTCTCAGCTGCGCGAGCGGCCTGGAAGTCCTCGAAGCTGACTCCCAGTCTCTCGGCCGTCTGAGCTGTCATGTCGGTGACGATGAAGCCGGGCGCGATCGCGTTGACAGTCACGCCAAACCTGCCCAGCTCGATGGCGAGGGTCTTGGTGAAGCCCTGCATGCCCGCCTTGGCGGCGGCGTAGTTGGCCTGTCCACGGTTGCCGAGCGCCGAGGTGCTCGAAAGGTTGACGATACGCCCCCAGCCATTCTTCGCCATGTGCGCCTGCGCCGCCTTGCTCATCAGGAAGGCTCCGCGCAGGTGCACGCGCAACACCGCATCCCAGTCGTCCTCGCTCATCTTGAAGAGCAGGTTGTCGCGCGTGATACCGGCGTTGTTGACGAGCACGGTCGGCGGCCCGAGCTCGGCGGCCACTCGGTCGACGGCTGCCTGCACCGAGGGGCCATCGGCCACGTCGACACCGACGCCCAACGCGCGTCCGCCAGCGGAATCCACCGCCTCGACGGTGGGAGCGCATGCGCCGTCGTCGAGGTCGAGTACGGCGACGCTGAAGCCGTCGCTGCTGAGCCGCCTCGCCACGGCGGCACCGATCCCGCGAGCGGCACCCGTCACGATCGCGACGCGCTGCGGATCAGGGCTGACGGTGGTCGAATCCATGGGGGCCTTTTTTCTGTCAGGAGCTGGGCTACAAGGAGTGCCGAGCAGGACTACCTGGGAGGATAGCCCGATGCATCAGTCAGCGGATCGACGCTTCATCGACGCCCCAAAGGCCGTGTTGCACGACCACCTCGATGGGGGCCTTCGGCCACAGACCATCATCGAGCTCGCCAACCAGGTCGGCCACCAGCTGCCAGCCGCCGACGCCGAGAGCCTTGACCGCTGGTTCGTCGACTCAGCCAACTCCGGCAGCCTGGTGCGCTATCTCGAGACCTTCGACCACACGGTGGCAGTGATGCAGACAGCCGATCAGCTGCGTCGGGTGGCACGCGAGACCGTCGAGGACCTCGTCGCCGACGGTGTTGTGTATGCCGAATCGCGTTATGCGCCAGAGCAGCACCTGACGGCGGGGCTCAGCCTCGACGAAGTCGTCGAGGCTGTGCAAGCAGGTCTCGACGAGGGGATCGCAGCAGCTGCAGCCGGGGGCCGGCGGATCGTCATAGGCCAGCTCATCACCGCGCTGAGGCATGCCGCGAACTCCCGAGAGATCGCCGACCTGGCGGTGCGTCATCGAGACAAGGGCGTGAGCGGTTTTGACATTGCGGGTGCCGAGGCGGGCTTCCCTCCGACCCGCCACCTCGACGCCTTCGAGTATCTGCAGCGGGAGAACTTCCACTTCACGATCCACGCGGGTGAGGCGTTCGGGTTGCCCTCGATCTGGCAGGCGTTGCAATGGTGCGGCGCCGAACGACTCGGTCATGGCGTGCGGATCGTCGACGACATCGAGGTCGACGAGTTCGGCCGAGCTCGACTCGGGCGGTTGTCGTCATATGTGCGTGACCGCCGGGTACCGCTCGAGATGTGTCCATCGTCGAATCTGCAGACCGGCGCGGCCGCGTCGATCGCTGAGCATCCGCTCGGCCTGCTGACCAGGATGCGGTTCCGGGTGACCGTCAACACCGACAACCGGCTCATGAGTGGCACCACGATGAGCCGTGAGATGGAGCTGCTCGCAGCGGCGTTCGGCTATGACCTCGACGACATGCGGTGGTTCACGGTGAACGCGATGAAGAGCGCCTTCTTGCCGTTCGACGAACGGCTCGACCTCATCGAGCGCGTGGTCAAGCCCGGGTATGCCGCGATGACCATCCCACGCTGACCGCGATCCCGCACTATCCCCACCGGACACCCGCTAACCCGCGAACTTGGCCCTCACGACCCACAGAACGCGGGCCAGCAGGTGTTCTGATGGGTAGGTTGGGAGCAGCGTCTGGGCCGGGGCCTTCCCCCCAGTACCTCCCGCAGCTAAGTCTGTTGCACCGATAGGGTCCGGCCCTCCTCGGCGACGGTAAAACCCAGGTCGTCATATAGTCGGCGCGCGCGTGTGTTGCTGTGGCTGACCGCAAGCGAGATCGTAGGAAGCCGGTCGGTTCGCGCGGCAGTGAGTACGGCGATCAGCAAGGCCCTGCCGATCCCCGTGAGAGCCGAGTTCGGGTCACGGAAAATGTCGATCACCCACGGCCCACCTCCGGGCGCTTCACCTGGCCGGTCCACCAGCAGACAGGCACCCGCAATCGCACCCGCGGCAATCGCCACTCGAGACTGCGGCAGAAGTGGGCCGAGGATCTCGCCGCGGGCGATGGCCTGGAGCTCATCTGAGGCAGCTGCGGGGTCTAGGTCTCGGTGGTCGGGGTGACCGGGTGGATAGGCCTGGCTGTGCAGCCGGCCGAGCTCGCGTGATTGCCGAGTCAGCTGTTGAGCGCTGAGCGGCCAGACCGTGACACTGCTGGTTGAAGAGCCGGCGATGGGGGACGGCTTCGCATCAGTCAGCGAATGAGACATCACGATAGTGTCGCCCCAGTGCGCGTAGGGATCGGTCTCCGCGTCGACGCCGGCGGGATGGCCGACGCCGGTGGGATGGCCGCCCTCGGCTGACCCTGAGCCGGCCATCGCCCGATGATGCTGTGACACCTCAGATGCCGATCGGGTGCCAGACTGTCTTGGTCTCCAGGAACGCCGTCAGCCGGCCGGTGCCTGGGTCGGCGTTCCAGTCCAGCTCGCGGGCGTCGGGGCGCATGATCCGCTTGAGATTGTCGGCAGCCGCCACCTGTAGGTCGGTTGCGAGCTGCTGATCGCTGACGCCGCTGAGGTCGATCGCGTTGACATCCATATGCGAGGCAATCCAAGGCGCGACCTCGGTCGGGTCGCCGGTCAGCAAATTGACGACTCCGCCCGGCACGTCGGAGGTGGCCAGCACCTCAGCCAGGGCGATGGCGGGAAGGGGGCGCTCGTATGACGTCATCACCACGCACGTGTTGCCCGTGACCACTGCGGGCGCCACCACGCTGACCAGTCCGAGCAGCGATGACTCCTGCGGTGCCACGATGGCGACCACGCCGGTCGGCTCAGGGATGGAGAAGTCGAAGTAGGGACCGGCAACCGGGTTGGTCGAACCGACCACCTGAGCCACCTTGTCGGCCCAACCGGCATACCAGACCAAACGATCGACGGAGGCGTCGACGAGAGCGGAGGCTGCCTTGCTCGACAACCCCTCCGCTCGCTCGACTTCCGCGGCGAACTGCGGGTGCCGTCCCTCGAGCACCTCGGCGATTCGATAGACGACCTGCCCACGGTTGTATGCCGTCTTGGCCGACCAGCCGGCGAACGCCTTGCGGGCGGCCACCACAGCGTCGCGCGCGTCCTTGCGAGAAGCCCTGGAGGCATTGGCGAGGAAGCGGCCTCGAGAGTCGGACACGGCATAGGAGCGACCGGACTCGCTGCGGGGAAAGCCGCCACCGATGTAGAGCTTGGAGGTCTTCCGTACGTCGAGACGGGACGGGCGCGGAGGCTTAGTGGGCAAGGTAGGCCTCCAGACCATGGCGACCACCCTCGCGGCCGTATCCCGACTCCTTGTAACCGCCGAAGGGGCTGGTCGGATCGAAGCGGTTGAACGTGTTGGCCCAGACGACGCCGGCGCGCAGCTGGTTGGCCATCCACAGAATGCGGGATCCCTTGTCGGTCCACACCCCAGCCGACAGACCGAACGGAGTGTTGTTGGCCTTCTCGACAGCCTCCGCGGGTGTGCGAAAGGTCAGCACCGACAGCACCGGGCCGAAGATCTCCTCGCGTGCGATGCGATGCGCCTGCGAAACCCCGGTGAAGATCGTGGGAGCGAACCAGAACCCGCGCTCCGGCAGGTCGCACGGCGGCGACCAGCGCTCCGCGCCCTCGGACTCGCCCACGGCTGTCAGCTCGTGGATCCTCGCCAACTGTTCGGACGAGTTGATGGCGCCGACGTCGGTGTTCTTGTCGAGCGGGTCGCCCATGCGCAACGTGGCCATCCTGCGCTTCAAGCGGGCGAGCACGTCGTCATACACACTCTCTTGGACCAGCAGGCGCGATCCAGCGCAACACACGTGTCCCTGGTTGAAGAAGATGCCGTTGACGATGCCCTCGACAGCCTGGTCGATCGGGGCGTCGTCGAAGACGATGTTGGCGGCCTTGCCACCCAGCTCGAGGGTCACCGGTGTGTTGGTGGCCGCGACCGAGCGGGCGATGGCTTTGCCGACCTCGGTGGAGCCGGTGAAGGCCAACTTGTCGATGTCGGGATGCGCGACGAGAGCCTGTCCGGTCGAGCCGGCTCCGGTCACGATGTTGACGACTCCGGGCGGCAGGTCGGCCTGCTGACAGATCTCGGCGAAGAGCAGAGCTGTCAGCGACGTCGTCTCAGCGGGCTTGAGCACCACGGTGTTGCCCGCGGCAAGAGCAGGCGCGATCTTCCAAGCCAGCATGAGCAACGGGAAGTTCCACGGGATGATCTGCCCGGCGACACCCAGCGGGCGGGGATCGGCGCCGAAGCCGGCGTACTCGAGCTTGTCGGCCCAGCCCGCATAGTAGAAGAAGTAGGCCGCGACGAGTGGCACGTCGATATCGCGCGCCTCGCGGATCGGTTTGCCGTTGTCGAGCGACTCGAGCACCGCCAACTCGCGCGAGCGTTCCTGGATGATGCGGGCGATGCGATACAGATACTTCGCGCGCTCACCGCCGGACATGACCGACCAGGTGCGGCTGTAGGCACGCCTAGCCGCCTGCACTGCCCGGTCGACGTCGGCTACGTCGGCCTGCCCGATCTCCGCCAGCACCTCCTCGGTGGCGGGGCTGACCGACTTGAACGATGGGCCACTCGCATCGACGAACTCGCCGTCGATGAACAGTCCGTATGACGACTTGAGGTCGACCACGGAGCGCGACTCCAGAGCCGGGGCGTACTCGAATCCCATCAGCGTGCCGCCTTCAGTCCAAGGTGTAGTAGTCGGGACCGCCATAGCGGCCGGTGGTCAGCTTGGTGCGCTGCATGAGCAGGTCGTTGAGCAACCTCGACGCACCGAAACGGAACCAGTCAGGGTCTAGCCAGTCGTCGCCGAGGGTCTCGTTGACCATCACCAGATACTTGATCGCGTCTTTGGCGGTGCTGATGCCGCCCGCAGCTTTGACACCCACCTGCCGCCCGGAGCTTTCGCGGAAGTCACGAACGGCCTCGAGCATGATCAAGGTCACCGGCGGAGTGGCGGCGGGCTGTACCTTGCCGGTGCTGGTCTTGATGAAGTCCGCGCCGGCGAGCATGCACAGCCACGAGGCTCGGCGCACATTGTCGTAGGTCACCAGTTCGCCGGTCTCCAAGATGACCTTCAAGTGAGCCTCGCCGCAGGCCTCCTTGACGGCGCCGATCTCGTCGAAGACGCGTTGGTAGTCGCCCGACAGGAACGCGCCACGGTCGATGACCATGTCGATCTCGTGGGCACCTGCCGCGACAGCGTCGCGGGTGTCCGCCAGCTTGATGGCGAGAGTGGAGCGGCCAGCGGGAAACGCGGTTGCGACCGAGGCGACGTGAACTCCGGACTCGCCGAGTGCCGCTCGTGCCGTCGCGACCATGTCGGGGTAGACGCAGATGGCAGCCACCCGTGGACAGGTGGGGTCTTCTGGATCCGGCCGTTTGGCCTTCGCGCACAAGGCGCGCACCTTGCCGGCTGTGTCCTGACCTTCCAGCGTCGTCAGGTCGATCATCGAGATGGCGAGGTCGAGGGCCAGGCTCTTGGAGGTGGTCTTGATCGAGCGGCTCGACAAGGTGGCGACACGTGCCTCGCAGCCGACTTGGTCTACACCGGGCAACCCGTGCAAGAAGCGTCTCAGCGCGGCGGGAGACGACACAGCATCAGTGGGCGAAGCTCCATCGGCCGAGAAGGGCGTCTTGAGCAGCGATGAGGTCACCGGGTCAGTCTAGTGTCGAGGAGTCACGGCGGTCTGGCAGTGGTGCAGCGACGGAAACCAGCCGATCTCGTCGTCTAAAGTGGCGAGATGCCCAATGCAGCGACGAAGGCGGCCGGCACGGAGGTCGAGCGCTTCGCCCCTCCAGCAGGCCGCTGGCTCGGCTTCGCTGTCATTGGGATCGGTGCGGTCTTGGTCGTGCTGGGCTTGCTCGCTGACACGGTGATCGGGAGAAACATCGGTCTCGTTGGAGCGGCGGCGGCTCTGGTCAGCTGGGTCGTGTTGGTCCGGCCGGTCGCTTCGATCTGTCAACATGGTGTGCTGTTGCGCAACATGGCCCGCGATGTATACGTGCCAGCCTCCAAGATTGAGCGCTGTCGGGTCTTCCAGACCCTTCAGGTCGTCGCGAGCGGGCGCCACTTCCACGGGCTGGGAGTCACTCGATCGGCTCGCAGCATGGCGCGTGCGCAGCCTGGCCCGCGGTTAGGCGCTGGCTTCATGGGAGTCGGTGGGATGGGCGCTCTGACCACTGCCGCCTCTGACGGACCTCTGCACCGGATGGCGAACGAGGAGCAGACGGGCAGCGCTTATCACGAGTATGTCGAGTCACGCATCATGCGGATGGCCGGCGGCGCCGGGCCGGATGACCGACAACCGGTCAGATCTTGGGGCGCGTTGCCGCTCGGCGCCCTCGCGATGGCCGCGGCACTGGTCGCAGTCGCCTTCGTCTGGAGCTAGGCGTTCAGGCGGGAGATGGCAAGCCGGCTGCAGCGGCTAGGTCGGTGCGGATGGCGTCCAGTCGGCCGGCTGCGGCGATCCTCGCGGCGTCCACGCCGCCTGCCGCGACGGGCACCACGATTTCGAGATAGCACTTGATCTTCGGCTCGGTGCCCGAGGGTCGTACGACGACTCGGCCACCACCAGCGAGGCGATAGCGCAGCCCTTCGGTGGGCGGAAGGTTGTCGCTGCCGAGGCTCAGGTCGTCGGCGCGTTCGACCTCGAACCCGCCGAGCGAGGTGGGTGGCGCTGCGCGCAGCTGTTTCATCGCAGCCTCGATCACAGTGAGGTCGGTGACGCGCACGGAGAGCTGGTCAGTGGCATGCAGGCCATACCGGCTTGCGATCTGATCGAGACGCTCGAGCAGACTGCTGCCCCTGGCCTTGAGGCCGGCCGCGATCTCGGCGACCAGCAGGAGCGCTGAGATACCGTCCTTGTCGCGGACGAGCTGGGGTGCGACGCAATAGCCCAGCGCCTCCTCGTAGCCATAGGTGAGGCCAGGGACCCGACCGATCCACTTGAAACCGGTCAACGTCTCCTCGTAGTCGACCCCGAAGTCCCGAGCCATCCGTCCGAGCAGCGATGACGAGACGATGGTGCTGGCGAAGACGCCGCGGGTGCCCGAGCTCAGCAGATGGTGTCCGAGCAGTGTGCCGAGCTCGTCTCCCCGCAGCATCCGCCATCCGTTGGAAGTCGGTACCGCCACGGCGAGGCGGTCGGCATCGGGGTCGTTCGCGATGACGAGGTCGGCTCCTGCCTTCGCCGCCAACAACATCGCGAGGTCTATGGCCCCTGGTTCCTCAGGATTGGGAAAGGACACGGTGGGGAAGGCGGCGTCCGGCTCGACTTGCTCGGGTACAGCGAGAGGAGCTGAGAAGCCGGCCCGCAGCAGGACTCTTCCGACGGTCTCGTCGCCGACGCCGTGCAAGGGGGTGTAGACCATCGAAAGGCCGCGCGGACTCGAGGGGTTCGGCAGGGCAGCCACCGCGTCGACATACGCCTCCACGATGTCCTCGCCGCCGACGCTCCAGCCGGTCGCCTTGGGCGCATCGGCGACTGAGGTGACCGCATCGATCCGCGCCGCGATCTCGGCGTCGGCGGGCGGCACGATCTGGCTGCCGTCGCCCAGGTAGACCTTGTATCCGTTGTCGGCTGGGGGGTTGTGCGACGCGGTGACCATGACACCGGCGATGCAGCGGAGATGTCCGATGGCGAAGGCGAGCAGGGGTGTCGGCAGCGGTCGAGGCAGCACCACCGCATCAAGGCCAGCGCCCCGCATCACCTCGGCTGTGTCTCGGGCGAACTCGTCGGACTTGCGCCGGGCGTCATAGCCGATCACGACGGTCCCGGTGCCGACGGTGGCCTTCAGGTATGACGCCAGACCGGCAGCCGCGCGGATCACCACAGCTCGGTTCATCCGGTTGGGTCCGGCGGCCACCTCGCCACGAAGCCCGGCAGTGCCGAACTCGAGCCGACCAGTGAACCGGTCAGCGAGCTCCGACATCGCCACCTCGTCTGACTCGGCGACCGCCAACAGCTCGGTGAGCTCAGCTTGGGTGGCGGCATCGGGATCGTCGGCGATCCAAGCCTCCACTCGAGCTCGCAACGACGCCTCGACGCTCACCGCGACTTCCCGAACGCTGGCAGATGGAACTCCTTGGTGGTCAACGGACCACCGACACGAGCGCCTTCGATGTCATCCTCGGCTCGTGTCGGGATCGTGGCGGCGAAGGCGGCGGCGTCGTCTTGCGGGTGGTAGCCCAGTGCGCGACCGGGAGCCAGATCCCACCAGGCGTCGGTGTTGTTCGAGATCCCGTAGATGGTGGCCACACCAACGACGTCGGCGGTGAGGGCGGCACGCACCATCCGGGCGCAGTCGTCATACGAGAGCCAGGTCGACAACCCGCGTCGGGTCTCGGGTCGTTCGAGGAAGCTGCCGATCCGCATGGCCACGCTCGAGATGCCGAAACGATCGGCGTAGAGGCTGAGTAGTCCCTCGGCGGCCACCTTGCCGACACCATAGAAGGTGTCTGGGCGAGGCGCGACGTCGTTGGTGAGCAGCGCGCTGCGCGCCGTCATGCCGACAGCGTGGTTGCTGCTGGCATAGACCATTCGGTCGACTCCGTGGCTCACCATGGCGTCGAGCAGAGCAGCGGTGGTCTCCACATGCGTGCTCAAGATCGCCGGCAGGTCAGTCTCCGTCGCGATGCCGGCGAGGTGGACGACGGCATCGACACCCTCGACCGCGCGGTTCGCCACTTCGGGGTCTGAGCAGTCGCCGACGATGAAACCGCCGCCGATGGCTTCATCGACATCGCCTTCGGGCGGGCGGAGGTCGAGGCCGCGGATGTCATATTCATCGTGGAGCCGCGTGGACAAGACACCACCGATATGGCCGCTGGCACCGGTGATCAGAAGTCGCATGGTCATCCGCCGACCGTATCGCCCACGCGCCGGCCGAGCACGCTGCCCATGCCCTCCGCGTAACGCGCCGCCTTTCAGGTCTGACTGGGTTGTGGTTGCCATGTCGACCACAAGACCGTCAGAGACAGGTGCCGAGGTGGTCATGCCGATGTCGGTGACGCCGATCTTGCGCAGGAGGAGGCGGTTATTCGTCGACGGAGCGGCAGCGGCGTCTGCTCTAGGGTTGGCCCCGTGACTCGTGTGGTGATCATCGGCGGTGGACCGGGCGGCTATGAGGCGGCTCTCGTGGGAGCGCAGCTCGGCGCCGAGGTGACGGTGGTCGACAGCGATGGGGTCGGTGGGTCGGCCGTGTTGACCGACTGTGTGCCCTCCAAGACACTCATCGCGACAGCTGAGCTGATGACCTCTGTCGAGGAGTCGAGACAACTCGGAGTTCGCCTTCCGGGACACCGTGGCGACCTTGACTCAGCCGCCACGGTCGACCTCGCGGCGGTCAATGCCAGGGTCAAGTCGCTCGCCGCCTCCCAGTCGACCGACATCGCGGGCAAGCTCGAAGCCGAGGGGGTCAAGCTCCTGACCGGGATCGGACGCCTCGACGGGCCAGAGCGGGTCGTCGTCACCACGGCAAGTGGCGAAGAGGCCTTGGACGCTGACGCGGTGCTGCTGGCAACCGGCGCGCATCCGCGGGTGCTTGCGACGGCCCAGCCCGACGGCGAGCGCATTCTCACCTGGGAGCAGGTCTACGACCTCGATGACCTGCCACGGCGTCTCATCGTGGTCGGCTCGGGGGTCACGGGTGCCGAGTTCGCCAGTGCCTACAACGCACTCGGCTGCGATGTCGTGCTGATAAGCAGCCGGGATAGGGTGCTGCCCGGCGAGGACGCGCAAGCAGCCGGAGTGCTCGAGGATGTCTTGACCCGCCGGGGGGTGACGGTTGTCGCCAGGGCACGCGCGCAGTCGGTGACGCGCGAAGGCGACAGCGTGGCAGTGATGCTGGCTGACGGAGGCACCGTTGAGGGATCACACTGCCTGCTTGCTGTCGGGTCCATCCCCAACTCACACAACCTAGGTCTCGCTGAGGCGGGAGTGGCCACCGATGAACGCGCTTTCATCACGGTCGATCGAGTGTCTCGCACCACAGCCCGAGGAGTGTATGCCGCCGGGGACTGCACCGGGGTGCTCATGCTCGCATCTGTCGCCGCGATGCAGGGACGCATCGCAATGTGGCACGCCCTCGGTGACGCGGTGGCTCCGCTTGACCTCAAGACCGTGTCGTCCAACGTCTTCACCGCTCCAGAGATCGCCACGGTGGGATGGAGCCAGCAAGCGGTCGACGCGGGAGAGGTGGATGCCACGGGTGTGATGCTGCCGTTGGCGGGGAACGCCCGAGCGAAGATGCAGGGCGTCTCCGACGGTTTCGTCAAACTTTTCTGCCGACCGGGCACCGGCATCATCGTTGGTGGAGTAGTCGTGGGGCCTCGTGCCAGCGAGCTGATACACGCCGTCTCCTTGGCCGTGCAAGGACGGCTCACAGTGGAGGACGTCGCGCACGCATTCACGGTGTATCCCTCGATGTCCGGCTCTATTGCCGAAGCGGCCAGGAGGCTGCACACCCACTGGTGACCACGCCCACGGGTGCGTCCGGTCGATGACCGCTGGGAAGCGGTCGACCTATCTTCAAGACGGCCGCTTGAATTACACCGGCGTAATATAATAATTGTGACGTTTCGGTAGCGGAGCGTGATATTTCTGGGTGTACTGCCTGTGCGGTCACTCCTTTCACAGCAGTCACATCTCATCTCGTGGGGAGAGCCGCTTCAATCCGTCGTCGCTAACCTCAGGAGCCCTCGCCATGAGAGCCAGCCGTACGTCATCGCGCGTTCGTAGCACCCTCCATCTGATCAGCGCTGCAACCCTTGGTCTCACCTCGTTCGCGCTGTCGCCAATGCCCGCCTTCGGTCTTGAGCAGCCAGCCGCTGTCACCCCTGGGGAGGAGCAAGCCAGCAGCGGCGGCGCGGCGGCGACCGCCTTGTCGCAGTCGTCGCCGTCATCGCCCATCGGCGCGGAGCCGGTGGAACCGCAGGTCACAGATCTGCCCCTCCAGACGCTTCCCGCAGCCAGCCGAACGACTGTGGATGCCACGGTCGAGCGGGTCCGATGGGCAGACGGCGAGCTTGTCGCCCACGCGGTGCGGACCTCGGTGCCCGAGTTCGCGATGGTGGGGGTCACCTGGGATCAGGCGGAAGGGCTCGCCGAGGTGACGGCTCAAGTCCGCTCGCTTGATGACGACGGCTGGAGCGACTGGGCAGCGCTCCATGCCCCAGACGACGAAGGGCCGTCAGGCACCGAGGAGCCCGGTGCCAGAGCTGGCACCCAGCCTGGCTGGGTGGGTAGCGCCACGGGGTTCGAGATCGCGGTTTATGCCGACAAGGGTGTGGCGCCCCGCAACCTCGAGGTGAGCATCATCGACCCGGGCACTTCGCCGTACGACGCCCAGGCCCTCGCGGCGCCAAACGCCTCGGAGCAGCGTTCCGGCACATTGCGCTCCAACTCACGCGCGGGCACCTTCCCGAAGCTCCCTCGGGTCATCTCCCGCGAGGAGTGGGGAGCTGACGAGTCCGTGGGCGACCAGTGTTGGGATCCCCGGCTGGGCACCACGTTCAAGATGGTGTTCGTCCACCACACCGCCGGTAGCAACGACTACGCGGAGTCTGAGTCGGCTGCTGTCGTTCGCGGCATCCTCGCTTACCACGTGGTGAGCCGCGGTTGGTGTGACATCGGCTACAACTTCCTGGTCGACCGATATGGCAACGTGTACGAGGGGCGGTCCGGTGGTATCAGGCAGCCCGTGCGCGGAGCCCACTCCGGTGACTACAACGTCAACACCACCGGTATCTCGGCGATGGGTAATTTCGACATAGCCGCACCATCCGAAGCGATGAAAAGCGCGCTGGTGAAGTTGATCTCGTGGCGCCTCGGAACGGCCTACCACGGTGGGTTCGGGCGGACCTCCGTCGAAGGTGACAAGTTCGCGCGCATCTCCGGGCACCGCGACGCGATGTCCACCGCGTGTCCTGGCCGGTACATCTACGACTGGCTGCCGACATTGCGCGATCGGGTCAGAGACCGGCTGGGCACCAACGTCACGCCAATCGAGGCACGGTGGAGGCTCCTCGGCGGCGGCAAGAGCCCTCTCGGAGTCGTGCGCATCGGTGAGCAAGGGCTGAACGGTGGTCACTTCACGGCCTTCTCGAAGGGACGGATGTACGCCAGTCCGGCCGGCGTGTTCTCGCTCTATCGCGGACCGATCTTGAGCCGTTACAAACGGGCTGGAGAAGTCGAAGGTGTACTTGGCTATCCCAAAAGTGGGATGTTCGCGGCGGGACACGACACCGGCAACGGTGCCATGTTCGCCGGTGGGCGCATCTATTGGTCGGTTGCCACCCGGAGCCGGCTGTTGGTACGCAGTCCCGTGCTGCAACGCTATCTGACCGAGAAGGGCCCACGGGGTTCGCTCGGCTTCCCGAAAACGGGGATCGTCGACACGTCGACCGGGCATCAGGCGACCTTCGAGCACGGCACGATCAGCTATGACAAGGCGACACGGCGAACTACGATTACCGTTCCATGAGCCATTCAAGAGCCGTGCCAGGCCGGATCGGATCGCGTCACCTCGGACTGGTCGCCCTGACAGCCGCGCTGACGCTGGGCGGTTTCTCTGCTGCGGCACACGCGGACCAGACCTATTACGTCCCGGTGAGCAAGAAGTGGACCGTCAACGGCCACGGCTATGGTCACGGGCACGGCATGAGCCAGTACGGCGCCCAAGGGGCCGCTCTGAGCGGATTGCCGTACCACAAGATCGTCAAGTTCTACTACCCCGGCACCCGCTGGGGTGAGGCACGAGGTCGGGTGCGCGTCCTCATCAGTGCCGACTCGACCTCTGACTTGATGGTCCGTGCCACTCGTGGCCTGACGGTCCGTGATCTGCATGATCGGGCCCAGTGGCGGCTGCCACGCAAGCCCGGTCTCGACCGCTGGCGCCTCACGCCGGCCGGAGACGGCTCAACCGTCGTACAGTTCCACGATGCTGACGGTTGGCAGCGATGGCGTATCCCAGATGGGCGGGGGACCTTCAAAAGCGACGCCCAGTTCGACGCCCGTGGGCCGTTGTTGTTGCTGTTGCCGAGCGGAGACGGGCTGACCTCTCGGCCCTACCGCGGCAGCTTGCGGTTGGCTCGTCCCTACGCAGGGGCTGCGTCTCGTGACACGGTCAACGTCCTCCGCATGGATCAGTATGTGCAGGGTGTGGTGCCCTACGAGATGCCCGCGTCGTGGCATCCGCAGGCGCTGCGGAGCCAAGCCGTGGCTGCACGCACCTATGCCGCCTGGCTGCGGGCCCAGAACCCAACCCGCTACTACCAGATCTGCGACACCGTCTCCTGTCAGGTGTATGGCGGCACGGCCGCCGAGACAGACACGACCAACAACGCTGTGCAAGCCAGCGCGACCAGAATCTTGACTCATCTCGACCAGCCGGCCTTCACTCAGTTCTCGTCATCGTCTGGAGGGTGGACGTCCGATGGCGGGCAGCCATATCTGCTGGCTCAGCGCGATCCCTACGACGGCTTCGACGGCAACTCGATGCACGACTGGACCCAGACAGTCTCCGTGGCCCAGCTGGAAGACGCCTACCCAGAGCTGGGTGATCTGATCGCCTTGCGCGTCACCCGGCGTGAGGGCAACGGTGCCTGGGGAGGCCGGATCGAACAGGCTGTGCTGGACGGGTCGGCTGGTGACGTCTCTGTGACTGGCGATGACCTGCGTTGGCTGCTCGGCTTGCGCTCGGAGTGGTTTGCCATCACAGCCACACCGATCTTGGAGAAGTGGCGCTCTCTTGGAGGCAGGCAGGCCGCGATCGGTCTGCCCGTCGGCGGTGAGTTCGCCGTCGCCGGAGGTTCAGCTCAGAGGTTCGAGAGAGGCCGCATCTACTGGAGCGATGCGACTGGCGCCCGTGACCTTCGAGGCGCCATCCTCGACACATATCGGGACTGGGGAGCCACCAGATCGAGGCTCGGCTTTCCGGTCAAGGGGATGATGGTTGCGCCAGGTGGAGGCCACAAGGTCGCCTTTGAGCGTGGCCACATATTCAGCGCTCGTCGCACCGGCGCGCACGTGCTCTACGGACGCATCCTCGATCGTTGGACCACCGCTGGGACGGTTCGCTCCTGGCTCGGCTATCCGACGACCGATGTTTTCGCCATCGAGGGCGGTCTGCGTGCGAAGTTTCAAGGCGGCGTCATCAGCTGGGATCGTTCGACCGACACCTTCACGATCCGCCGCTTCTAGCTGCCCCTCGCTCTCCGGGCCGCTTTTTTAGCGGCGGCGTCAGCCTGGTGTGACGACGACGATCAGGTCGCCACCCTCGACGCTTCGTGGCCCGTCCAAGGTGACGCGCTCGACCGTGCCGGCGATCGGGGATGTGATCGACGCCTCCATCTTCATCGCCTCTATGGTGGCCACCACGTCACCTAAGTCGACGGTGTCTCCTGTTGAGACGATGGGTGACACCACCCCGTCGAACGGGGCGGCGACGTGTCCGGGCTCCCTCGTGTCAGCGCGTTCTTGGGCCGGAGCGTCGGGGGAGATGGATCGGTCGCGCACGGAGACGGGTCGTAGCTGACCGTTGATCGTGCACATGACAGTTCGGATGCCTCGTTCGTCAGGCTTGCTGATCGACTCGATCCCGAGGATGAGCCGCACTCCCTCGCGCAGGTAGACGTCGTGCTCGTCGTCAAAGGCCAAGCCATACAGGAAGTCGGACGTCGGCAGCACGGTGAGGTCGCTGAAGCGCTCACGAGACTCGGCGAAGTCCTGCGTGGGGCCCGGGAAGAGCAGGCGGTTCAACGTCGTACGACGATCTGCAAGCAGGCCACGCACATCGGCTTCGCTCAGCTCGGTCTCACCTCGTTTGAGAGAGCGACCCGCCAACGCCTTGGTGCGGAAGGGTTCTGGCCAGCCGCCGGGAGGGTCGCCAAGCTCACCGGACAGGAATCCGATCACCGAGTCGGGCACGTCGAAGGAGGCGGGGTCAGTCGCGAACTCTGCCGGGTCGGCTCCCACCGCCACGAGATGCAGCGCCAGGTCGCCAACCACTTTGCTCGACGGCGTCACCTTGACGATGTTTCCGAGGATCTGATTGGCGGCGGCGTACATGTCCTCGATCTGCTCGAACTTCTCGCCGAGCCCGAGTGCGATCGCCTGCTGGCGCAGGTTGGACAGTTGGCCGCCGGGGATCTCGTGGGTGTAGACGCGGCCGGTCGGGGCAGGCAGACCAGACTCGAACGGCGCGTAGAGCCGGCGCGTCGCCTCCCAGTAGGGCTCCAAGTCACAGACGGCGTCGAGGGAGAGCCCGGTGGCCCGTTCGGTCGCGTTGGTGCTCGCCACCAGCGCGGACAGGGCGGGCTGGCTGGTGGTTCCGGACAGAGCGGCGCTGGCCACATCGACGGCGTCGACACCGGCATCGATCGCGGACAACAACGTGGCGAGCTGACCGCCCGGTGTGTCATGGGTGTGCAGATGGACGGGAAGGTCGAACCGTTCTCGCAGAGCGGCCACGAGCGTCCGGGCAGCGGGTGCCCTCAGCAACCCGGCCATGTCTTTCATGGCGAGCACGTGGGCGCCGGCCTCGACGATCCGCTCGGCAAGAGCGAGGTAGTAGTCGAGCGTGTAGAGGGTCTCCTTCGGGTCGGACAGGTCACCCGTGTAGCACAACGCCACCTCCGCGACCGTGGTGTTGGTGGCCAACACCGCCTCGATGGCGGGTCGCATCTGCTCGACATCGTTGAGCGCGTCGAAGATGCGGAAGATATCGATGCCGGTCTCGGCCGCCTCAGCGACGAAGGCGTCCGTCACCTCTGTCGGATAGGGCGTGTAGCCCACTGTGTTGCGTCCGCGCAGCAGCATCTGCAGACAGAGGTTGGGCACGGCCTCGCGCAGGGCGGCGAGCCGCTCCCATGGGTCTTCGGCCAGGAACCGCAGCGCCACGTCATAGGTCGCGCCGCCCCACGCTTCCACGGACAACAGCTCAGGCGTCATTCGACATACGTGTCCGGCCACGGCGACCAGGTCGCGTGTGCGCATCCGCGTGGCCAGCAACGACTGGTGGGCGTCGCGCATGGTTGTGTCAGTGACGGCGACGGCGGTCTGATCCCGAAGCGCCTGGGCGAAGCGGTCTGGCCCCACGTCAAGGAGTCGGTGGCGCGAGCCGTCGGGTGGTGGCGCACTCAGGTCGATGTCCGGCAGCTTGCTGGCCGGGTCGACGCTGGTCGGCGCTTCGCCGTACGGCTTGTTGACGGTCACGTCGGCCAGGTAGTCGAGGAGCCGGGTGCCTCGGTCGGCGGAGGAGCGCGCGGTGAGCAAGCTCGGGTGCTGCTCGATGAACGAGGTGGTGACGCGGCCCGCGCGGAAGTCCGGATCGTCGAGCACGGCCTGCAGGAACGAGATGTTGGTGGCCACCCCACGGATGCGGAACTCGGCAATAGCACGCCTGGCCCGATCCACCGCTTGCTCGAAGGTCCGGCCGCGGCAGGTCAGCTTGGTCAGCAACGAGTCGAAGTACGCCGAGACCTCTGCTCCGGTGTACGTCGTTCCGCCGTCGAGGCGGATGCCCGCGCCACCTGGCGAGCGATATGCCGTGATGTGGCCAGTGTCGGGCCGGAAGTTGTTCGCGGGGTCCTCGGTGGTGATGCGACACTGCAGGGCGGCGCCTCGAACACGTATCTTGTCCTGTTGGAGTTCCAGATCCGCCAGGGTTTCGCCCGCCGCGATGCGCAGCTGCGACTGCACGAGGTCGACGTCGGTGACCTCCTCCGTCACGGTGTGCTCGACCTGGATTCGCGGGTTCATCTCGATGAACACGTGCTGCCCGTCGGGGTTCACCAAGAACTCGACAGTGCCCGCGTTGCGATATTCGATCTGCTGAGCGAAGGCCACTGCGTCGGCACAGATGCGTTCGCGCAGATCCGCGTCGAGGTTGGGCGCAGGGGCCATCTCGACGACCTTCTGATGGCGCCGCTGAAGGGAGCAATCGCGTTCGAACAGGTGGATGACGTTGCCCTCGGCGTCGGCGAGGATCTGCACCTCGATATGGCGGGGGTCAAGGACGGCCTCCTCCACGAAGACGGTGGAGTCGCCGAAGGCGCCCTCCGCCTCACGCATCGCGGCCTCGACCGCCTCCCGCAGGTTGCTTTGGTCGGTGACGCGGCGCATGCCCCGACCCCCACCACCGGCCACCGCCTTGACGAAGACAGGAAAAGCCAGGTCGGCGGCTGCCGCACAGATCGTGTCAGCGTCGCGCGACGGTTCTATGTTGGTGAGCACCGGCACCCCCGCTGCCTGGGCTGCCGCGACGGCGCTGGCCTTGTTGCCGGTCAGCCGCAACACCTGGCTGGACGGTCCCACGAAGGTGATGCCCGCCGCGTCGCAGGCATCGGCGAGGGATGGGTTCTCGGACAAGAACCCGTAGCCGGGATAGACCGCGTCGGCGCCCGAGCGTTGTGCGGCGGCGACGATCTCGTCCGGGTCGAGGTAGGCCCGGACCGGGTGCCCGACTACGCCGATCTCGTAGGCTTCGTCGGCCTTGAGGCGGTGCTCTGAGCCCCGATCCTCATGCGGGAACACCGCGACGGTCTTGGCTCCCAGCTCGTATGCCGCTCGGAACGCCCGAACCGCGATCTCGCCCCGGTTCGCCACCAACACCTTGGAGAACATGCGAGGAGGCTAGTGCCAACCATGCGACAGCGTCTGAGGGTCTGTCAGTTCGGGCGCGCCCCAGCTCCCCCCATTGGCTCCGAACACCGCTTAACCCGCGAATCGAGTCCGAAACGCCATGCTTTCGCGGGCTAAGCGGTGTTCGGACGGGTCAAGAGCAGGCGGTCAGTCCTTGATCTCGCAGAGCGCCGAGCCCGTCGAGACAGTGGCGCCCACCTCAGCGCTGAGCCCGGTGACGGTGCCGTCCTTGTGGGCGTTGATCGGTTGCTCCATCTTCATCGCCTCCAGCACGACGACGAGGTCCCCCTTGCTGACCTGTTGGCCGTCCTCGACGGCGATCTTGACGATCGTGCCCTGCATCGGCGTGGTCAACGCGTCAACACTGGCGGCAGCACCTGCCTTCTTGCTCGCCGAGCGTTTGGTTGGCCTGCCGGCTCTACCTGCTGCGCTCGACGAACCCGCGCCGAGGCCGGCCGGCAGCGACACGGTCAAGCGTTTGCCGCCCACCTCCACGGTGACGGTCTCGCGCTCTGACGGCTCCACTGCGGCTGACTCACCGGCATACGGCTCGATCGTGTTGTCGAACTCGGTCTCGATCCAGCTGGTGTGGACGCCGAACGACTCGCCGTCTCCCACGAAAGCGGGATCGTCGACCACCACGCGGTGAAACGGTATGACGGTCGGCATGCCGTCGACGGCGAACTCGTCGAGCGCTCGACGTGATCTGGCCAGCGCGTTGGCACGGCTGGTGCCGGTCACGATCAGCTTCGCCACGAGGGAGTCGAACGCTCCCGGCACCGTCTCGCCCTCGTCGTAGCCACCGTCCAGCCGGACGCCGGGGCCCGACGGGACCTGCCACTTGGTCAGCGTGCCGGGGGCGGGCATGAAGTTGCGACCGGCGTCCTCGGCGTTGATGCGGAACTCGATGGAGTGGCCCGTGACCTGCGGGTCGTCGTACCCGAGCTCCTCACCGGCGGCGATGCGGAACATCTCGCGCACCAGGTCGATCCCGGTTACCTCCTCGGTGACAGGGTGCTCGACCTGCAAACGGGTGTTCACCTCGAGGAACGAGATCGTGCCGTCCTGGCCGACGAGGAACTCGCACGTGCCGGCGCCGACGTAACCCGCCTCCTTGAGGATGGCTTTGGAGGAGTGATAGAGCATCTCGACCTGGCCTTCGGAGAGGTATGGCGCTGGGGCCTCCTCGACCAGCTTCTGGTGGCGGCGTTGCAGTGAGCAGTCACGCGTGGAGACGACGACCACGTTGCCGTGGATATCAGCAAGGCATTGGGTCTCGACGTGGCGCGGCTTGTCGAGGTAACGCTCGACGAAACACTCGCCTCGACCGAAGGCCGTCACCGCCTCCCGCACGGCGGACTCGTACAGCTCAGCCACCTCGTCCTCGCTGCGTGCCACCTTGAGGCCGCGGCCGCCGCCGCCGAAGGCAGCCTTGATCGCGATCGGCAGGCCGTGTTCCCGAGCGAAAGCGACCACCTCGTCAGCGCCCGTCACCGGGTCGGGGGTGCCGGCCACCAGCGGAGCTCCGACTCGCTGGGCGATGTGGCGGGCCTGAACCTTGTCCCCAAGCGCGTCGATGGCGGCCGGTGGGGGACCGATCCACGTCAGCCCTGCGTCAACCACGGCTTGCGCGAAGGCGGAGTTCTCGGCCAAGAAGCCGTAGCCGGGATGGACTGAGTCGGCGCCTGCTCGTCGCGCGACGTCGAGGATCTTGTGGATCGAGAGGTAGGACTCGGCGGGGGTGGCGCCCTCGAGGGAGTAGGCCTCATCGGCTAGTCGCACGAACAACGCGTCGCGGTCCGGCTCGGCGTACACGGCGACACTGTCGATGCCGGCGTCCTTGCAGGCCCGGATGACGCGGACGGCGATCTCGCCGCGGTTCGCGACCAGGACCTTGCTCAGCTCGGGCACGGACCCTCCTCGACGACTGCGTTGGTGAGTCGGAAGTCTAGGGCGAATGCCGCTTCTCGCGTCTCACGCCTTCGCCGCCCCCGGGTCTGCCGCTTCGCCCGTGTCGGCCTACAGTGACAGAGCGGGGACTGCGGGGACACAAGGAGGCACTATGAGTGGCGCGCACGAAGCTGGAAGCGACGACTCGCCGACGTCGCGAACGCAAGACCAGAACTCCGATGACCAGCCCTACGAGGACTATGAGCATGGCGTGTTCGACCAGGGCCAGCCCGAAGAGGTCGACGAAGACGGCCAGAGTGTCTTCGACCAGGACAAGCCCGAGGACCTGAACCGGCCGGGGCAAGGGGCCTTCGACCAAGGACATGCGGAGCAACCGGGTAACCCTGGGCAAGGCGTGTACGACCAGGGACAAGAGGAACGGCACCCGCACGATGGGAACCGCGCTCCCTAGCGGAGCCGGACGAGAGGTACACATTGAACTTTGTCTTGTCGCCCGAGCACGAGGCGTTCCGTGCCAGCGTGCGTGAGTTCGCCGAAGCAGAGATCGCTCCGCATGCGACTGAGTGGGACCGCAAGCACCACTTCCCGGTCGATGTAGTCCGCAAGATGGGGGCGTTGGGACTGTTCGGGCTGGCAGCGCCGGAGGAGTTCGGTGGGGCCGGAGAAGACGGTGACTTCACCAGCCTGTGCGTTGCGATCGAGGAGATCGGCCGCGTCGACCAGTCGATGGGAATCACCTTGGAAGCGGCCGTCGGCCTCGGCATCAACCCGATCTTGACTTATGGGACCGACGAGCAGAAGCAGACCTGGCTTCCCGACCTGGTGGCAGGCAGCGCGCTTGCAGGCTTCGGCCTCACCGAGCCGGGCGCCGGCTCAGACGCGGGGGCTACCGCCACCAAGGCCGAGCTGGTCGACGGCCAGTGGCGGATCAACGGGTCCAAGCAGTTCATCACCAACTCAGGCTCCGACATCACCTCCCTCGTGACGGTCACCGCTCGCACCGGTCAGCGAGAGGACGGTCGCGCTGAGGTGTCGACACTCATCATCCCGTCGGGGACGGCAGGGTTCGTGGTCGAACCGGCATACGACAAGCTTGGTTGGCACGCGAGCGACACGCACCCCCTGACGTTCACCGATGTGCTCGTGCCGGAGAGCAACCTGCTGGGGGCGCGGGGGCGTGGCTTCGCCCAGTTCCTCGCCATCCTCGACGACGGTCGGGTCGCTATCGCTGCCCTCGCCGTCGGCTGCATCCAGGCGTGTCTCGACCTCTCGGTGCAGTATGCCGGCGAGCGCACCACCTTCAAGGTCCCGATCGGGGCGAAGCAGGGAGTGGCGTTCCAGATCGCCGACCTGCAAGTCATGGCGGAGGCAGCGCGCGTGCTCACCTACAAGGCCGCAGCGCTCAAGGACGCGGGCCGACCGATGGCCGAGTTCAAGCAGGCCGCCGCCATTGCCAAGCTCTATGCCACTGAGGCAGCGGTGACGGCCACCCGGATCGCGACTCAGGTCTTCGGCGGATACGGCTTCATGGAGGAGTATCCCGTCGCCCGCTTCTATCGCGACGCCAAGGTGCTCGAGATCGGGGAAGGCACGTCAGAGGTTCAACGCATGCTCATCGCCCGTGGCCTCGGGCTCCCGGTGGAGTGACTGGGCGCCGCCAGAGGTCGGTCCACGCCACACCCAACTCCATGGCCATCAGGCGGAGCAGGGGCAAAGAGATGCCGACCACGTTGTGCGGGTCACCTTCGATGCCGCGGACGAAGGCGCCGCCGAGACCATCCAAGGTGAAAGCGCCCGCGACAGCCTGCGGCTCCCCGGTGGCGACATACGCCGTGATCTCCTCGCGGGTGAGTTGAGCGAAGTGCACTTTCGTCGCTGCGCTCCGCGACACCTCTGAACCGGTCGATGCGTCGGCCACGAAGTGTCCGGTGTGGAGCACACCGCTGCGACCGCTCATGGCGGTAAGACGCTCGACCGCCACGTCGGCGCTGGCGGGCTTGCCGTGCAGCTGCCCGTCGAGCTCGAGGACCGAGTCGCACGCCACCAAGAGCGTCCGCTCGGGGCCGAGGCCTTGAGCAGCGATTCGAGCGAGGACGGCTTGGCCCTTGAGCGTCGCCAACGCCAGGGCGAGCGCTGCGGCGTCGGGCTCTGACATCAAGGACTCGTCGACACCGGAAACGATCACCTCGGGGTCAAGCCCTGCCCGTCGGAGCGTGTCAAGACGTGCCGGCGAAGCGGACGCCAGAATGAGCCGGACCGTCATGGCGCGGATCGAGGCGCCGTGGCCGCGAAGACGAGGTGGCGCATCCCGAAGAAGTTGATCGTCGACGAGACCACCTGGGCGCACAGGAACGC
>JACCXO010000037.1 GCA_013696975.1 Nocardioidaceae bacterium | reverse complement strand
CCGTAGCCGACTTGTCAGAAACTGGGACCGCTATAGCAGCCTCAGCTTCTGACAAGTCGAGGATATGAGGCGAGGCATGTACCTCACCGAGGTCGTGGTCATTCTGGAGCTGCGCCTCATCTAAGGTGCTGAGTCGTGCCCTCAGTGCCGTGGTGGGGATCGCTGTCGTCGGGCGCCGCGCCCGTCTTGCTGATCGGTGGGTGGACTTTGGCGGCCGCGCGGCAGCCGGTCGGTTTCGACCCGTTCGTCCAGTCGATCAGTGCGCTCGCCGGCCGAGAAGCCACGGACAGCTGGGTGATGTCGCTCGCGTTGTGCGGTGTGGGCGTCTGCCACCTCGCGACCGCGATGGCGCTGAGGCCTGTGAGTCTGAGGGCCCGCGCATCGCTGGGCTTAGGCGGCGTCGCGACGATGGCCATAGCGGCGTTCCCCCTGCCAGGCGGCGACGCTGATTCGCTCCCGCACGCCATCGCGGCCACTCTCGCCTTGGTTGCGCTCGCGGCATGGCCCGCCCTGGCTGGGCGGCGACATTCGATGCCGGTTCTTCGGCCTCGTCTATGTCTTGGGGCGGCCACCGTGTTGCTGCTGTTGGTGGGCTGGTTCTTCGTGTCCGTGCTTACCGGAGGGCCGTTGCTCGGGCTGAGTGAGCGGATTGCCGCCGGCGCTCAAACTGTGTGGCCACTTGTTGTCGTGGCGGCCATTCGGCATACGCAGCAGACCTTCGTCGCGGCTGACGGATGATCGATTCGGAGGAGTATGTCGAACAGGTGCTCCAACTCGTCGAGGCCATCCCACCGGGACGCGTGACGACATACGGCGTGATCGCGGAGCTCGTCGGCAGCGGCGGGCCGCGTCAGGTGGGGCGCGTGCTGGCCCTGCACGGCGGACCAGTGCCGTGGTGGCGGGTGGTGCGTGCAGACGGCAGCTTGCCTGAGTCACACCAGGGAGAGGCAATCGCGCGCTATCGCGAAGAGTCGACGCCGATGCGAGGGAACCTCACCGACGCGTCGACCTTGGCCGTGGATTTGAGTGCTGCCCTGTGGACACCAGGTGGAGCCTGAACCGGACACCCGTTAACCAGCGAATCGAGGTCGGATCCGCCCTGAATGACGGACAAGAGGTGTTCGGACGGGTGAAGCGATGCTATGACCACACCCAGCTCGCCAAGACTGTCGGCGGGGTCTGTTGAGATAGCGTCATGTCCGTCACCTACCGCCTCGAGCGCCCTTCGCCGGCAGTGGTCGAGCCTCCACAGCTCGATGAGGCGCAGCAGGCGGTCGTCAACCACCGGGGTGGTCCACTGCTGGTCCTGGCCGGCCCAGGCACGGGCAAGACGACCACGTTGGTCGAGGCGGTGGTCGAACGCATCGAGCACCGCGGCTTGAGGCCTGACGAGGTGCTGGTCCTGACTTTCGGTCGCAAAGCCGCGGCTGAGCTGCGTGACCGCATCACCGGCCGGCTCGGGCGCACCAGCTCCACCCCTTTGAGCTCGACTTTCCACTCCTTTTGCTACGGGCTGGTCCGACACTGGCAGCCACCCGAGCTCTACGCCGGACCGCTTCGTCTGCTGAGCGCCCCCGAGCAGGATGTCGTGCTGCGTGAGCTGCTCACCAACTCCCGAGAGACTGGCAAGGCCGATTGGCCCGCGTCTCTCGAGCGTGCTCTCGGCACCCGCGGATTCGCGCGCGAGGTGCACGCCGTGCTCTCACGCGCCCGCGAGCGCGGGCTCGAGCCTGCTGACCTCGCCCGCATCGGCCACGGGTCAGGTCGCCCCGAGTGGGTCGCTGCGGGCGCGTTCATGGAGGACTACGTCGACGTGCTCGACTGGGGAGGCTCGATCGACTACTCCGAGCTGATCCATCGCGCCGTCCTGTTGGCCGAGACACCTGAGGTGCAAGCCGATCTGCGGTCACGGTACGCCGCCGTATTCGTCGACGAGTATCAAGACACCGATCCGAGTCAGGTCAGGTTGCTGCAGGCGATCGCCGGCGACGGCCGCGACCTGGTTGTGGTCGGCGACCCAGACCAGTGCATCTATGCCTTCCGGGGTGCGGATGTGGGGGGCATCCTCGAGTTCCCGACGGAGTTTCTTCGGGTGGACGGGCGTCCTGCCGAGGTCGTCGCGCTGGCGACGACACGGCGATTCGGGTCACGCTTGCTGACCGCGTCACGTCGAGTCGCGGCAGGTATCGGCGTCAGAGGATCCATCGACCGGGAGACGTTCCAGCGCTTTCGCAACCCCGAGCCGCACGGTGCGGCGGATGGCGACGGCAAGCTCGAGGTCTTCACCTTCAGCTCGAGCGGCGCCGAGACCGACCACATCGCTGACATCCTCCGTCGCGCCCACCTCGAAGATGGCGTTCCATGGTCCGAGATGGCGATCCTGGTTCGCTCGGGCGTCAACTCGATTCCGGGTCTGCGGCGCGCACTCGTGGGCACAGGAGTCCCCGTCGAGGTGGCTGGCGATGAGCTGCCGCTGCGACGCGAGCCTGCTGTCCAGACGCTGTTGTCGGCCCTGCGCTGCGCTCTCGACCCGAGTCGGCTCGACGTCGACCTTGCGCGCAGCCTGCTGATGTCACCTCTGGGAGACCTCGACGCTGCCCAGGTGCGCCGGCTGGGGCGCCGGCTGCGCAGCCGTGAGCGCGCAGCCAGGGCCGGTGAGCGGTTGCCGCGACCCTCAGGCGAGCTGCTGAGAGAAGCTCTCAGCGATCCGGTGTTGCTGGCTGACCTCGGCTCCGAGGGGGCGGCCAAAGCGGCCAAGCTCGGACGTCTGCTCGCCAAGGCTCGCCGCCAGCTGGGTGACGGCGCACCCGCCGAGGAGGTGTTGTGGTCGTTGTGGGCCGGCACGACCTGGCCTTACCGGCTCAGAGCGGCTGTCGAGCGCGGCGGCCCGGCCGCTCGAGCCGGACATCGCGATCTTGATGCTGTCTGCGCGCTCTTCGAGGTCGCAGCACGGTCCGAGGAAAATCGGGAGCGCACCGGAGTGACCGCGTTCCTCGATCAGATCGAGGCGCAACAGATTCCCGGCGACACCCTCGCGGATCGCGGGGTGCGAGGCGATGCTGTTCGGCTGCTGACCGCACACCGCTCCAAAGGGCTGGAGTGGCGCCTGGTTGTGGTCGCGTCGGTACAAGAGGGCAGCTGGCCGGACCTGCGTCGTCGCGGCACGCTGCTGCAAGCAGACCGCCTCGGTGCCGAAGGGATCGTCGAGCCGGCCACGCCGATGGCCATGATGGCCGAGGAGCGTCGCCTCTTCTACGTCGCGGTGACGAGGGCAAAGCAGCGGCTGGTGGTCACCGCGGTCGCCTCCCCCGAACCCGATGGAAACCAGCCATCTCGGCTGCTCACCGATCTCCGGCAGACCGTTCAGCGCCGTCCTGGGCGACCACGCCGACCCCTCTCGCTGGCTGGCTTGGTGGGGGAGTTGCGGCGCGTTGCCGCAGATCCAGGGGCCAGCGAGGCGTTACGCGCCGCGGCGGCGGCAAGGCTGGTTCGCCTCGCAGACTGCTCCGTCCAAGGTGAGCCGGTTTCCGGGTTCGCCGATCCGGCCGGCTGGTGGGGGCTGCGTGCTGACACGGTCGCCGAGGAGACGGTGCGTCCCCTCGACCAGCCCCTGCAGCTGTCAGCCAGCGCCCTCACCGGACTCGAAGACTGTGCGTTGCGCTGGTTTCTGTCCCGCGAGGCGTCCGGTGAGTCCGCGCGGTCCACGTCTCTCGGGTTCGGCAGCGTCCTGCACGTGCTCGCCGAGCATTTGGGCAGCGGCGACACGTCGGACCCCGAGGACATGATCCAGCATCTCGACGGGGTGTGGGACCAGCTTCAGTTCGACTCGCCCTGGATCGCTCGACGTGAGCGAGAGGCAGCCGAAGAGGCGATCCAGCGTTTCGTCCGGTGGCACAACAGCCGGCCGCATCGGACCTTCGTCGGCTCTGAGGTTCCCTTCGAGCTCGAAACCCAGCTCGATGAGGGCGAGCGGATCGTCTTGCGGGGTCGCGTCGACCGGCTCGAGAAAGACCCAGAGGGGCGCGTCGTCGTCGTCGACTTCAAGACATCAAAGCACCCGCCTAGCCAGCCCCAGGTTGCAGTTGACGCGCAGCTTGGGCTCTATCAGCTGGTGGTCGAGGCCGGTGGTTTCGACGAAGCAGGTGGCGATGGCGCGAGATCCGGTGGGTCCGAACTGGTCCAGCTTCGCTCAGACGACGTGGGTCTGCCCAAGGTGCAACATCAGCAGCCACCTATTCCCGACGATGAGGGCCGGATGCCGGTGGAAGTGCAACTGACGAAGGCGATCCGCAGCGTGAGGGACGAGGTGTTCTCAGCCACGGAGAACAATCACTGCAGCTTCTGCACGTTCCTGCGGATCTGCCCGGCGAAACAAAGAGGCGGGTCGGTGCTGTCATGAGCAGATCCGACATCCCCGCGATCGGCTCTGCGCAGGAGCTGTGTGAGGTCATGCGCATCCCGTTCAGCGGCCAACAGCTCGACGCGATCACGGCTCCCTTGACTCCCGGTGTCATCGTGGCCGGAGCCGGCTCGGGCAAGACGACGGTGATGGCTGCCCGCGTTGTCTGGCTCGTCGGCACGGGGGCGGTGAGTCCCGAACAGGTGCTGGGCTTGACCTTCACCAACAAGGCTGCCTCTGAACTCGGCCAGCGAGTTCGTGACTACCTTGAGGTGGCGGGCGTCGTGTCATCACCGGTCGGGGGCAGCGGGGTCGGGGGCAGCGGATGCCGCGTGGTCTCCGCTGCCGACCAGCGGCCTCCCGACGAGTTGGTCGACCCCACGGTCTTGACCTATCACGCCTACGCGGCGCAGCTGCTCGCCGAGCACGGCCTGCGCATCGGTCACGAGCCCGACAGCAGGTTGATGGCAGACGCCTCGCGGTTCCAGGTCGCAGAGCGCGCGATTCGCCGCTACGACGGGTCCGTGGAGCAGCTCACCACTTCACTGCCCCACGTCGTCCGCTACGTGCTCGCGCTCGATTCTCAGCTCTCGGAGCACCTCGTCACGCCCGACCAGGTCCGCCGATGGCAGTCGGAGCAGCGACCGCGGTGGCGGGCAGCCAAGCAAACCAAGGACGTTGCGGAGGTCGTCAACAAGTTCGCGGCGCGCGAGGAGCTGCTCGCGCTCGTCGAAAACTACCGAGAGCTCAAAGCCGAGCTGGGTGTCATCGACTTCTCCGATCAGATGGCCCTGGGTGCGGCCCTTGCTGCGGAGTCGCCCGAGGTGGGCGCTCACGAGCGCGCGCGATTCCGAATCGTCTTGCTCGACGAATACCAAGACACTTCCATCGCGCAGGCGCGACTGTTGACGCACCTGTTCTCGGGAACTGCTGTCGAGTCCGGTCGAGGCCACGCCGTGACCGCGGTGGGCGACCCGTGTCAGGCGATTTATGGATGGCGGGGAGCTTCTGCCGGCAACATCTCCAGTTTCGCCACCGACTTCCCGCAGGCCACTGACACCGAGACCCGGGTATTTCCACTCAGCGTCAACCGTCGCTCCCTCACCACGATCATCGATGTCGCCAACACGGTTGCCCAACCGCTGCAAGCCGAGCATTCGGGTGTCGAGCCGCTGAGCGCACGACCTGGCGCCGGACCCGGGCGGGTTCGCGCCGCTGTGGTGGAAACCTTCGGTGACGAGCTCGGGTGGCTGGCCCGGGAGGTTCCTCGCGCCTACCGGGGGATGCGGGTGCCGAAGTGGTCCGAGATAGGCATCCTCGTGCGTGACAACAAGACCGCCTACGCCGTGCACGATGCGCTCGTAGCGGCCGATGTGCCCGTCGAGGTGGTCGGTCTGAGCGGGCTGTTGACCATGCCCGAGGTCGTCGAAGTGATCGCGACCCTGGAGACCCTGCATGACGTCACCGCAAACGCCGCACTGCTGCGGCTGCTGACCGGTCCCCGCTGGCGCATCGGCGCGCGCGATCTCGCTCTGCTCGGAAGACGCGCTCGCATGCTCGCACACCCCGACGGTGAGCCAGACGAGTCGATGGAGGATGCGCTGGCTGAGGCTGTTGCCGGGGTCGATCCCGCCGACGTCGTCTCCCTCCTCGAAGCAATGCAGAGCCCCGGTGCGGTGGCCTTTTCCGCGGAGGCCCGGGAGAGATTCACCTTGCTGAGCAGCGAGCTCCGCGGGCTCCAGCGGCACATCGGTGAGCCCTTGCTCGACCTGGTACGACGCGTCATCGACACCATCGGCATCGACGTCGAGCTGGCCGCCTCGAACTCACGTGTCGCTGAGTCTCGCCGCGGCAACCTCTCCACGTTCCTGGATGCGGTTTCGAGCTTCGCCGGCACCGACAAGGACGCTTCGCTGCCTGGGTTGTTGGCCTACCTGCAGGCGGAGGAGGAGTACGGTCAGGGACTCTCGCTGGCGCTGCCGACCGAAGCCAACTCAGTCAAGCTGCTCACGGTGCACAAGGCCAAAGGCCTGGAATGGGACGTCGTCTTCGTCCCAGGTCTGACCAAGGATGTCTTCCCCAGCAGCCAGGCGCGTCCGCGTTGGACCACGACCGCGCAGGAGCTCCCGTGGCCGATGCGAGGTGACGCAGAGGACCTGCCCGAGGTGACCGCGTGCTCCAGCAAGGCCTTGAAGGACTTCACGGCCGACTGCCGCGCCTACCAGCGTCTCGAGGAGCTGCGACTGGCCTATGTGGCGTTCACGCGGGCCCGCAACGTCTTGGTCACATCGGCCTACTGGTGGGGGCCCGAGCAGGTCAAGCGCCGCGGCCCTTCTGAGTTGATGGAGACGGTGCTCGCCTGCCTGGCTGGAAGCGGGGAGGGTCCAGAGGAGTACTTCCCAGAGCCGGCGGAGGCTGCAGCCAACCCGGCCAACCGCAAGCTGACGGTCTACCCCTGGCCGGTCGACCTCGCCGGCGACGAGCTGCAGCGTCGACGAGAGGCAGCGGCCCTTTTTGCGGAGGCGCGTTCGCTTGGTTGGGAGGATGCAGCGCGCGCTGCCGACGAGCAGCTGTCGCTCGTCGACTCAGCCGAGGTGCAACAGTGGGACCGCGAGCTGGACCGGCTGATCGACGAGGTGAAGGCCAGCAGGGCGCAAGAGGTGGTGGTGCCGTTGCCGTCCTCGTTGTCTGCCACCACAGCTCTGCGGTTGCAGTCGGACCCTGACCGGCTCGCTCGTGACCTCGCCCGGCCGATGCCGCGCAAGCCCTCGGCAGCCGCTCGCTTCGGTACCCGATTCCATGCGTGGGTCGAGACTCACCTCGGCAGACAGCTCGACCTGATCGGCCCTGAGGATCTGCCCGGTCGAGGCGACGAAGACATCGAAAGCGACGAAGACTTCCGTGAGCTCGTCGCCTCCTTCGAGGCCGGTCACTTCGGCAACCGCCCTGCCTACGCCATCGAGGCTCCCTTCGCTCTCCTGCTCGCAGGCCAGGTGATTCGAGGGCGCATCGACGCTGTCTACGAGACTGGCGACGGCTTCCAGGTCGTCGACTGGAAGACCAATCAACGCCAGACCGCGGATCCCCTGCAGCTTGCGCTCTACCGCCTAGCCTGGGCTGAGCTCCACGACATCGGGCTCGAATGCGTGCAGGCCTCGTTCTACTATGTCCGGTCCAACCAGGTCGTCACCTACGACGACCTCCCCGGTCGCGCCGAGCTCGAACAGCAACTCATGGCGGACCGCAAGGCGCCGACAATGACAGCCAGTGCCCCTGGCGCCGCCCCTGGTTAGCGCAGGGGCGCGGCGAGCATCGCGTCCAGGGCGATCCTGACCATGTCGGCGAAGGTCTGCTCGCGTTCGCTCGCCGACGTCTCCTCGCCGGTGACGATGTGGTCTGACACCGTGCAGATGGCCAGCGCCTGCCGGCCATGTTTGGCGGCCAACGTGTAAAGTGCGTTGGCTTCCATCTCGACCGCCTTGACGCCGTACTCCACCATGCGCGCGAGCAGCTCTGGCCGGTCGGAGTAGAACGAGTCCGCCGAGAAGACCTGGGTCACCGTGGTCGACAGTCCTGCCTGCTCCGCTGCGTCGTGGGCTGCACGCAGCAGCTCAAAATCGGCGGTGGCTGCGTAGTCGAGGCCCTCGAAACGGATCTTGTTCATCGACGAGTCCGTGGCAGCGCTGATCGCGAGGACGACGTCGCGGATCGCGAGGTCCTCAGACAACGCCCCGCATGAGCCAACTCTCACGAGCTGCCGAACGTCGTAGTCACGGATCAGCTCGTTCACATAGATCGATGCAGACGGCATACCCATGCCGGTGCCCTGGACGGAGATCGCCTCGCCTCGATAGGTGCCGGTGAAGCCGCTCATGGCGCGCACCGACGAGTAGCACTGCGAATCCTCGAGGAAGGTTTCAGCGATCCAGGCGGCACGCAAAGGGTCACCCGGGAGCAAGACGCGAGCGGCGATCTGGCCATCAGCCGCGCCGATGTGAGTGCTCATGGGCGCGATCCTGCCAGATCGCGGCGCCTCACAACCCAGTGAGTAGGGTTCAGGCGTGCTTCTGGACCCGCTGACCGGCTATCCCTTTCGCACCGCACCCCATGACCGACTGACCGAGAGGCGCGACGACCAGGACTTCCTCGACCAGGCGTGGGCGGATCCCGCCTCGCGAGTGCTGGTGATCCGCGATGGCAACCTGGCCACCGAGCAGTCGGGACAGTCGCTGCCGACGATCAAGCCGTCCGAAGCACCGGTAGGCGAACGGTTGTTACTGGGAGAGGTGGGCGGTGAGGTGTACTTCGTGGTGATCGCCGGCGACGATCTTCAGGCAGATGCAGCGAACCCGGCACGGTTCGAAGGCTTGCGGCATCTTGCCGGCGTCCTCGACGCTCCGCAGGCTGCGCTCGCGGCGCACGCGGTCGCGTTGTCGGGCTGGCACGCCCGGCATCCCCGATGCGCTGTCTGTGGTTCGGTGACGCAGGTCGCACAGGCTGGAGCCACTCGACGCTGCCCGCAGTGTTCGGCGACACACTTCCCACGCACCGACCCTGCCGTCATCATGCTCGTTACTGACGACGAGGACCGCTGCCTGCTCGGCCACAACGCCACCCGGGCAGGGAGGTGGTTCTCCACTCTCGCTGGTTTTCTGGAGCCTGGCGAGACGCTGGAGCAAGCAGTCGCCCGCGAGGTGCTCGAGGAGTCAGGGGTGGTTGTAGGCGAGGCGACCTACGCGGGGAGCCAGCCGTGGCCCTTTCCGTCGAGCCTGATGGTCGCTTTCTTCGCCCATGCCACCAGTACAGACATCAGCGTTGACGGGGTGGAGATCACCGAGGCACGATGGTTCACCCGCGACGAGGTAGCTCGACAAGTGCCGGCCGGAGAGCTGATCCTGCCCACCACCGTGTCGATCGCAGGGGCGCTGCTCACCCGTTGGTACGGCGAAGCGCTGCCAGCTCGTGTCGCGCCGCGGAGCTAGCGGTTCACGCAGCCAGCTTGGCCTTGACCTGCGCCACACTCGGATTGGTCAGAGCGCTGCCATCGGGGAAGACGAGGGTCGGCACGGTCTGCGACCCGTTGTTGACCTGTTCGACGATCTGGGCCGCCTCGGGCTCCTGCTCGATGTCGATCACCGTATAGGCGATCCCTTCGCGGTCGAGCTGTCCTCTCAGCCGGTGGCAGTATCCGCACCAGGGCGTGGAGTACATGGTGAGTTGAGCAGACATCGAGACTGTCCCTTCCGACGTTTAGGCTTGGTCTCATTGCCAACGCACCACCGGTGCAAACCCTTCCCGCAGTGCACATTCATGATCGATGAGGAGTGGCCGTGCCCACCCATCAGGCCGACCACCTCCTAGAGCAGCTTGACGCCGAGCAGCGGACCGTGGCGGCGACACTCGAGGGGCCTTTGCGTGTCCTCGCCGGCGCGGGCACGGGCAAGACCAGGGCCATCACGCATCGCATTGCCTATGGCGTGGCCACGCGCACCGTCATACCCAATGAAGTGCTTGCGGTGACCTTCACAACCCGAGCTGCCGGTGAGCTGCGTCAGCGTCTCGCCGCACTGGGAGCCGGCGGTGTGCAGGCGCGCACTTTTCACTCTGCGGCGTTGCGGCAGGCACGCTATTTCTGGCCACAGGTCTTTGGAGATGAGCTGCCGCCGATCGCGGCATCGAAGATCGGCCTGCTCAGCGAGGCTGTGGCGCGTGGTCGACTGAAGGCCAACCAAGCCGAGCTGCGGGACCTGGCGAGTGAGATCGAGTGGGCCAAGGTGTCCAACGTGAGACCTGGTGACTATTTGGCGCTGGCGACGCGCGACAGCAGAGAGGTCGACGGCCACGACGCTGCCGCAGTCGCAAAGATCTACGCGGACTATGAAGACGTCAAGCGCATTCGCCATCGCATCGACATGGAAGACGTGCTTCTCTGCGCCGCGGCTGTCTTGTCTGAGGATGAACGCGCGGCGGCGGCGGTGCGTCGCCAGTATCAGTGGTTCGTGGTCGATGAGTTCCAAGACGTCAGCCCTATCCAGGCAGCACTGCTCGACCTCTGGCTTGGCGGCCGCGACCAGCTCTGCGTCGTGGGTGACCCCGCTCAGACGATCTACTCCTTCGCAGGTGCGTCAGCCGGCTACCTCCTCGACTTCCCCGCGAAGTTCGCCGGCACGACCTCGGTGACATTGATGCGCAACTATCGCTCGACGCCGCAGGTCGTGGAGGCGGCGAACTCCGTGATGGCAGGCAAAGTCGGCCGCTCAGCTGTGCGGTTGCGTGCCATTCGCGAGGCCGGCGAATCGCTAGACTTCACCGGTTATCCCGACGAAGTAGCCGAGGCCGCCGGGGTCGCGACCGAGATTTCCCGGTTGGTGGCAGGCGGCACCGACCCGGCAGACATCGCGGTGCTGTTCCGGATCAACGCGCAGTCCGAGAGTTTCGAGGAGGCGTTGGCTGAGCGGTCAGTGCCGTTCGTCGTTCGAGGGGCTGACCGGTTCTTTGAGCGAGCCGAGGTCAAGCAGGCCATGACGTTGTTGCGAGGCGCGGCTCGCGGGGCACCGACAGCGGGCGGCCCGCTCGTCGGCGAGGTTGTCGCCGTGCTCAGCGAGATGGGTTGGTCGCCCACTGCGCCGAATGGCAGGGGCAGCGTGCGGGATCGCTGGGAGTCGTTGCAGGCCCTGGTGTCCGTCGCCGAGGAGGCGGCCGACGCCGATCCGGGGCTTGAACTGGGTGCTTTCACCGTCGAGTTGCAACGGCGCGCCGACGCTCAGCATGCACCAGTGGCCGGAGGCGTCACCTTGGCCACGCTGCATGCGGCCAAGGGACTCGAGTGGCCGGTCGTTTTCGTCGTGGGTGCCCATGAGGGGACGATGCCCCTGGTCTACGCCGACACGACCGCCAGCATCGACGAGGAGCGACGCCTGCTGTATGTCGGTCTGACCCGGGCCCGCGACCTGCTCCGTGTCTCGTGGGCAGCTACGCGCAGCCCCGGCGGTCGCGGGTCTCGTGCTCCGAGCCGGTTCCTTGCCGGACTGGTTGACGAGCGTCATCGTCAGCCACTGGCGACGGCTGCTCCCTCGTCGAGACGGCGCACCAAGACACCGAAGGTGGCAACCTGTCGGATTTGTTCGCGGCCGCTGACCGACCCCCGCGAGTGCAAGCTGGGCCGGTGCGTGGAGTGCCCGAGCAGCTATGACGAAGGGCTCTATGCCGCCTTGCGCCAATGGCGGCGAGACAAGGCGGCTGAAGAAAAGGTTCCCGCCTACTGCATCTTCACCGATGCCACCCTGACGGCCCTCGCAGAGATCAAGCCACTCCACCTTGCGGCGCTGATCAAGGTTCCGGGCATCGGACAAGTGAAAATCACAAAGTACGGGGGGGATCTCATGGGGCTTTGCTCGGCTGAGCATCCGTTGCCGGCGCTGGAGACGTCATGAGCGGTTTTTCAGATGTTTCCTTAAATAGTTTGCACGCCCTCTCGAGACACGCGTAACCTTCCACCATTGCAACTTTCACGCCCACTCCATCGGAAGGAGGCCCGAGCATGTTGATCTTTGAGCCCACCGCGACGCCGACGGCGACGCGCTTTCGCATGTCTGGCTCCTTGCGGTCAGCTGCAGGTGTGTTTAGCCACCGCGCGGCCGACGCCCCGTTGACCGGCATCGCCCTGCCCATCCACGCAGGGGTCAAGGGAGCGGACCGTCTTCAGGCGAGCCCCGTCGCTGCAACCCCCAACAGTGTCCCGGGCGTTCGTGCTTGGAGTCCACCGGTATAGGAAACAGACGTTTCTCGCCGGCACCTCCAGAGCCGCGGACCCCCATCGGGATCCGCGGTTTTTTATTTGCCCGATCGCTCGACTAGGAGGTGAAAAACATGACACTCAGCGTCCTGGACGCGTTGGTGACGAGAGAAGCAGGCCAGGCAGCCAACTTGCCCTGCCGGTCCAACGACCCCGAGTTGTTCTTCGCGGAGTCACCGACCGATGTCGAGCTCGCCAAATCGCTGTGTCGGAGCTGCCCGGTGCGAGTGGAATGCCTAGCAGGCGCACTCGACCGCGCCGAGCCATGGGGAGTGTGGGGTGGTGAGCTGCTCGTTGCTGGAGCAGTCGTCGCCCGCAAGCGTCCACGTGGTCGCCCGCGGAAGTGCGAAGTCGCCGCTTGATCCCTGCCACCACTGTGAGCCGACCGAGCAGTAGGCCGACCGAGCAGCGACCGACCGAACGAGTGCCTGGAACCTGCGTGGTTCCGGGCACTCGTTCTGCGCTTCTCGACTCAGGCGTGAACAGCCCGGAACCGTCTACAGACTCCGTCGTCCGATACTCACTCGTCCACACCGGCGTCGTCCACGCCGGCGTCGTCCACCAGAAAGCCGGGCAAGGACTCGGCGAGGATGTCCGCGAACGGAGCTCTTGCTCCCAGCTGCGACAGCACGCCAATGGCGCCCAGCCACACCCGGTGGATCAGAAGATATTCCGGCGGCAGATTCATCTTGAGTGCGGTGGTGTAGCCCGGTTGTCGAGGATCGTTGATCCGCGAGAACTGCACACGCATCCACTCTCTGGAGAACTGGAAGTTGTCGACCGACGCCGGTTCCACGAACGGTGCCAGGTAGTCCCTGAGGTCGCTGGCCGTGAGGGACATCCGTTCCTTCACGAAGCCGGCTTGACGCAGACCAAGCAGAACAGCTTCGTAGTCGTCTTCGACAGCGTGGCGCAGCAGGCTCCCAATGACCGCCGGCAGACTGCCGTCGGGGAGCCGCGCGACCGCACCGTAGTCGACGACACCCACCCGCCCGTCAGCCAGCAGTCGGAAATTGCCCGGGTGCGGGTCGGCGTGCAGGAGGCCCGCTCGGGCCGGCCCCGAGAAGAGGAACCGGATATAGATCTGTCCGTAGTGGTCGCGATCGCCCTGGCTGCCTTCGGCGATGAGGCGGGCCAGCGAGCGGTCCGCTTCGATCCATTCGGACACCAGCACCTTGTCGGAGTTAGCCACCACGTTGGGCACGACGATCTCCGGGTCATCGGCAAAGGCGGCCGCGAAGAGTCGTTGCGCTTCGGCCTCGAGGTCGTAGTCGAGCTCCTCAGAAGTGCGAGCCTCGAGCTCGGCCACCAGAGGCTTGATGTCGAGCCCTGGGATCCAGCCGGCGAACAGCTTGGCTGCACGCCCGATCTGCTTGAGGTCGGCGACCAGCGCATCACCGGCGCCGGGATACTGCACTTTGACCGCCACTGCGCGACCATCGTGCCAAACCCCCTTGTGCACCTGCCCGATCGAGGCTGCCGCCGCCGGTATGTCGTCGAAGCCGATCAACTGCTTGCGCCAGCCAGCTCCAAGCTCCCGCGCCAGGACTTGATGGACGAGCGACGCCGACATAGGTGGCGCTGAGTCCTGTAGGCGGGTCAAGGTCGCGCGGTAGGGGGCGACGAGATCCTCGGGCAGCGCCGACTCGAAGATCGACATCGCCTGCCCGAACTTCATAGCGCCACCCTTGAGCTCGCCCAGGACCTTGAAGAGCTGCTCAGCGGTGCGTTGCTGCACGTCGGCTGCCACCGCCTCGGCGGGTGCACCACCGATTCTCTTACCGAACCCAAGCGTTGCCCGTCCGGCATATCCCAACGGCAGCGACGCCAGCCGCGCAGTCCGGGCAACGGTCTTCCTAGGCAGGTCACTCATGCCCCTATTGTGTCCTGCCAGGTGGGCCATCCACAGCCGCAGTGCGGGTGAAGGTCGAAACTCTCGGTCTGAACCGCCCCGAAGCCGTAGGGAATCTCGATCACCCGATCGAACGTCTGCGGGTGCAGACCGCCCGCCCACGTCTGAGCCTCCAGCACCGCCCAGGAGGCAACCAGAGCACACAAGACCGGATCGCTCGCGGTGACCGGCAACGGCCGTGCCGCCGCGGCGTCGAGTAGGGCCGGCCACGCCGGGTCGCGGTCCGTACGTGCGGCGTCGACACATCGCAGGCACGTGGTGTGGCCGGGTATGACGAAAGGACCAATGACCCCCACCAGATCTCGGATGCACACCCAAAGATGCGGCACTCCCCGGTGCATCAGGCCGTCGATGCGCGAGCGCGCCGGTTCGTGGTCAGTGGCCACGACGACCAAGTCGGCTCCCGCCGCCCGGTCGCTGACGTTGAGTCGGGCGAGCTCGATGGCGCGGTGGACGTGATTCGACACCAGTCCGGTCCCCTCGACGAAGAGAGTGCAGCCGGCTCGTTTGTGCATGACGTCGGAGGCGGTGCGCCCTGGGCCGGCCAGCAAAGAAAGCGCCGACCAGGCCTGCTCGCTGACATCGGGCGAGCGTCCGGACTGGGCAACGACCGCTCCGCTGTCGATCAGCAGAGCCAGACCCTCATCGCAATCCGTTCGCTGGATACCCGTCGCGTCCATCGCGCTCAGCACGACGCCCGCAGCGTCTCGGTAGCCGTCGATCGCGTCGAGCACCGCCCGAATCGCTGGGGTCTCCTCCACCACGGCGAGCCCAGGCCAATCCAGCCCGAGCTGCAGCGTGAACAGGTCCCGGCGCAGAATCTGTAATCCGGGGCGGAGCATGGGACGCACAGTGAGTTCCCTTCAGAGGTGAAGGATCAGCGTGCCAAAAAGTAGAAGCCGGACGCCCTCGCCATCCACAGGTCCGCACAGACGCGGGCGGGGCAGGCGCGGGCAGGGCGGACGAAGGGCAGCGCCCCGGAAGGCCGAGGCGCTGCCCTTCGAATTTCGGCGTTACCGCAGGCGTCAGGCCTTGCCGAGGATGCGGTTGAGGTTGGTGCCACACTCGGGACAGGTGGCCTTGGCCATCCGGGTGCCCTTGTCGTTGACACGGACCTCGCCGCTGGCCTCACGCTTGGCCTTGCACTTCACGCAGTAGAACTCGCCGCTCCAGGTTTCCGCCATGACGGCCTCCTCTTTTCGTGGCACGGGCGACGTGGTGGGTGTTCACCAAGCCGCATTGCTAGGTTCGCCGCACCGGCTCGAGTGCGATCCGCCAGCGCGGCGGGCACGACTACCTCGCGTCACCCTACGACAGGCGCGTGCACGAACCTACGAGCCGGGGGCCAATAATTGGCTTGTGACGCGGTTTCTCACGTGGCTAAACTCTCAAATCCGGTCAAACGAGCATAGTCAGTCGGCATCCGGCGTCATGTCCAGCTTTGCCGTCGCCGAAACCCCCTCGAGGAAGCCCCGAGCGCGCTCGCTCAAGTCGTAGCGGTGCACCCAGCCCCAGAACTCCTCCCCGTGACCGTGGACGAGCAGGTGAGTCAGCTCATGCAGCAGCACGTAGTCGATCACGTATGACGGCATGCCCTGCAGCCGCGTCGAGAGCCGGATTGAACCATCGACGGGTGTGCATGAGCCCCATCGGGAGTTCTGGTTCGTGACCCAACGCACCGAGGCGGTGACGGCCAACCCGTCGAGGTAGCGGTTCGACAAGACCTCCGCTCGGTTGGCGAGGCCCACGTCGTCGGGCCGCCGACGGCGCTCGGAAGTGGTGATCCGATCGACCATGGCGGCGACCCATTCGCGCTCCTCTGCCTGGCTGAGGCGGGCCGGGATCATCACCACGATCGTTGCGCCGTCTCGGTACGCCGAGACGGTCTGCTTGCGTCGACGTGACCGACGTACGTCGATCTTCATGCCTGAGTGGGACTGGCTCACGCTGTCACCGTAATGGGCTGGGCTCGCAGTGAGGATCTCACGACCGTGTCCTGGGGACGAGGCGAGCTGCGGAAGAGATTTGTTGTCCACAAGCCGGGCAGCGGAAGCGCGCAGGTGAGGAGGGACAGCTCACGCAAAGTTAACAGCTTCTGCACAGGGACGGAACGGTTATCCACGGAACGTCCACAGGAGCTCACGCATAGGCCCACAGGCCGTCCACAGTCTTATCCACAACAAAGGACACGCGCCGATTGACGACATCGAGGCGAGGTTCTAGCGTCATGGCATCGATGAGGCCTCCACCGGCGAGTCGGCGTTCGCAAGGGGAAGGCGAGCACCGGTCAAGCCCTTGGGGGCCTCGTTGGTCTCCAGCCCGCCGGCGGTCCAGCTGGTGAGTGTCGCGAGTGCGTCGTGATACAGCGTCACTCAGGCGTCGCGCTCGTCGCGACCCTCACCGTCAGAGCCTTCTTCGAGCAGCGCGGTGAGCTGGGCGTCGAAGTCAGCTGACTCGACGTCGATCTCATCGGCCTCCCGAGTGCGTTGAGCGAAGGCGAGCGGATCATCCAGGTCAGCGGCGGTGGGCACGAGGTGAGGATGAGCCCAGACAGCGTCTCGGGCGGCGGAGCCCTCAGCCGCGCGGAGGGCTCCCCACAGAGCGGAGGCGTCCCGCAGTCGGCGTGGGCGTAGCTCCAGCCCGACCAGAGCAGCAAACGTTGCCTCAGCGGGCCCACCCGTTGCGCGCCGACGCCGCACCGCCTCGCGCAAGGCCTGCGCTTGCGGCATCACCTTGTCCGTTGCCTGGCCGACGACCTCGTCGATCCAGCCCTCCACGAGCGTCAGCGCAGTCTCGAGCCGGGTGAGCGCGGCACGTTGATCAGGCGTCTGCTCCAGGTCGAACAGCCCTCCGCTCATCGCCTCCTGCACGCCGGCCAGGTTGGTCGGATCCAGGCTGCTCATCTTCTCCTCGATGGCGGACGTGTCGATGGAGATGCCGCGGCCGTAGTCCGCGATGGCGGCGAACAAATAGTCTCGCAACCATGGCGTTGCGGCGAAGAGCCGCTGGGAGGCACATTCACGCAGCGTCAGATACAGCAGGACGTCGTCGTCATCGATGTCGAGACCATCGCCGAAGCCGCGGGCGTTGTCGATCACCAGAGCCGGCTTGCCTTCTGTGTTGACGGGGAAGCCGATGTCGGTGGCGGAGACCACGTCCTGTGAGAGCGCGCCGATGGCCTGGCCGATCTGCTGGCTGAACATGGCGCCGCCGAGCTGGGTGAGCATGCCCATCATGGGACCGGCCATAGCTTGAGCTTCGGGTGGCAGCGCCTTGCCGATGGCCCCCACGACGCTCTCGGCGACTGGCTCCACCAGCTCGCGCCAAGCGGGGATGCTCGACTCGACCCACTCGGCGCGACTCCAGGCAGCAACGGTGCTGCCCACGGCGGGGAAGTCGGTGACACCGTCGAGCCAATGCTCAGCCAGCCGTGCGGTGTCGAGGAGTCGAGACTGGTCGCCCGCGTTGGGGGAGCGATCCCCGGTCTGAGCGACAGACTTCCTGGCCAAGTCACGGGCCATGTCCCAGTTGACGGTCCCCTCGTGTGGGGTGAACATGCGCTGCAGCTGTCCGAACATCGCCTGCAGGCCGCCTGCGTCTCCACCGGCGAGAGCCCCGAACATCTGCTCGAGCGGTGTTCCCGCGAACGGGTTGGGCGGGTTGCTGTCGGGTTGGTCGTCGCCAGAGTTGCTGGGGGGAAGCTCAGCCATGCCCCAAATCTACTGCCACTAGAGTCGACGAGATGACCGACGCCATCGCGCTGCTCGCCATCCGTGACACGCCTCTCGACATAAACGAGGTGTATGCCGCCGTCCAGCACCCTCGAGCCGGGGGAGTGACGCTCTTTGTCGGCACGGTGCGCGACCATGACGGTGGCAAGTTGGTGGAGCACCTTGGCTACAGCTCCCATCCCACGGCGGAGGCGGCGCTGCGAAGGGTGGCCGACGACGTGGTTGAGCGGTTCGACGTGGTCCGCCTCGCCGCGGTGCACCGGGTCGGCGACCTCGCCGTCGGGGACATCGCCGTCGTGGTGGCCGTCGCCTGTGCTCACAGAGGCGGCGCCTTCGAGGCGGCGCGGCACCTCATCGACGAGCTCAAGGCGACCGTGCCGATCTGGAAGCACCAGAGCTTCGGCGATGGCAGCGACGAATGGGTGGGCACGCCGTAGTAGCGGCAGGGAATCGCATCTGCGCCGACGTACGCTGAACTTTCAGGTCAAAGAGCGTGGACGTGGAGGTCGCGATGCAGGTGTTGTGGTGGCTGGTGCCGCCCCTGGTGACCACCGGGTTGGCGATGATCTGGGCAGCTTGGGTCGGCCGCGCGCGCGACGACATCCGCCGAGACGACTCCGACGCGGCGCGACTCCGCATGCAGAAGGCGCTCGCTCGTCCCACGCCACAAGCCGGGTCGAATTACCGGGGTGGCTCGACCGCCTCCACCAGGCTGCCTGAGGTCACTCATGGCGTGGTGGTACGGAAGTCGTCGAGCCGCCCCGTTCCATCCTCGGACGTGTCGCGATGAGATCATCGAGCCCATGAATCGCCGCAGCATCTCCTTGTCGGTGGCCGTGATGGCTCTCACGATCTTGGTCGGCGTCGCTCTGCTGGTTCCGGTGCCGTATGTCGTGATGTCGCCCGGGCTCACCGAGAACACCATCGGCAAGTTCGACGGCAAAGAGGTCATTGGCATCGAGGGGGCGAAGACCTATCCGACATCCGGGAGGCTTGACCTCACGACGGTATCGGTCACTTCCCCAGGCTCAGACGTGCGGCTGCCTGACGTGCTGGGAGCGTGGTGGTCTGCAGAGAGGATCCTCCTGCCGCGTGAGGTCGTCTATCCGCCAGACCAGAGCGTTCAGCAGGTGGAGGAGGAGAATCAGACCCAGATGCTGGGTTCGATGGACTCAGCACGTGCCGTCGGACTCGCCCAGGCGGGTGTGGATGCCGTCAAGGTCAAGGTGGAGGGTGTGACACCGGACGCTCCAGCGGACGGGGTGCTCCAAGAGGGGGATGAGATCGTCGCGGTGAACTCGACCGCCATCGGCTCGACGCAGGCCGCTGTGGACGCCATCAGCACAATCGCGCCAGGCAGCCGCATCGCCCTCGAGATCGTGCGCAGCGGCAGCAGTCAAGAGGTCCGGGTCACGACGGCGCCCTCTCCCGAAGACGCCGCGCAGTCCCGGGTGGGGGTGATCTTGAGCGATGACTTCGACCCGCCGTTCGAGGTCGACATCGAGCTCGGTCAAGAGATCGGTGGCCCGAGCGCTGGGCTGATGTTCTCGCTCGGGATCTACGACAAGCTCACGCCGGGTGAGCTGACCGGCGGCGCGCATATCGCCGGGACGGGCACGATCGATGTAGGCGGCCGGGTCGGCGAGATCGGCGGCATCCAGCAGAAGATCGCCGGCGCGCGCGAAATCGGTGCAACCATCTTCTTGGTGCCCGCCGGTGACTGCGCCGACGTGGGGGGCTTCGCTGATGACGAGGAGATCCGTTTGGTCAAGGTGGCAACGATGGACGATGCGGTGGAGGCGCTCGAGTCACTGCGAGCCGGTGACGAGTCATCGGTCGAGGGGTGTGACTCACAATGAGTGCCGACAGTGATCTGACCGCCGCCGCACTGGGTCTGCGGATGGCGACCGTCGAGGTCGAGCAACACGCCAGCCAGGCTGGCTGGGATCAACCGTCTCGACTGTTTGCGTTGGTGCCGACAGCGGAGCTGGCGATGGCTGAGCCGGAGCTGGCAGCCGAGCTCGGCATCAGTGACGGATACGGCGACCCCTACACTCCGGTCGAGCAGGAGCTCGAAGACCAAGGCCAGTCGCTCGAGCAGTTGTTGGGCGCGATAATGTGGCCGCCGGAGGTCGCGGGCGCGCTGGCTGTGGTCGAGCGCGTGGTGCTGCCGCCGGAGGCCGAAGACCAGGTGCCCGACGATGCCGATCTGGCGGTGACGTACGCCGCCCAGCACGACGGGCGCGAAGACGTGCGAATCGCTGTTGGTGTGCTGCGCACGGGTGAAGCGCACTGCGTGGTGCGGCTGCGCTCCCACGACAGTGACGACGCCTTGATGCATGGCCCCGACGTCGTACCGGCTCTCGTGGAGGCGTTGCGGGAGACTCTGGAAACACAAACAGAAACAGACTTTGACCTATACATAGACAGAGACAAGGACATCAGATGAGCAGCGTCTTCAGCGAGGACGATGGCCGACCGGTTCGGTCTCGTCGTCCACCTTCGCGACGGCCGCGGGCCCTGCTGCCGACGCTTGCAGTGGCGTTTGCGTTCGTCATGCTGTTCTCGGTCTTCGTCGACGTGTGGACGGGACGACTCTGGTTCGCCTCGATCAATTACAGCAGCGTCTTCTCGACCATGCTGTGGACCCGAGTCGGCCTCTTCACCATTTTCGGACTCGTGCTGGCTGCCGTGGCCGTCGGCAACGCTTTGTTGGCCTTCCGGATGCGCCCGATCCTGATCGGTGACGGCTATCGCAACCCCACGGTCGAGCGCTATCAGGACATCATCGACCCGATTCGCCACTGGGTGCTTCTTGGTGTCGGCCTGCTGGCGTTCCTTTTCGGTGGAGCCACCGCGGCTGGGCAGTGGAAGACCTATCTGTTGTGGCGCAACGGCGTCCCCTTCGGACAGACCGACGTCTTCTTCGAGCGTGACATCGGGTTCTTCGTCTTCGGCTATCCCTGGTACCGGTTCTTGATCAGCTTCGGTTTCACCGTCTTGGTCATCTCGTTCGCGCTTGCTCTGGCCACCCATTATCTGTACGGCGGGATCCGCCTCCAGGCGAGCCGCAACAAGGTGGCATCGGGGGCTCAAGTGCAGCTCTCGGTGCTGCTGGGCCTGTTCATGCTGGTGCGGGCAGCGTCCTACTGGCTGCACCGTTACGGTCTGGCCTTCTCTGACGGCGACCTGATGACCGGCATCACCTACACCGACGCGAACGCGGTGCTGCC